>NZ_CP046620.1:3674193-3994758 GCF_009931615.1 Algicella marina | reverse complement strand
CTCCGTGCCGACCGTCGCCTTGAGTATGTCGCCACCAAAATCCCGAACGATGCGGGCAATGGTGGCCTCATCGGGGGTTATCCTCACCGAGTCGCCCGGATTTTGCGCCAGCACCCGCAGCGCCTGTGCCATCTTGCCATATCCTGCATCCGCCAGCCGGGGTGACATCTGGCCCCAGAACCATTTGTGGGAGTCAGATGTATCCGGCAAGCGTGCCACCGTTGGCCCCTCGGGGTCCCGCTGATCCGGCAGCTCCAGCACGTGTTCCAGTTCGCGTTTCGGTACGACCTTTTCTTCCACCTGAATGTTGATCAGCTTTCGTGCGCCTGCTTTCGGCGGCTTGACGCGCTTGAATGTAAACGAAGACGACGCACCGTCGGCGCCCGGCTCCTGTGCCGCAACCGGCGCAGCAACGAGTACTGCCGCCGACAAAGCGGTGATCATTAGAATTGTCCGCATATGCCTCACTCGATCGGGCACTCTTGATGGTGCGCTCAATCTGATTCTACAGTTCAGCGCGATTCACGCAAGAATCGTTCGAAAACAAACGATTTCAAAGGGATAAACGGCAACACTTTGGACCACACGGACCTAAAAATTCATATTTCAGCAACTAAGTTTAACCCTAAAAATGCTTGAAAATCATATGGTTATATCTGTTTAAACATATCTACACCAAATAGCCCCAAAACCCGCCCAATTCCTGCCCGAATTGCAGGTTGTTATGTCCACGGTCGCTAGAGTAACTCTGCGGCTGGCTTGAGAAGGCATTGGTGGTGTTCGCTCGGGCTCGTCGTAATGTGACAAATTTGAAATCCTTTTCCTTGGAGGGAAAATACTATGCTGAAATCCAACCTGCAGAAACTGAAGAACGTTTTCCTGAAAGAAGAAGACGGCGCCGTGACGGTTGACTGGGTCGTGCTGACCGCCGCCATCGTCGGTGTTTCCGTTCTTCTCATGATCTTCGTTCGCTCCGGTGTTAACTCCGCCGCATCCAGCATCCTGGAAGAACTGACATCGGCCATCGGCGGCTGATAAGGTGAGGCCCGTGCAAGAAACGGGCCGTTACCGAGTTGAATAGACCGCAGGCGGCCCCCTTACGGGGCCGCTTGTCATTCTGACGGGTTTCTGAGCGAACCTGAAAGTGGCACGTACTCAGATAACCCGGCAGCGAAGCCAACGGTCAAATCTTCCGTTTCACAGGTTTCGCGAATTGGTTTCAGTGAATGATTCACTGGTAACCTAAAAATGTGATCGGGCTGATTGATGAAATCTCCAGCCTGACATAGTGTACTGATAGGTGGTGAACGCGAGCGTTCCCGCAGCTTCATACGAAAGAGGATTGAAAATCCATGCGCATCGTCTTTGCTCTCGTCTTTCTGTTCGGGATCGGCATCGCCGGCTTTGCCGCCTACCTTGCCATGGAACAGTTCAAGGGCCTGCAGGCACAAAACCGCATGCTCAACGCAAAGGCAGCCAAGGTTGTCGAGACGACAAGTGTCATTCTCGCCAAGACGCAGCTCCGCTACGGTCAGGAATTGCGGCGGGAGCACGCATATGAAGTGTCCTTCCCCAAGGATGCCGTACCTGAGAACGCCTTCACCTCGATGGAAGAACTTTTCGGTCCCGAAGACGACACTCCGCCGCGCGCGGTACTGCGCACCGTTGATCCGGGCGAAATCATTTCCGACCGTAAGGTAACCCGCTTCGGCCAGGATGCCGGCGTCTCCTCGATGCTGAACAAGGGCATGCGCGCTTTCACGATCCGCGTTGACGTGCTCACCGGCGTTTCGGGCTTCCTGCAACCTGGTGACCGGGTCGATGTCTTCTGGTCTGGTGAGCAGCGTGGGCGCCCTGTCACAAAACTTCTCATGGAAGATGTCGACATCATCGCCATCGACCAGAGCGCCGATGAAGATGCGAACCGCCCGACCGTTGCCCGGACGGTGACAGTGGAAGTAACCCCACTCATCGTCGCGACACTCGCCCAGGCACAGGCCTCCGGCCGCCTGTCCCTCGCCCTACGTGGCGCAGAGGAAGAGCAGATCATGGGTGAATTGCTGGAAGTGACACAGGAGAGCATGCTCGGCCTCCAGGAAGAGGAAGTGGTCGAGGAAGTGGAAGAAGAAAAGTGCTTCAACACCATCCGCCGCGAACTCCAGGTCACTCGCATCGAGGTCCCCTGCCCCTGACGCCACGTCAGGTACGAGGTAGTACTACTTTAAATCCAAACTGGGCGGTCGCGACAAACGCGTCCGCCCATTTTGCTTTCTGCGGCAGCTTGTCACGGCTATTTTAACACCGCTTTGAAGGCTGAAATTTTTGACAAAATCAGCACTGTGTGACTTATCCACATCAATTTATATCCGTAACACACTGATTATTGTGTTTTTTTGGATTTCCTCGCATCCTCCCTCGTGCAATGGGCGTGCAATGTACGCGCCTTGGCAATTCATAGTGGTTTTGAGAGGCAGGAAATCATGACTTGGACTCGTTTGATCAAAGCAGGCCTGATCGGCTGTGTTTTGGCAGCGCCGATGGGAACGCCCGCAAGCGCCCAGAGTGTGCTGAAAGTACTTCGGGGGGCTACATCCTCGAACATTACGGTGTCGGTAAACCGCGCCGTCGTTATGGAGGCGGATCGCCCCTTCGGCGAATTGTCGGTGGCCAACCCGAGCATCGCCGACATCGCGACGCTGGGTGAGCGCACAATCTACGTACTCGGCAAGACACCGGGTCGGACAACACTGACAATCCTGGGAGAGGATGGCAGTCTGGTCACCAACGTGGATGTGCAGGTCGCACCCGACCTGGCAGAGTTCAAGGAACGTCTTCGCGACATCCTCCCCTCGGAAGATATCGAAGTGCGCACCGCGAACGACGGTATCGTGCTCTCGGGTCGCATCTCCGGCGCCCGCAAGCTTTCGCGCGCCATCGAACTGGCAGAGCGTTATGCGCCAGGCCGCGTCACAAACCTCATGGTCGTCGGCGGAACCCAGCAGGTGATGCTGAAAGTGCGCTTCGCGGAAATGTCCCGCTCGGTTGCCAAGGAACTCAACTCCACCATCGTGGGCTCGATCTCGGATGACACCAACGTTGGCGTTATCGGTGGCGGTCGCGATGTTGGCGTAGTTGATGATGCACCACCATTCATCATTGGCGGTGACACATTCGGTGCCATAGGCGCGACGGCGACGATCGGCGATCTCGCCCTCAATGCCCTCGTGGAAGCACTGGAGAACAAAGGTGTCGTGCGCACTCTGGCCGAACCGAACCTTGTCGCCATTTCTGGCGAGACGGCATCCTTCCTCGCCGGTGGCGAAGTCGGTATTCCGATCCGGACGGAAGACAGCACATCCGTTCAGTTCAAGGAGTTCGGTGTCCGCCTGAACTTCCAACCCTTCGTCATCGACGACGATCTGATCAAACTGATCCTCGAGACGGAAGTCTCGTCGATCGACACGACGGATCTTGCGGTTGGTGCCGTGACACTGGACGTTCGCCGCGCACAGACCTCCGTGGAAATGCGTGACGGGCAGAGCTTCGCCATCGCCGGACTGCTGCGGGACGACTTCACGGACTCCGTGGGTCAGGTTCCCTGGCTCGGTGATATCCCGATCCTCGGCGCCCTCTTCCGCTCCACGTCCTTCCGGCGCGAGCAGAGTGAGCTTGTCGTGATCATCACACCGCATCTCGTAACCCCGACGGATGGCACAGCGCTTGCGCTGCCGACGGACCGGCTGCGGATCCCGAATGAGCTAGAACTTTTTGTCAACGGTCGTACTTCCGGCAGCCAGGCCGTGCAGGATATCGCACAGCAGGACTTCCAGGGCTCCTACGGCTACGTGATGGAGTGAGACAGATGAAGAGAATTCTCCTCAAATCCTCCCCCCTGCTGGTCGCGATCGCGCTCGCCGGGTGTGAAGCACAGGGCCTCTACACGACTGCGGGCGAACAGGACGCATCATCCAAGGCCTTTGGCGGAGCGAACGCCAACAACGTTGTCGCCCAGTCGGCCTACCTCAAGGGTGGCGTCCTTGCGGATCTTTCCAACAGCTTCCGCGCAGCAGCACCGGACATGATCAACTTTGCGTTCAACAGCACGCAGCTTGATGCCGAAGCCCGGGCGACTCTCGACCGTCAGGCCGCATGGATCAGCGCCAACCCGGCGATCCACTTCCGGGTCTATGGCCACACGGATAAGGTAGGCTCCAACGCATACAACCAGCGTCTCGGCCTCCGTCGTGCGCAGGCAGCGGTGAACTACCTCGTCTCCCGTGGGGTTCAGCGCAGCAAGCTGGAGGCGGTGTCCTCCTTCGGCGAGACACGTCCGCTGGTCAACACCGAGAACCGGGAGCGTCTGAACCGGCGCACCGTCACAGAGGTAATCGGCTTCGCACGAGGCTATGTAGGGTCTGATCTCGATGGCAAATACGCCAACGGTTACTACCTCGGCTACGTTGCCGGCGATCTCTGAACGTCAATAACAAGACTCATCACCACTATACTGACCGCCGGGCACCACCCGGCGGTTTTTTAGTTTTGGAAGACCAGTTTCGCGATGCGTGTCCTACCCTCGCCCGTCCTCGAATCTCTGGTTCGGGGTCGACATGCGTGGCCTCGGCTGTACGAAAGGTGTGCAAGCCAATTTTGCGGAGAATCTCGGCTTCCCGGTCTGGGTGCCCATCAGCCATTGCGCTGAACTTGGGCATTCTGCTGTTGCAGCGGGCACGAGCCCGGCGCTAGATTTGGCTATGTTCCGCCGATTCACGCGTGCTTTGGGCGAAACCGTGGCAACACCGTTACCGTTTCGTCTCACTTTGAACACTTTTTTTACGGAAAACACTAATGTTTTACACGACTTGTGAAACTCGGTAGGAGTATGATCCGTGTCTGGGGTCTGGTCGCACGCATTGCAAGATGAGAGTGGGACCTGATGCCAGTATACTTCATGCGGCACCGGAACCGGCCTGGCCGGATACGGGCGTGTTCAGAATGGGGCGCAGACGATGGGATTATTGAAGGCTAAACCTGAAGAGGTCGAGGTATTCGCGATCGCGCGGAACCACGACGAATTCCAGGATATGACTGTCAGCCTGAATGCCGAGATCGCCGGGCGCTGGGCGCCACTTGAACTCGACAAGGGTGAAGCCACAATCAAGGCCGGAGTCGGCCCTGATCTCGAAATCGCGATTGTCGCCGTCAGTTCGGAAGATGAGCGGAACCTCGCCCCCGTCACCAAACTGATCCAGACGGCGCGAGACCATGGAATAAAGGTCTTGCTGCTGGCGAAAGACCTTTCGCCGTCCGGCCTTCATCAGTTGCTGCGTGTCGGCGCGGATGACTTCACGCCGTACCCGATGCCCGACGGCGCGCTGGCCGATGCCATCTCCCGCCTTCGCGGTTCCTTCGAGGCCGCACCCAAAGATGCGGCCGCCGACAAGAAGCGGAATCGCCGAGGCATCATCATGCCGGTATACGGTGTGGCCGGTGGCGTCGGCTCCACGACCTTCGCCGTCAACATTGCCTGGGAACTGGCCCTGCTCTCCAAGAAAACGGACAAGCGCGTCTGCCTTCTGGATTTCAATTTCCAGTTCGGCTCGGTTTCGACATATCTCGATCTCCCCCGTCGCGAGGCGATCTACGAACTGATTTCCGACGCTGATGGAATAGACCATGATTCGCTAAGTCAGGCCCTTACCTCCTACAAAACGCGCCTGGCCGTACTGACAGCGCCAATGGATGCGCTGCCTCTGGACATCATCGCCCCCGAGGACATCACCAAACTCCTGGAGATAGCGCAGTCTTCCTACGACTTCGTGGTTGTGGATATGCCGCAGGCACTCGTCCACTGGTCCGACAACGTGCTGCGCATGTCCGAGACGTTCTTCGCCGTCATGGAAATCGACATGCGATCCGCCCAGAACTGCCTGCGCTTCCTGCGCGCCCTGAAGGCCGAGGACCTCCCATACGAGAAGGTCCAGTTCGCCCTGAACCGCGCCCCCGGCTTTACCGACATCAACGGCAAAGCCCGGGCCAAGAGGCTGGCCGAGAGCCTTGGTGTCGAAATCAACATCATGCTGCCTGATGGTGGCAAGGCCGTACTTTCGTCCGGCGACGAAGGCACGCCGCTGGCCGAGAGCGCCCCGAAAAACGCTCTTCGTAAAGAATTCAAGAGTATCGCCCAATCCATCTTTGACGCCATGGTCGCCGACAAGGCCGCCGTCGTTCAATAAAGCCGAGGATTCTGCCCATGTTCCGTCGCTATCAGCGCAACCAGGACATCCCTTCGCCGCCCAAGTTGGAGATTGACGCGGAAGAAGCCGCCTTCAAGGCACGGCAACGGCAGGAAAAAAAGAAGAAGGAACTCAGCCAGACGGAAATGGCCGACCTCTCGCGTGAAGCGAAACGGCAGGAAAAGCTGCTCGACGTGCGAATGGAACTCCACAAGCGGCTGCTGGAAACCCTGAACCTCGCTGTGCTCGACAAGGCCACGGATCAGGAACTTCGCCAGGAAATCGCTGTCATCACCCGCGAGGGGCTGCGCGATGCGGGCGTCGTGCTCAACAGCAGCGAAGTCGATCAGTTGAACCACGACCTTTTCGACGAAGTCACCGGCCTCGGTCCATTGGAAGTTCTGCTGAAAGACGAAACCGTCAACGATATTCTCGTCAACGGTCCACACCAGATCTTCGTGGAACGCGGCGGCAAGCTGGAACTTACCAGCGTCCGCTTCAAGGATGACAGGCACCTTCTGCGCGTGATTGACAAGATCGTGTCCGCCGTTGGCCGTCGTGTCGATGAAAGCCACCCCTACGTCGATGCCCGTCTTGCCGACGGTTCCCGTTTCAACGCCATGGTTCCGCCCTGTGCGGTTGACGGTGCGCTGGTCTCGATTCGTAAATTCTCCAAGGAGAAGCTTTCCATTGACGAATTGATCGACTTCGGCGCTTTCACCGAAGATATGGCAGCCTACCTTCAGGCAGCCGTTGCCACCCGCCTCAACATAATCGTGTCGGGCGGTACCGGTTCCGGTAAGACGACTACCCTGAACGCCCTGTCTTCCTTCATCGACGATGCCGAACGTATCGTGACGATCGAGGATACTGCCGAACTTCAGCTTCAGCAGGTTCACGTGGGCCGCATGGAAAGCCGGCCACCGAACGTGGAGGGCAAGGGTGAAGTCTCCCAGCGTATCCTCCTGAAGAACGCCCTGCGTATGCGCCCGGATCGCATCATCGTCGGCGAGACGCGCGGCGAGGAAGTCATCGACATGCTGCAGGCGATGAACACGGGCCATGACGGCTCCATGACGACGATCCACGCCAACTCCGCCCGTGACGCTGTCAGCCGTCTGGAAAACATGGTCGCCATGGCCGGCATCGAGATGCCGCTGAAGGCCGTGCGTCAGCAGATCGCCTCGGCCGTTAACATTCTGGTACAGGTCTCCCGTCTTCAGGACGGTTCGCGCCGCATGGTCTCGATCACCGAAATCACGGGCATGGAAGGTGAGATCATCTCCATGCAGGAAGTTTTCCGTTTCAAGCGCCAGGCAATCGGCGACGGCGGCAAGATCATCGGCAACTTCGAATCCACCGGCCTGCGCTCCTTCTACGCGGAGCGGTTCCGCCAGTGGGGCTATGATCTGCCAACGTCAATCTATGTGGCTCAGGCCGGTCAGTGACACATACGGAAATGAGAAGAGTGGAGGCACACCGCAATGCTGGTTGAACCCGTCATCTATGCTTTGATCTTTGTCGGTGTCTTCTTCATGGTCGAAGGCATCTACCTGATCGTCTTTGGCAAATCCGTCCGGTTGGAAAGCAAGGTCAACCGCCGGCTCGAATTGCTGGAAAAGGGCGAAAGTCCGGAAAGCGTGCTGAACACCCTCCGGAAGGAGCGGGAGCAGCACAAGGAAAACATGGGGCTGCCGATCATCGCGCCGCTGAGCGAGAAGGCAGCGCAGGCCAACATCGCCTTCAGCCCCGTGGCTCTCGTCGTCGTCATGGTGATTCTCGGGATTACCAGTTTCCTCGCCCTCACCTTCTTCACCGGCGCGGGCATCGTTGTGCGCATCGGCGTTTCGGTCGTAATGGGCTACGGTGCCGTCTATGTCTGGCTCAACAACAAGGCCAAGAAGCGGCTTGCACTGTTTGAGGAACAATTGCCTGATGCGGTCGAACTGATCGTCCGCTCGCTCCGCGTCGGCCACCCCTTTTCTTCTGCGATCAATATCGTCGCTCAGGAAATGCCCGATCCGCTTGGCACGGAATTCGGCATGATTTCCGATGAGGCGACCTATGGCATGGAAGTGACCGAGAGCCTCGACAAGATGGCGCAGCGGATTGACCTTCAGGATGTGAAGTTCCTGTCCGTCGCCGTCACCATCCAGAGTTCATCCGGTGGTAACCTTGCCGAAATTCTCGATGGACTGTCGAAGGTGATCCGGTCACGCTTCAAACTCTTCCGCAAGGTCAAGGCAATCACTGCGGAGGCGCGCTGGTCTGGCTGGTTCCTGTCGATGTTCCCCATCGGCGCACTGATCATGATCCAGTTGATCGACCCGAACTACTATGACGATGTAAAGGAAACCTCGGCCTTCGTCCCTGCGGCGATCGTTGTGGCGGCATTTCTTTTTGTGAACGTTATTTTCATGCGCATGATGGTCAACATCAAGGTCTGACGGAACAAGGCGGAGAAGCAGGATATGGAACAGCTCCGGTACGGATGGGAGTTCATCAACGCGGCGCTCGGCCCCCTCGGGCCGTTCTACATGCTCGCCTTTCTTGGCATCCTTATGATCCTCCTGTCCGCCCCCCTCGCCTTCAAGACGAAGCCGGATCCGCTCAACAAGCTCAAGGGTTCCGGCGTGGTCATGCCGAAGGCCGACGGCAAATCCGCGCCGGTCCGTCTGCGCTATGACGGTGGCAACCGCCAGTTGGAACGCTTCAAGCCTCTGCTGGAACCCCAGAACGAGAAAGAATTCTCCGCAACCCGGATGAAGCTGACACAGGCCGGCTACCGAAGCCGCAACGCCGTGTCGAATTACCATCTGCTACGTTTCATCCTTGGCGTTGTCGCGCTTGCCATCGGAACACTTTCCGTGCTTGTCCGCAGCGACGAGCCCGGGCTCTCGACCGTGATCCTCTCCGTGCTGATCCCCGGGGTTATCGGCTATTTCGCGCCAGATTACTGGGTCGAACGCCGCCGCCAGACCCGCCAGGAAGAAATCACCAACGGTTTCCCCGACGCCCTCGATCTCATGCTCGTCTGCGTCGAGGCTGGTCAGTCGCTCGACCAGTCGATCCTCCGCGTCGCCAAGGAAATCCAGAAAGGCTATCCCGCTCTCGCCGAAGAATACGAGATGGTCTCCAACGAGATGCGCGCAGGCAAGGATCGTGTCACGGTCCTGCGCGACATGGGTGAACGCTGCGGCGTATCCGACATTTCCGCCTTCGTAACAGTACTTATCCAGTCCGCCACCTTCGGTACCTCTGTCGCGGACGCTCTGCGGGTCTACGCCTCGGAAATGCGTGACAAGCGCGTTATGCGGGCCGAGGAGAAGGCAAACAAGCTACCCACGAAGTTGACGTTGGGAACGATGATGTTCACAGTGCCTCCGCTGCTGATCATTCTCATTGGACCTTCTGTTTATGGCATTGCCCAAACGCTCGGACGCTAAGGCCGCAAATCTCGCAAACCATCCGACGAAACCGCCTTCTTCTACCGTTGTTTCCTCCGAGAGAACTGCGGATCCAGCTCGGATCGGTCGCCGGGCGGCCCTTGTCGGCATATTTTCGCTCATGGGTTGTGCCCGTGATCCCGACGTCCTGATCAACGATCGCGTCGGCCTCCCCGCCCCGCGCAACCTGCCCACCGCGCAAGCTCCGGACGGTCTCGAGATCGGGCACAGGCTCATGGATGCGGGTGAATACGAACTAGCCCTGAAGGCCTATTACCGCGCGGCATCGGATCTCGGCTTTACCGCCGATGTCCTGTCCGCGATCGGATCGGCCAATCTCAGGCTGCAACGGCTGGGTCAGGCGGAGACAACCCTGCGCGCCGCCCTCGAACTCGATGAGAAGTTCGTGCCGGCCCTGAACAACCTTGGCGTCGTGCTGAACGCACGCAACCAGATCGGTGAAGCCCGCGAACTTTTCCGCGTTGCCTATGCCCTCGACAACGGTTCGTCAGACGACATACGCGATAACTTGCGCCTTCTCGACGACAAATTGCAAAATATTGATACCGAAACGGCACCAATCGAAGATTTTCGCTTGGTAAGAAGGGGCAATGGGCAGTATCTTCTTCTCGGGCAATAACAAAAGAAGCCCGAGCAGAAAATAAGAGGTACAGGCACATGACACTCAGGGGGACCCACCTGACGGCGGTAGCGATTCTGGCAACACTCGGGCTGGCCGGATGCGACAATGCAGCGAAAGACAGGGAAGCCATCGAGAGCCTGGACGGGCTCAACGTCATCGATGAAAGCGGCCTGAACGACATCATGCTGAACTTCGCGGACCCGAATGCCGCGGCCAACTATTTCCGCAATGCCCTTAACAACGAACCGACGCGCATAGACTTCAAACGCGGCTACGCCCGTTCACTGATGCGCGCCCACCGCTCCGCGGAGGCCGTTCTCGCCTATGAGCAGATGAACGCCGCGGGCGAGATGAACAATGACGACAGGTTGAGCTATTCCGAAGCCCTGCTACAGAACGGAGACTGGGCGAAGGCCGAGGCCCAGCTCAACGCCATTCCGCCGACCGTCGAAACCTATGATCGCTATCGCCTTGAAGCGATGATGGCCGATTACCACAAGGACTGGAAGAAAGCCGACAGCTTCTACGAGACGGCCCGCGGTCTCACCACGCGTCCGGCGGCGATCCTCAACAACTGGGGCATCTCCAAAATGTCGCGCAAGGATTTCAAGGGCGCCGAAGGCAAGTTCGTGCAGGCTATCAGCTTCAACCCCAAACTGTTCAGTGCCAAGAACAACCTCGTCATCAGCCGCGCGAACCGCAAGATCTACGATCTGCCGGTGGTGCCGATGACCGGTATCGAAAAGGCGCAACTGCTGCACAACATGGCACTTCAGGCCATCCGCAACGGCGATGTCCAGACAGGCCGTGGCCTGCTCGAAGAGGCGGTGGACACTCATCCACAGCACTTCCCGGAAGCGGTCCGCAAACTGGCAGCGCTGGAAAGAAACGTGGCCCGCTAAGGCCGGCTTCCAAATCGTCATCAAGGGCAGGCGTCACCACCGTCTGCCCTTTTTCTATCCGCCAAAGCCAATCGTAGCGATTGCAATCGCCGCTATATTCTGAACACTTTTGTCACCGAAAAGCGTCCGAAACCGGTAGTCCGGTGAGCAGACGACCACAAAAGCGGGCAGGCGAACCAAATCGTTATGAGTGCTGACTGGACATTTTTTGTGGTCCTCCTGCCGTTTCTCTTCACGGCGGCCTACACCGATCTGAAATTCATGTTGCTGAAGAACTGGATGAACATCGCACTGTTCGCGCTGTTCCTCCCCCTCGGCCTGATGGTTCTGCCGGTCGAGGATTTCGCCTACCGCCTCTGCATCGGCCTCGCGGTTTTCGTGGTGCTAATGTTGCTGGCGATCTTCAACGCCTTCGGCGCCGGCGACGCCAAGTACCTCGCCGCACTGACACCCTTCATCGCTCCAGAGGATTATTCGGCCTTCGTCTTCATCCTCTGCTACACCAACCTCATCGCCATCGTCCTTCACCGCATCGCCCGCAGCGTCGCGGCCATCCGCAACCTGGCTCCGGACTGGAAGAGTTGGGCGGCACGCAAGTTCCCGATGGGATACGCAATCAGTGGCGCAGCTCTCTTCTTCTTCAGCTATCGGGCCCTGTCCGGACCCTTCGCGTTAGGATGAAAAGGTCAGTGCGCAGCACCTCCTCGAGCTCCCAGCCAAGTTCGGAAATTTCTTCCAGCTTCACACGCCGTCCCGACTCGGAAAGCGGGCACAAGGGTACCAGCACGTAATCCGCCCCATCGAAGCCGGGCGTACCGCCATAGTACCATGGCGCACCGCCCGCCATCCGCTCGAACGGCCCGAACAACCACAGCGAATCCAGCAGGTCCGCGTCCAGCACCACCTTCCCCACTGCTTCCTCTACCGCGCCCAGTTGCAGCGCCATCTGGCGGTGCACGCCAACCAGCCCCGTCTCGACGGCGCAGTCGGGCAGCACCTCGCCATTCAGCATTGTCACCTTCGGGCCATCATCCTCGCCCTCCCCGTCCTCTGCCGAACGGTCTTCGGCAAACAGAATACCGGTCATGGTCGAGCGCGTCCGCGGCGCCCGGTGGACGTCGATACGGACGAGGATATCGGCCCGTGACAGATCACCGAACACCGGCGCAAACCGCTCATCCTCGATCAGCGCGTGCCGGATACTGCTGGAACCGATGTTGATCAGACTCGGCGCGATCATGGCCAGCGCCGCCACCGAGAGTCCCAGTCCGAACGACCGCGCCGGCACCCGCCAGAACGCCTTCGCGCCTTCCGGGTTGGGCAGCGCGATCAGCAGGATCGCCAGAACTGCCAGCCATTTTGGGTCATTCCCCCAGTTCTGGTAGGTGATGTAGACAAACCCCGGTGCCAGCAAAAGCAGCAGCAGCCCCTCGCGCTCCCGCCCGGTCTTGCGCCAGAAGATGATGGTCAACAGGCACAAAATTGTTCCCGGGAAGAATGCGGGCTTGCCCAGCAGGTTGCCCAGCGTTTCCCCCGGCTGAGGCCGCAGCGGGCTCTGCGCCGTGATCAACAGGTCCAGAAGGTATCCGCGCCAGAACTCCACTCCGCCGAAAGCCAGCGTCGCCAATGCCAGGCAGACACACAATGACAGCAATGCCCAGAGGAACACGCGGCCGCGCCGGTCGTGCAGCAGCGCCACCAACCCGCAGGGAGCCAGCGCAATCACGTACGTCACCTTGATCAGAACCAACGCCGCCACCACTGCTCCCAGCAGCAGCCCGTCTGCTGCCGCCGATCGCGCAACCCGCTCCGGCACCACCAGCACGACGATCATCAGCGCCGCCAACGCCCAGGCCCAGCGATTGTAATACATGGAAACGGAGGAACTCGGCACCGTCCCGCCAAAAACCAGCGCCGTCACCAACAAGATCAGCCCGATGCCCAAGACATAGGCCAATGCCCCGGAAAGCCTGCTCCACGCCGCCCACCAGATCATCGGCAACATCACCAGCGCCACCATGGCCTCGGCCAGTCTAATGGCGCGCCCCGGCCCGAAACCGGCCTCCACGAACAGGGCGATCGGCCATATCGTCAGCACACCCAGCGGCGACATCACGTCCCGATGCGGCGCATCCCCTGTCGCCATGCGGAACACCAGATCCAGCGTATGGATCAGGTCGCCCTCATGGCCGGTAATCTTCAGAGTGGCGGGCGCCAGCAGAATCGCCGCCGCCAACAACCACGCCGAAATCAGCACCAGTGCCAGCCGCACGCCGGTTCCGCCCATGTCCAATTCTCCGTTTCCGCCGGAAACTGCCGGCAATGTAATGTTATTAAAGGTTTCTTTCCGCAAAACTCGTTCTTTTTTAGAGTGACCACAACGCAGAAAAGCCTTTTTTGCGCCACGCTCCTTGGTTACCGTTGCGCATCAGTTCAACCGGAGTGCGCAGATGAACGATATGGCCAACCACCCGGAGCGTGAAAAAGCGCCCAAGTCTCCCCACACCCTGGAAGAAACCGGGCTGGAAGCGGTGTTGATGCGCGACATCCTTCTCAAGACGATGTTCCGCCGTTCGCTCACCAATCTCGTCGATATCGCCAAGGCGCTCGCCGTCGTGCCGCCACTCGCCCAGGAACTCATCGACGTGGCGCGGGGCGACAACCTCATCGAAACTCTGGGGGCCCGCGGCGCATCGACGACCTCGGCATTGCGCTACCAGCTTACCGAAGGTGGCCGCGCTCGCGCGCTGGACGCCCTCACCCAGTCGGAATACTATGGCGCCCTGCCCGTGCCCCTGGATCAGTTCTGGAAACAGACCGCCAAGCAGCAGATCGGCGATGCCGTCATCAGCCAGGAGCGGCTGGAAAAATCCATGTCGCACCTCGTCCTGCCGGCCGGCATGCTCGACAAGCTGGGTCCTGCAGTGAACTCCGGCCGTTCCGTCCTGCTCTACGGTCCGCCGGGTACCGGTAAATCGTCCATCTCCAACGGCATCCGGGACGCACTCGGCGACAACATCTACGTGCCCCAGTTCCTCGAATACGGCGGCCAGGTCATTTCCGTCTATGACCCAATTGTCCACACCCTCGCCAAGACCAGCGTCGACAACCCGAACGCCCTTCGCCGCGCCGGGGCCACGCATGATGCCCGCTACGTTCTTTGCCGACGCCCCTCGGTCATGACGGGTGGTGAACTCACGCTCGACATGCTCGACCTCAACTACAACAAGGTCAGCCGCACTTATCAGGCGCCCCTGCAGCTCAAGGCCACCGGCGGCGTGTTCATCATCGATGACCTGGGCCGCCAGTCGGAGCCGCCACAGGCGCTCATCAACCGCTGGATCGTTCCGATGGAGGCGAGCTTCGATATCCTCTCGCTGCAATCCGGCCAGAAGTTCATGGTGCCCTTCGACACGCTGGTGATCTTCTCCACGAACTTCGCACCAACGGAAATGTTCGATGGCGCGGCCCTGCGGCGTATCTACTACAAGATCAAGGTGGATAACCCCAACCGGGACGACTTCATCAAGGTGTTCGTGAAAACCTCACGGCATTACAAGATCAAGCCGGACGAAGGGATCCTCACTTACCTTCTCAAGGAAAAGTACCCGGAACGGGATAACCAGTTCGCCAACTACCACGCCCCCTTCCTCATCGATCAGGTCCTGTCGATCTGCGATTATGAAGGGCTGCCGAAGCAGCTTACGCCGGAACTGATCGACCGCGCGTGGGAAAACCTCTTCCTCGAAGAGTAACCCGACTGCGGGCATGGCTGGCGGGTGGGCCGGTGGGCGGCAAAGCCGCACACTCGGGGCCCGCAAGCCTTGCCCTGCCTCCGCAAAACCCCACATTCTCTTTCCATGAGAATCGGAGTAGCAGGCTGCGGTGCAATGGGCCGCCCGATGGCGGAGGCGATGCTGGCCGGCGGCGCAAACCTTGTCGCCCACGATGTCCGCCCCGCCACCGATTTCGGCGAATTCGCCGCTCACCTCGTTCCAGTGGAGAGCCTCCGAGAAGTCGCCACCCTCTTCTCCATCGTCCGCGACATCCCCCAGACAGAGGCTTTGCTCTTCGGCGATCAGGCCATGGCTTCGGCCCCCAACCTCACCACGCTCGTCATCTCGTCCACCGTCGCGCCCAGCTACATCCACGATCTGCGCCGCCGACTGCCCACCCGGGTGGCACTGATCGACGCCCCGATGTCGGGCGCGCCTGTCGCGGCCCGCGAACGCCGTCTGGCCTTCATGCTCGGCGGCGACACCGCCCATATCACGCCACTGATGCCGCTGTTTGACGCCATGGGTACAAACATCCACCACCTCGGCCCGCTCGGCGCAGGAATGGTAATGAAGGTTCTCAACAACATGATCGCCGCCAGTTCCGTCGCCACCACCCGTCTGGCGCTCGACTGGGCGGCAGAGGCCGGCATCTCCGGCGAAAGGTTCCGCGAGGTCGCGGAAACCAGCTCCGGACAGACATGGTTCTCCCGCCACTTCGCCGCAATCGACTGGGCGGAGGAAGCCTTCGACCCCGCCAACACCATGGGTATTCTGGTCAAGGACGTTACCTCCGCCCTCGATACCGCCCCAGCCGGTGCCACCACTGCCTTGCCCCGGGCGATCATCAACGCCATCAGAACGTTGAAATGAGCCTGCCGCCCCGCTTTCAGGGCTGGTTCGAAACCCGTGGCTGGCAGCCCCATCCCCACCAACTCGCACTGTTGGCCCGCGCTTCCGCAACATCCACCCTGCTCATCGCTCCGACGGGTGGCGGCAAGACGCTCGCGGGCTTTCTACCCACGCTCGTCGATCTGGCCGCCAACCCGCGCCCTGGCATGCACACGCTCTACATTTCACCTCTGAAGGCGCTCGCCGCCGACATCCGCCGCAACCTTGAAACCCCGGTTGCGGAACTCGGGCTTAACGTCCGCGTCGAGGATCGCACCGGCGATACCGCCTACTCGCAACGTCGCCGCCAGCGGACCGATCCGCCGCATATCCTGCTCACGACGCCCGAGTCCCTTGCGCTGCTGCTTTCCTATGAGGACGCGCCACGCATTTTCGCCGGGCTTTCCCGCGTAGTCATTGACGAAATCCACGCGCTTGCCGAATCAAAACGCGGCGATCAGCTCATGCTCTGCCTCTCGCGCCTGCAAAGCCTCGCGCCCGGCCTCGCCCGCACCGGCCTCTCCGCCACGGTGGATGATCCACCGGCTCTGGCCGAATACCTCGCCCCCGGCATCACCGAAATCGTGCATGCCGCCCCGGGTCCAAAGCCCGATATCCGCCTGCTCGACACCGACGACGCACCGCCATGGGCGGGGCATGGCGGCCGTTTCGCCGCGCGCGCCGTCATGGAGGAGATCCGCAAAGCCGGCACCACCCTCGTTTTCATCAACACCCGCGCCACCGCCGAACTCTTCTTTCAGGAACTCTGGTCCCACAACGAAGAAAATCTTCCCATCGCCCTTCACCACGGCAGCCTCTCGCGGGAGGCGCGAACCAGGGTGGAACATGCGATGGTCGCCGGCGAGTTGCGCGCCATCGTCTGCACCGCTTCGCTTGATCTCGGCATCGACTGGGGCGATGTCGATCTCGTCATTCAGGTCGGCGCGCCAAGAAATGTCAAACGCCTCGTCCAGCGTATCGGCCGCGCCGGTCACCGTTACAATACGCCATCGCGCGCTCTCCTTGTCCCGGCCAATCGCTTCGAAGTCATCGAATGCCGCGCGGCTCTGGAAGCGGTGATGGAGGGAGATCTCGACCGAACCGTTCAGGCCGAAGGTCCGCTGGATGTCCTCTGCCAACATATTCTCCTGATGGCCTGTTCGGCGCCTTTCACGGCGGATGAACTGTACGAAGAGATCGTCACCGCCGGTCCCTACCGCGCCCTCCTGAGAGCGGAGTTCGAGGAGGCGCTGGAATTCTGCGCCACCGGAGGCTACGCGCTCCGCGCCTATGATCGCTGGCAGCGACTGGTGCAGCGGGAAGGCCGGTGGCAGCTGCGCGATCCGCGTACAGCCCGCGCACTGCGCATGAACATCGGCACGATCATCGGCACCGAAACCCTGTCCGTCCGCCTGCGCGGCCGCGGTGCCCCACTGGGTGAAGTCGAAGAAAGCTTCGCCGCCTCACTCGTTCCCGGCGATACGTTCCTCATTGGCGGTCAGACCGTCCGCTACGAGGGCCTGCGCGAGATGACCATCGAGGTCAGCAAGCAACCATCTCGCCAACCGAAGATCGCCGTCTTCGGCGGCCTGCGAATGTCCACATCGCTCGAACTCTCCAGACGGGTCATCGACATTCTCAACACCCCCGCCCGATGGGCCGATCTCCCCGCCCATACGGCCGACTGGTTGAACCTTCAGCGGGATATCTCAGCCCTGCCCGCCCCCGGGGGCTTGTTGTCGGAGGCGTTTCTGCGCGGCGACCGCGCCTTCCTGTCACTCTATTCCTTCGCCGGCCGCAACGCCAACCAGACCCTCGGCCTGCTCCTGACCCGCCGGATGGAGGATCTTGGCCTGAACCCCACCGGCTTCGTTGCCAATGATTACGCGGTGCTTGTCTGGGGCCTGACACTGGTGAAGGACGTCCGCCCGCTGCTCTCGCCCGACGGCCTGCGCGACGGCCTCGAATCTTGGCTGGCAGAAAATGCTGTCATGAAACGCACCTTCCGCGCCTCCGCCATCATCGCCGGGCTGATAGAACGCAACCAGCCCGGCCGTCGCAAGACAGGCCGACAGGCCACGTTTTCCTCCGACATCCTCTACGACACACTGCGAAAATACGATCCCGATCACCTGATGCTGAAGATCACGAAAGAGGAAGCGTCGCGCGGGTTGGTGGACTTCGACCGGATAGAGGAAATGCTTTCCCGCGCCCCGGAATCACGCCATATCGTCGCCCCGCACGTCACGCCCTTCGCCGCCCCACTTCTGCTCGAATTGGGCAAAGTGCCGATTCAGGGCTCTGCACAAGATGTAGCGTTGCAAGAAGAGGCTGATCGCATGATGCAGGAGGCCGGTCTGGCGTGACCGGAAAACCACCGGCCGTGACAATCACGACAATTTGCTGCTTGCAAGCCTTGCCTTGGCCATAATGTTCCGGTTTTGTTGTCCTCATGTCGAGCACTAGTTTCACGCTGCAGGATGCCCGTCTTACGGCTCGTGGCACAGGTTCCCTCTGGTGGGAAGACGCCCGTCTTCTCTGCGTATCCGACCTCCATCTCGGAAAGGCTGAGCGTATGGCCCGCCGCGGCGGCACATTGCTTCCGCCCTACGACACCAGGGAAACACTCGCACGCCTGAACTCCGAGTTGACGGAACTCGAACCACAGACGGTGATCTGCCTCGGCGACAGTTTCGACGACGGCCTCGCCGCCGAGCATCTCGACGAATCGGATCGGATTCAGATCGGCACAATGATGGCCGGTCGCCGATGGTTCTGGGTCGAAGGCAATCACGATCCCGGCGATCTCGGCCTTGGCGGCACCGCCGTCGACGCGCTGGAGCGGGGACCGCTGACTTTCCGTCACATCGCGCAAGCCGGCGCACAGCCCGGCGAAGTCTCTGGCCACTACCATCCGAAGATCGGCGTGCACACCCGCGCCGGCCGGGTCACACGCCCATGTTTCGTCTATGACACGCGCCGGCTGATCCTGCCCGCCTTCGGTGCCTACACCGGCGGCCTGTCGGCCGACGATCCGGCCCTCAACACCCTCTTCGGCAGTGATGCCTGTTGCATCCTCACCGGCCGCAGAACCAGCACCGTCCCTCTGGATATCCGCCAGACGGCCTGACCGCCGAACCGCGGGCGTGTCATTGTCGGGGCGACAGGCTTACGCCGTCAGCCCCGCCGGTTCCTCCAGCCCATTGGCCCGGCAGCACGCTGTCACTGTATTTGCCAGCAAGCAGGCAATCGTCATCGGTCCTACGCCACCCGGCACCGGCGTGATCGCCCCGGCAACCTCGGCACAGCTTGCATAGTCGCAGTCACCGACCAGCTTTGTCTTTTCACCGTTCGGCACCCGGTTGATACCGACATCGATAACCGTGGCCCCCGGTTTCACCCAGTCTCCCGTCACCATTTCCGGCCGCCCCACTGCGGCGACAAGGATGTCTGCCGTCCGGCACAGCGCTTCGATCTCCTTCGTCCGGCTGTGCGCGATCGTCACAGTGCAACTGTCGCCAAGCAGCAGCTGCGCCATTGGCTTGCCGACGATGTTGGATCGTCCGACGACTACAGCATTCAGCCCCGACAGGTTGCCCAGCCGGTCGCGCAGCAACATCAGACACCCAAGCGGCGTGCAGGGCACCATGCTTTTCTGCCCCGTGCCCAGCAGACCGACGTTGGATATGTGGAAACCGTCCACATCCTTTGCCGGGTCGATCGAATTGATCACCAGGTCCGAATTCAGATGCGACGGCAGCGGCAATTGCACAAGGATACCGTGGATCTTCGGGTCGGCGTTCAGCCGCGCCACGGTGTCCAGCAGCGTCTTCTCATCCACATCGGCGTCCAGGCGGTGTTCCTCGGAATGCATTCCGGCCTCGACCGTCTGCTTGCCCTTGTTGCGCACATAGACCTGGCTCGCCGGATCCTCGCCCACCAGCACAACGGCCAGCCCCGGGACCAGCCCATGATCCGCCTTCAGCCGTGCCACATGGTCCGCCACCTTGCCGCGCACATCTGCCGCGAACGCCTTGCCGTCAATCACCTCAGCCGCCATGCCATCCCCTCGCTGGTCCATCTTGATCGCCGGACCTTAGAGGCTCGCCGGACAAGATCAAGTCAGCCGAAGGTTGCAGGTATCGTTCATCCGTGCGCCCACAGGCGTTGGGGCGGGATATGCAGGCGCAGCCGGTCGCCGATCTTCAGGCTGCCTTGGCGTTCCACCCACGCCGTCACGCCCCTGCGGCCCGTCGCCGCAGCCTTGTATCCCTTGCCGAGCCCGGGGTGTTCCTGCTCGATTTCCTTGGCCGGAAACTGGCACGGTGCATTCTCCATGTCGACGGTCATGCTGGTGCCGTTGCCCGCGATCAGGCGGGAGGACGGCGGGATTAGCGTAAAGTCCGGGATACCACGCAGGATGATGTTCGCCCCCACCCACGTCGGATCGATTGCCGGCACACCCATCGCCGCCGCCGTCGCGTCCAGTTCCTCCTCCGAAAGGATGGTGATCTGGCGAACATTGCGGATCTCGGTATGGCGCGGATACTGCGACGTGACGCGGGAGCAGGACATCCGCACCAGCCCGCCATGATACTCGCCAGCGATTCCCTCGTACCGCAAGTCCATGGCTTCCACCGGATCCGCTCGCAGCGTCACCTCCCGGTCTGCCACGCGGCCCAGCCAGGTAATTTCGCCATAATGATCGGTCGGGGAAAGAATGGGCATTTTGTCGGTCCGTTCTGCTTGCCTGCTCCGCGCTAACCTAGCCAGCAGCAAGGGGTGAGACAAACGAAAGGCCGTGATGGCAACCATCACGGCCTGATCTATTCAACGCAGCATCAGGTTCAGACGGACGGTTCCGGCTCCATCCCGCCATCGGCACTCGGCTTGCGGCGCGGCTTGCCTGCCTTCGGAATCGCGGCGATACCGCTGGTGTCGTCGCCCTGATCCGGCGCATCGTCCTCATCGGATCCCCGATTCAGCGGCTCGCCCCGGATGACCTTGCCGATTTCCGGCCCGGTCAGCGTCTCGTACTCCAGCAGCCCCTGCGCCAGCCGGTGCAGATCCTCGTTCTTCTCGGTCAGGATCGCCTTGGCCCGCTCATAGCCCTCATCGACGATCTTGCGCACTTCGGCGTCGATCACCTCATGGGTCTCCGGTCCCGCATTGACGCCCCCGCCCTGCGGGCCGAGGTAGGTCATCTGCTCATTGGCGTAGTCGATGTTGCCCAGTGTCTCGGACATGCCGAACTGCGTCACCATCGCCCGCGCGATCCGTGTCACCTGCTGGATGTCGGACGAGGCACCCGAAGTCACGTTCTCCGGCCCGAAGATCAGTTCCTCCGCAACCTTGCCGCCCATCGCCATCGCGATCTTGGATTTGTACTTCGTCTTGGTCACCGAAAGCTGGTCCCGCTCCGGCAGCGACAGTACGAGGCCCAGTGCCCGGCCGCGCGGGATGATCGTCGCCTTGTGGATCGGATCATGCTGCGGCACGTTCAGGCCGACGACCGCGTGCCCGGCTTCGTGATAGGCTGTCAGCTTCCGCTCCTCGTCGGTCATGACCATGGAGCGGCGCTCCGCCCCCATCATCACCTTGTCCTTGGCGTTCTCGAAATCCTCCATCGTCACAAACCGCTTGCCCGTGCGGGCCGCCATCAGCGCCGATTCGTTCACGAGGTTTGCCAGATCGGCGCCCGAGAAACCGGGCGTCCCGCGCGCAATGATCCGCAGGTCCACATCCGGCCCCAGCCGGATCTTGCGAGCATGCACTTCGAGGATCTTTGTGCGGCCTTTGATATCCGGGTTTGTAACCTGCACCTGACGGTCGAACCGGCCCGGGCGCAGCAAAGCGGGGTCAAGCACGTCCGGCCGGTTGGTGGCGGCCAGCAGGATCACGCCCTCGTTCGCCTCAAACCCGTCCATTTCTACCAGAAGCTGGTTCAGCGTCTGCTCGCGCTCATCATTGCCGCCGCCATAGCCGGCGCCACGGTGGCGGCCCACGGCGTCGATCTCGTCGATGAAGACGATGCAGGGCGCGTTCTTCTTGGCCTGCTCGAACATGTCGCGCACACGCGATGCACCGACACCCACGAACATCTCGACGAAGTCCGAACCCGAGATGGTGAAGAAGGGCACGCCCGCCTCACCCGCGATGGCGCGGGCCAGCAGGGTTTTACCGGTGCCCGGCGGGCCGACGAGCAGCGCGCCTTTCGGAATCTTGCCTCCGAGGCGGCTGAATTTCTGCGGGTCGCGCAGGAAATCAACAATTTCTTCAAGCTCTTCCTTGGCCTCGTCGATGCCGGCCACATCATCGAACGTCACCTTGCCAGATTTTTCCGTCAGCATCTTGGCCTTGGATTTGCCAAAGCCCATCGCCCCGCCACGGCCACCGCCTTGCATCCGGTTCATGAAGAAAATCCAGACACCGATCAGCAGCAGGAACGGCAGCCAGATGCCAAGCGCCGCCATCACGCCGCTCTGTTCCTGCGGAACCGCATCTATTTCGACTCCGGCATCTCGCAGCGTCGGCACCAGTTCCGAATCGCGCGGCTGGATTGTCTTGGTCCGCGTCCCGTCCGTGCCGAAGATGTAGACATTCTCGCCATCGAGCTGGACCTTGGTCACCTGATTGGCTTCCACCCGCTCCAGGAAGGTCGTGTAGCTTACCTCCTGCGCGCTGCCGTTTGGCCCCGCCGTACTGAACACCTGAAACAGTGCCAGCAGCAGCACGAATAGGATGATCCAGAACGCGATGTTTTTGGAATTGCCCACAAAAAGACTCCTGTTGATCCGGCTCTCCCTGCCGGCAAAGCACGACACCCGCTGTCAGCCCCATAACATATGGTCCGTTGCCGGGGTTTCAACGGCCCGCGAGGCGCTGAAAAAACGCCGCCGGCCCGAGAACCAGCACACAATCGCATTCTTTTGCTTCCTTTGCAAAGGGTGCGGCAATCAGTTCCGCGTCGCGAAAGATGCCGGGCACTGTCAGCAGCGCCGTGCGCGGATGTCCCAGCGCCCGCCAGTCGCCCAGTTGCGCCAGCCCGTCCGCCCCCAGCGCCCGCACCTCCGTTCCGTCTGGTCCGTTGGTCCGCCAGCGCCCGTCCCAGACTTTCCCGGCAATCACCGGCCCACCGGCCTTGTCCGGCTCCCGCACAAGGATCACCGTCTCGCCCAGCGGTTCCGCCACCACGCCGTGCAGCGTGCGGCCGGCGAATCCCGGCTCGCGCAGCCCCTGAAGAAATTCCCGCAGCGCTGCGATCCGCGGCCGGTAGATCGTGCCGCCCACCCAGTTCAACGCCGCCGCCAACAGACGCAGCCGTGTCTCCTCCGCCAGTGTTGCCAGCGCCTCCGGCTGTATCGTCATATATCCCAGCGGATCTGGCCTCAGCACATCACCTGCCGCCTCAGCCGCCAGCGCCTCCAGCGCCGTTCGTGCCATGGCCATCCGGTCCGCCGTTGCCGCCAGCCGCTCTGGCCATAGTCCAAGGTCTTCCAGCAACGGCATTGCCTTGCGCAGCCGAACCCTGTCGAAACGCTGGTCGTCGTTGGAAGGGTCTTCCACCCAGCCAATTCCCTGCGCTGTCAGCCAGTCGCGCAGATCCGACCGCCGCGCCTTCAGCAGCGGCCGCAGCCACGGCACATGTTCGCCACGGCTCACCGTCTGCATCGCTGCCAGCCCGTCGACACCGGAGCCCCGCGCCAGCCGCATCAGGAACGTCTCCGCCTGATCGTCGAGCGTGTGCCCCAGCGCCACACCCGCAAGCCCCTGCGCAGCAGCCCATGCCCCAAGCAGCCGCCGCCGCGCTGCCCGCGCTGCATCCTGCACGTTGCCGGCACCGTCCCATCCACGCCATTCCAGGATATCGCAGGTCAGGCCCAGCGCCCGCGCTGCCGCGGCCACGCCCTTCGCCTCCTCCGCCGCCTCAGCCCGCAAGCCGTGATCAACGGTCGCCACGGCGATCTCCCGGCCACTTGCCGCCAGCAGATGCATCAGGGCCACTGAATCGCTGCCGCCGGACACCGCCACGCCAAGCCTCCCGGCCGGAGCATTGCGCAACCCGGCCGCCAGCGCCGCTTCCGGCCCGACATGACCCGCCATCAGAGACAGGAAAGCGTCTGCTGCTCCGTTTGCACCTGCTGAAGTATCGCGGGCGACGCCGCCGGATAGCGGTTCAAAACCTCCTGCAGCGTCTGGCAGGCTTCGGGCACCCGCCCCAGCATTCCCAGACTGCGCCCAACCTTGTAGAGCGCCTCGGGCGCCCTCGGTCCTTCGGGCTGGCCGCTGAACGTATCAAGATAGGCCCGCGTCGCATTCTGCCAGTCGCCGGAGCGGGCAAAGGCTTCACCGCGCAGGAACTGCGCCTCGTCGCTCAGCGCACCACCGGGATAGGTCAACAGGTACTCGTTGAACAGCAGCGTCGCCTGCGCGTCGTTCCCCGCATCGAAAGCCGCCTTGGCCCTGTCGAAGGTCTCCTGTTCCGCCAGCGCCAGTTCCGGCCGCGCCGTATCCGTGCCGCCGGAAAGGTCAGGCACCGGAGGCAGCGTCGTGGACGGGTCGGTGGTCACCGGCGCGCTCGTCACGGGGTCGAGCGTTGTCGTCCCGTTGGCGAACCCCTCCGCCAGCCCGGCGGTGGGCGTGCCGTCGCGCAGCCGCGGTCTCACCGCGCCGGTGATCGGCACATCGGTAGAGGCCGTGCCGCCAGCAGTCGCCGGCGGTTGCGCAGTTCCGCCCGATTGCGTCCCCAGCGGCGGTGTCGCCGGAATGTTGCCGATGTCGCCGCCTTCCAGTTCGGTCACCCGGTACTTCAGGTCATCCAGCCGGTTGGTGCCGTCGGATACGACCTTCTCGACCCGCGCACGCAGTTTCTCCACCTCACCGGTCACCCGCGTGACTTCGCTCTCCAGCAGTTGGATCCGTTCCAGGATCGGTGCAGCGTTGACGATCCCGGCGTTCACCTGCCCCGCACCGCCCTGCAACTCCTGCCGCAGTCCGGTGATCATTCCCTCCAGCGCCGTCAGATCAGTGCGGATATCGCTCAGCGATTCACCCTCGATCGGTTGCGCCGGGGCAAAACCCGGCACAAGACACAACACCGCAATCGCCAAAATCCGCATGGCCCACTCTCCCATGTCCGTTATGCGTTACCCCGGAAGGCTCAAGCCCCCGGGAAGCCGGAAACCACCGTCACCGCCCGCCGGTTCTTGGCATAGCAGCTTTCCTGAGAGCAGACTTCGATGGGTCGCTCCTTGCCGAACGGAATGATCGTCAGGCGGCTGTCGGGCAGCCCCTTTGTCACCAGGTAATCGCGCACCGCCGCCGCACGGCGATTGGACAGCGCTATGTTGTAATCCCGGGTGCCCTGCTCATCCGCATGGCCCTCGATGGTGATTTGCCCGCCCGGATGCGCCAGCAACCATGTGGCCTGCTGGTCCAGCGTCGTCCGCGCTTCCGCCGTCAGCAGGTGCTGATCCACGGGAAACAGCACGCGGTCGCCGATCACCTGGGTGAAATAGGCTGGGCTGTTGGGGTCGATGGGGCGCCCGTCCGGCCCCAGCACGGTGCCCGCACCGGTGCCGAAATTGTCATCCAGCGACCCGCCGCCGTTGCCGAACAACCCACCGGCATCTTCGCCACGGCTGCACGCCGCCAATGCCAGAACCATGCCGACCAAAAGAATTCTCGTTGTTTTCATGCCTGTTACCGCCTTCCGGTGCCTGCTCGCCAAGTATTTTCCACGGAGCTTTCGCGCCCCTTGGCTGCTTTTTAGCATGTTTGCAAGGGTTCGCCTACTGTCAACGGCGTTTCGGCACGGTTACGGCAGCAGGCCGGACCAGCCCGGATCGGACGCGAAATTCGGCGTCGGCAAACGCTTCAGGTTCCGCCCGGTGATGTCCACTGTCCACAAAGACGGCGCACCACCCTCGCCTTCGGTCTCCCGCAGGAAGCTGATGACCCGGCCATTCGGGGACCATGTCGGCGCTTCGTCGAGAAAGCTCGTCGTCAACAGCCGCTCGTCGGAGCCATCGGTACGCATCACCCCGATATGGAACCGCCCCTGGTTGATCTTGGTAAAGGCGATCAGGTCACCACGCGGTGACCAGACCGGCGTGCCGTATTTCCCCTGGCCGAAGCTGATCCGATTGCCCTCGCCGCCACTCGCCGGCATCACGTAAAGCTGTTGCTGGCCGGACCGATCGCTCTCGAACACGATCTGGCTGCCATCCGGTGAATAGCTCGGCGCGGTTTCGATCGCGGGCGAGGATGTCAGCCGCGTGCGTGTACCGGAGGCCAGGTCGACGCGATAGATATCCGTGTTCGCCCCGTCGTTCAGCGACATCACCACCGATTGCCCGTCCGGCGAGAACCGGGGCGCGAATGCCACCTGTCCGAAATCACCGAAACTGCGGCTCTGCAATGTCGCAACATCCAGCAACCGTACCTGCGGTTTGCCGCTGGCATAGCTGGTGAAGATGATGCTGCGGTCGTCCGGCGACCAGCGCGGGGCCAGCACCAGCGTGCTGTCATCCGTCAGGTAGGTCACGTTCGCGCCATCCTGATCCATCACCGCGATCCGCTTCTTGCGGTCGGATTTCGGCCCTGTCTCGGAAACAAAGGCGATCCGGCTGTCGAAATAACCCGCCTCACCCGTCAAACGGGAGTAGACCTGATCGGAAACCTTGTGCGCCATGCGCCGCCAGGATCCGGCCGGGCCGGCGAACTGCTGGCCAGAGCCGAGTTCACGCTGCAACTCTACGTCCCAAAGCCGGAATTTGACGGCAATCCGCCCGTCCGACGTTGTGCTGACGGAGCCGGTGACCAGCGCAGCGGTGTTGATTGGCGACCAGTCGCTGAACTGCACCGGCGCATCGAAATTGGTGATACGCCCGATATGCGCCTCCGGCGGAATTTCCCGGAACAGACCTGTGCCAGACAGGTTGGCCTTCACAACGTCCGTCAACTGGCGGGCGACATCGGCGGCGCCGGGGTTCTCCGGCACAAAGGTCGGGGCGGCAAAAGGCAGCGGCTCGACCGAGAAACTCTCGATTGTACCGCAAATTGTCGTCTCGTCCGGGCACGATGGCTGCGCCAGGCCGGCAACCGGCATCATCATCGCCAGCGCCGTCAGCGCCGCTGCAAAAGCCTGTTTCATGTCTTCCCCACTCCTGCTCTCGCGCCTTGTTATCTGAGCGTCATTCTGTCCGGGTCAACTCTGTCAGCGAAGCTTTGCCTGCTCTCCGCCCCTTTGGCACTCACCTTACCAGGAAAGTGCCTTCCGTCTCGGATCGAACGTCAACTGTGCGTTCTGCCAGCGGCCATAGCTCTCTGCCGGCAGGATCATGTTCTTGTTGCCGCAACGGTTCACCGCGCGAATGGCCGATGTCACCGCCTGCTCCAGACCCGGTTTGCGCCAGTCCGAGGGTTCGACCACCTCCACGCTGCCACCCACCACGGAACCGTCCGGCTCCAGCGCGAACCGCAGCGTGAAAACGATCTGGTTGGCATTCGCGGTTCCGGGATCGAAGACCCAGCAATCGGCGATACGTGCGAAAAAGGCGCTACTGTCGACGGAGTTGATCGGCGGCCCCAAAGGCACATCCCGCGCCGCCGCCGCAGCAGCCTGTGCCTCGGCTTCGGCCTCCGCCTGCTTCAGCGCATCGGCAATCGCCTTCGCTTCGGCATCCGCCGTTTCCTGCTCCGCCTGTTGCGCAGCCTCGGCCTCCGCCGCTGCCGCCGCTTCCTGCTCCGCCTTGATCCTTGCCGCCTCGGCCATCACCGCCGCGATCTGTTCCTGCGCAGAGACCACCTTTTCGAAATCACGCGGTTTTACCCGCGGGCGGACAGAGGCAAGCTGCTGCGCTTCCAACTCTTCGGGTGTCGGCTCTTCGGGCTGGTCCTCGACCACCTCTTCCGGCGTCTCCTCCGGTTGCTCCTCAGCCACCGGTGTCTCTTCAGGTTGCTCCTCGACCGGATCTTCCTCTTTTGGCGTGTCGGAAGATGTGTCGATCTTCGGCGAAGATTCCTTCGGCGGCGGCGGCAATCCCGGCGAGCGTGGAGGCGCGTTTGAACTGCTTGCTCCCGGCAGCGAGGGTGTCGGACGCGAAGGCGCCCGCGGTGCCGAGGGAATAGAGGTCGCGGGCATGTTCGTCGCGATCTGCGTATCCGCCACTTCCTCGATCTCGCCCACGTCCACAGCTACTTCCGGTTGGGCCAGCGCCTCCAGCAACGCCGACAGATCGGCCGCCTTGTCCTGCTCCGACGGGTCCTCGACATAGTCCTGAACCGTTTCCTCCGGTGCCACATCTGCCTCGGCCACCTCGACGTCGAACTCATCCTCGAAGCTCGGTATTTCCATGGTCTCGAACTCGGTCATCGCGATGTCGGGCGCCACTTCCGGCGCACTCGGCGGCGGCTGGTTGAACTCGGAGGCGTCAATAAGCTCGACGGTGGTTACCGTCTCCTGCTTCTGCTCATGCGGGTCCAGCCAGGGCAAGCCGAAGGCCGCGATCAGCAGAAATACCGCATGCGCCCCCCCTGATATGGCAAACCCTGTCTTCATCCCGCGTTACTGGTTGCCTCCCTCGCCGGAGGCTCCGTTCAGCAGCGGTCCGCCCCCATCGGTCACCAGACCGATGTTGCGATACCCGGCGGCATTCAGCGCGCCCATCACGATGGCAATCTCGCCATACGGCAATGTCGTGTCGGCCCGCAGGAAAATCTTGTCATCCGACCGCTGCGCGATCACCGCCCGCAGCAGCGGCACCAACTGCGCCTTGTCGACTTCCGTCTCCTGCACCAAAACCTTGCCATCTGCCTGCATGGTAATGGACAGCGGCTCTTCCCGCTCCTGCTGCAGGGCCTTCGCTGCCGTCTCCGGCAGTTGCACCGGCACCCCCACCGTCAGCAGCGGCGCCGCGACCATGAAGATGATCAGCAGCACCAGCATGACGTCCACGAACGGGGTGACGTTGATCTCGGCCATCGGCTTGTTGCGCACCCGGCCCTTCAGCCTGCCGCCACGTCCGCCGCCTCCGCCCTTCTGCATCACGCCCGCGCCCATGGCTCAGTCCTCCGACACTTCGATCTGACGGGACAGGATCATCGAGAACTCGTCGGCAAAGGCTTCATGCCGCGCATTCAGCCTGTCCGCATCGCCGGACAGCTTGTTGTAGAACACCACCGCCGGAATCGCCGCCAGCAGGCCAAGCGCCGTCGCCAGCAGCGCCTCGGCGATCCCCGGCGCCACAACGGCGAGGTTCGTGGACTGCTGGATCGCGATTTCCTCGAAGGCATACTTGATGCCCCAGACCGTCCCGAACAGCCCCACGAACGGAGAGATCGACCCCACCGTTGCCAGGAAGCCCAGCCCCTTGGCGATATCGTCGCTCTCGCGCCCGATCGCCACGTTCATCGCCCGGTCGATCCGCGCCTCGGCCCCCGCGATCATCCGCGCATCCGTGCTCAGCGATCGCCGCCATTCCTTCATGCCGGCGACAAAGACCTTCTCCGATCCGCCACGCGGATCATCGCTGATTTCCTCGTAAACCTGATCCAGCGCCTGCCCGGACCAGAAGGCATCCTCGAAACTGTCCGCATCCGCCCGCGCGCGCCGATAGGTGATATGCTTCTGGATGATGATCGCCCAGGACCAGATCGAGGCGACGATCAGGATGACCATCACGATCTTTACGGTGATCGTGGCCCGCAAAAAAAGCGCCAAAAGCGAAAAATCAAGTTCGCTCGCTGCGCCGAGTGCTTCCGTTTCCATACTGCCTGCTCTCTCGCGTACTGCCGCAACGCCGGTCATTCATGCCAGCTTGAGGCCTATGATAGCCTACTAAAGTCGGTTTGTGTCGAAAATACGCTGAAATGTCCACAAGAGAAGGCAATACCGGGCAACCCTGCCACGTCTATTCCATCAGTGTGGCAAGTTGCTGGCGAATTTCCGCCGGAAGCCGCGCGGGCCGCCCGCCAAGGCTCATGATCGCCACCTTCACCGACGCCGCCACCAGCACCGTTTCCCCTCGCAGCACCCGCTGGTCCATCACCATTGTCGCCCCGCCCAGCTTCGACGTCACCGTTTCCACCACCAGTACGTCGTCCATCCGCGCCGGGGCCAGATAGTCGATCTCCACCCGTCGCACCACGAACACGATCCCCAGCCGGTCGCGCATGTCCAGCTGGTCGCAGCCAACCTCCCGTACCGCATCCGAACGCCCCCGCTCCAGGAACTTCAGGTAGTTGGCGTAATATACGATCCCCGCCATGTCCGTGTCCTCGTAATAGACACGCAGGCTCATTCGATGCGTCATGCCAGATCTCCCAGAAGCAGCCCCGCCCGCGCCGCCAGCCGGTACGCCAGCGCCGGGTCGTCGCTCGCGTCCGGCAGCGCCCGGTCATACCCCGCCCGGATCAGCGCCGCCACATCCGGCGCCACGATCGTCCCCGCCGGCACCTGCGCCAGCGGGCTGCGGTCGCGAAACGCCGTATCGGACCACAACAGCAGGCTGCGCGCCGCCTGTAATTGCGCCAGATCCTCCGCCGGCATCGCCGCCAGCGCCGCATCCATCCGCAGCAGGCAGACACAGAACCGGATCGCGCCGTCCGGCTCATGGGCGAAATGGCGATACTGGTTCGCGCCCGCCGCCTCCAGCCGCCCGATCAGCCCGTCGAAATCCGGCAGCATCCGTCCCATGTCCGGCACGTCGCGCAACTCCGCCCAGTCCCGGCAGAAGAACATCATGAAGTTGGAGCCAAACTCCGGGTCCGCTTCCACCAGCGAGAGGTCGGCAAGGCTCGCCACCACCCGCAACCCGTCCTTCAAAGGCCCGAGCGAGGCATCATCCGTCCCGAAAATCACCGGCGCCAGCGGCCGCGCCCACCGCGCAAACCGAAACGCCCCATCCGACTGCGTGAACATCCCCGCCACCCGCTCGGGCGTCAAAACCTCAGTCATTGCGCACCAGCCCGGAAAACCCTGCAACGGCAAGCAGCGAAAGCGCCCATCCCGCGATGATCTGCACCCAGTGGAACCCTCGTGCAACCGCGCCCAGCGTCGTCGCCTCGTCCGGCAGCCAGTATTCCTGCAACTCCAGATGCACGAGCGGCACCAGCACATCGAGCGAATAGAGCGCCGACTGAAACTCCGGGTAGCTTCGCGCCTCGGCCTGATCCTCGAAACAGTCCACCTGATGTGCGTAACCCTTGCCCTGCCAGCGCCTGCTTCGCTCCTGAAATTCTTCCGCCGACAGCTTGGCAATGTCGGGTTGCGTTGTCGCGCACAGCACCCATTCGTCCGACCTCAGTACGAAGGCATTGTTCGGCTTGAACGCCCCGTTTTCCCATGCCGTCCAATAAAGCAACACACCGACAAACCATATCGCCGCCAGTGGCCAAAGCGCCTGCAAGGGTCGGTAGCCGTAAGCAATGGTCCAACGCAAGAGCCAGTCCCACGCACTCCGCCACCAGAGCGCCCAGCCCCGGTAGCCAACCCGCTGCTTGTCATCCGCCCACTGCAACTCTTCCTTCCGGATCAGAACCTTCCGCGCATCCTTCCGATGCCCCATCTCGCGCAGCACTTTGGCGAGCTGCTCATAAGGCTGCGGCCAGAAATCTTCTCCAACCTTCGTAGGCTCCTGCAGGTCCAGCCAGCGCAACCGCGCTTCGGCGCTCACCGGCCCGCCGGTGATTGCGCCATAGCGGAACCCGTCAAGTCTCAGATCGCCCTTGCCGGGCCATGAGGCTTGATCATCAATAAGGTGTCCGACTTTCGCACCGGACAGCACCAGCGCACCCTCGGCCCGCGCCGGCCGCACCTCCCCATTCACTTTGCCGGACCGCCAGAAAAACGTGCCCGTCACGGTGCACTCGGTAGCGTTTAGCGCACTGCCACTCTCCCCCGCCGTGATCGTCCCACCATCGCACTCGAGGTTCCCGCCCAGCTTCGCCCCCAGCAGCCGCACCTCGCCCGTGGCGTGCGCACCGCGCAGGAACACACCGCCCGCAGCGTCCAACCCGTCGGCTGACAGCGCGGTGCCGGCCTTCTCTGCCGGCACCGCCCGCCCGAGGTGCGAGCCTTGGAGGTTCAGAAGCCGCAGCTTGGCGCGGCGCAGGAGCATCATTTCGGGGATGCGGCAATAGCCCAGAAGCAGATCACCCTTCACCGCGCAGCCTTCAAGGTCGAGCCCGCGTGTCTCTGCCCGTTCCGGCCCGTCGCCATCGATGTACGCACCCCACACCCGCACGCCCTTCGGCCCCGGTCGGCATGCCGCGCACCCGCCAAGGGCAAGGTAGCGGATTAAGCTGGCGCGGATGCGGCGGTTGCGGGGGGCGGGGTCGGGCGGGACGTCGTTGCCGATGACCACGATGAGGCCCGTCCAGGCCCAGGTGGCCAGCACCTTTTCAGCGGGCCAGAGCGGCTCGAAGTCCTCAAGTCTGGTGCCGAAATGCGGCTCTTTGCTCATCTGCAATCACCCATACCAAAACCATACCGAACCCATACCAAATCCATACTTCAAAAACGCCGTTTTCAGTCCGGCTCGAAAAGCTGTCCCTGCCCCGGTGGTTTCGGGGCCGTCAGCCCGAGATGCACCCAGGCCTTCTGCCCCAGCATCCGCCCGCGCGGCGTGCGCAGGATCAGTCCCTGTTGCAGCAGGTAGGGCTCGATCACCTCCTCGATCGCGTCCCGCGCCTCGCTCAGCGCCGCCGCGATCGTCTCCACGCCCACCGGCCCGCCGCCATAATTTTCAGCCAAAAGAAGGAGATAGCGCCTGTCGGCCCCGTCGAGCCCGAGGTCGTCCACCCCCAGTCGCGTCAGCGCCCGGTCAGCAATCGCCCGGTCGATCCGCCCGTCACCCTCCACCAGCGCGAAGTCCACGACCCGGCGCAACAGCCGCCCCGCGATCCGCGGCGTACCCCGTGCCCGCCGCGCAATCTCCTCCGCACCCTCCTGCGTCGCCTCCGCATTCAACAGCCGCGCCGCCCGCGAAACGATGCTAACCAGTTCATTTACCGTATAAAATTCCAATCGCGTCGGTATCCCGAACCGGTCCCGCAGCGGCGTCGTCAGCAGCCCCAGCCGGGTCGTCGCGCCCACCAGCGTGAAGGGTTGCAGGTCGATCCGCACCGTCCGCGCCGCCGGGCCCTCCCCGATCACCAGATCCAGCTCGAAATCCTCCAGCGCCGGGTAGAGCACCTCCTCCACCACCGGGTTAAGCCGATGAATTTCATCGATAAACAGCACGTCGCGCGCTTCGAGATTGGTCAGGATCGCGGCCAGATCACCGGCCTTCGCCAGCACCGGCCCGGACGTCATCCGGAAGTTGACCCCCAGTTCCCGGCTGACAATTTGGGCCAGCGTCGTCTTGCCCAGCCCCGGCGGCCCGTAAAACAACGTGTGATCCATAGCCTCGCCCCGCCGCCGCGCCGACTCGATGAACACCGCCAGGTTCGCCCGCGCCTCCGCCTGCCCGACAAACGCATCCAGCGTCTGCGGCCGGAGCGCGCGGTCAATGTCCTGTGGCTGCTGCTGCCCACGCAGGTCCGGATCGGGCTCGCTCATCACTTATCCTTTCGGCGCCAGCAGCCGCAGTGCATCCCGGATCACGGCAGAGACCTCTGCACCGTCCTCCGCCGCCACAGTTGCCACCGCAGCGGCCGCCTCACCGGGCGCATAGCCGAGGTTTACAAGGGCAGACAGCGCATCGGCCTGAATGCCGGCATCGGCAACAGGCGGAGAGGCCACCACCGCATCCTGCGGTGCCTGCGGCCCCGCCGCAGGGGCTGCGGGCACGCCCGCAGCCGTGGCCGGTGCGGCCCCCTTCGCGCCCAGCGCCATCACTGCCGGTGCCTTGTCCTTCAGTTCCAGAATCACCCGCTGTGCCGTCTTTGGCCCGACACCCGGTGCCGCCTTCACCGCCGCCACATCACCCAGCGAGATTGCCCGCCCTACGCCGTCCGGTCCCAGCGTGCCGAGAATGGCCATCGCCACCTTTGCCCCGATCCCCTGCACTGAGGTCAGCAACCGGTGCCACTCCTTCTCCGCCGGCGTCAGGAACCCGAAGAGTTGCATCAGGTCTTCCCGCACCACCAGTTCCGTATACAGCGCCACGAACGATCCTGCCTCGGGCAGCGCTCGCAACGTCCGCTCCGAGCAATGCAGCACGTAGCCGACCCCCCCGGCCTCGACCATGGCGTAGTCCAGCCCGCAATGGTCCAACCGCCCGGTGATCTTGCCGATCATGCGCCAGCCGCCCGGGCCAGCGCAGCATCCAGCTTGCCCGCGAATTGCGCGTGGTGGGCATGGCAGAGCGCGATCGCCAGCGCATCCGCCGCATCCGGTCCGGCGATATCGATTCCGGGCATCTGCATCCGCACCATATGCTCTACCTGCTGCTTTTCCGCGTGGCCGACACCGACGACCACCTTCTTCACCGCATTTGGAGCATATTCCGCAACCACCAGCCCTGCCTGCGCCGGCACCAGCAACGCGATCCCGCGCGCCTGTCCCAGCTTCAGCGTGCCCGCGGCATCCTTGTTCACGAAGGTATGTTCCACGGCAGCCGTCTCCGGCGCATAACGCGCGACAACTTCGGTCAACTGCCGATGCAGATCGCACAATCGCACTGCCAGATCGCCCCCGGCAGAGGTGCAGACACCATTGGCGACATGCCGCGTTTTCTGGCCATCGACATCAACGATACCCCAGCCCATCCGCCTCAAGCCCGGATCGATCCCGATCACCCGCATATCTGCCTCACATTTTCGTTGAATTGTACTTAGCACGAAAGGTGAACAGACGCCAAGCGGCATCGACGAGGCACTTTCGCGACACGGCCCGATCCGAAAACGACACCGTTAACCAAACCCCTGCGACTCTTGCAAAAAATGCATGCGAGCCATGCAAAAATACCATTTGCGCCGGACCGGCAACTCTCATATGTGCGCCGAGCCGATACCGCCCCCCGGCCGGTAAATTGTAACACTTCAGCCAGTACAAGGAATGCCCCGATGGCTCTTATCGAGACCCCCCGCACAGCGCCGTTCGGCGCAATCACCGTCTACCAGGTCGTGTCGCTGGCCGACGAACTCTATGCAGCCGTCCGCCGCTGGTGGCTGACCCGTCAGACGGAAAAGGCCCTCGCCGGTCTGACCGATCGTGAGTTGGCCGATATCGGTCTGGAACGCGGCATGATCACGGAGCTTTCGCAAGGCCTCGCAGCCCGCGCCTGATATTCTCGCCGATTACAGGTGTGAAAGCCCACTCCGCCAGTCCCGGGGTGGGCTTTTTCATGCGCGCTCAAGCGTCAACGTGGTCCATTCGCCGATGCGCCGACGCCGACGCACCGCGAAACCGTGGCCCTCGTAAACATTCTCGACAGACACCGCCTGCCTGTTGAGAATACCCGACAGGATGGCAAAACCGCCCGGTTCAATGTGCAGGCTCATATCAGGCGCCAGCCGTTTCAACGGCCCGGCGAGGATATTGGCCATCACCAGATCGAACGGCGCCCGCGCCCGCAGTACGCCACTGCGAAACCCCGGCGCACGTACACAGGGCACACCCGCGCCAAACCCGTTCGCCACCATATTGGCCCGCGCCGTCGCCACTGCGATCCCGTCGATGTCGGCGGCGATCACCTCACGATGAAACGCCGCCCGCGCAGCCATGGCCAGCACGCCTGTACCGCAGCCGATGTCGGCAGTGTTGCGCGCGACCCGCCCTTGCCGGATCAGAGCATCCAATGACAACAGGCACCCCTGCGTCGTCGCATGATGGCCGGTGCCAAAGGCCATCGCCGCCTCGATCTGCAAGCCGATCTTCTGCGCGGGAATGCGCGCCGCGTCGTGGGAGCCATAGACGACGAACCGTCCCGCCTCCACCGGCGAAAGCTCGCGGCGCACTTGCGCAACCCAGTCCCTGTCATCCAGCTTGCTGACGGCAAATGGCGCAGCACCGAAGACCGCTGCCAGCAGGGCCAGCGCAGCCGTGTCGGGACGTTCGAGGAAATAGCCGCCGACTTCCCAGGTACCGCTGCCGTCCTCGATCTCGAAAACGCCGACGCCGGTCGGCGCCGGCTCCAGCCGTTCCATCGCGTCGCCCAGCCGCTCGGCGGCATCGCGTGCCTTAAGTGTCGTCAACGCCGTAAAGGTGGTCATGGCTCAGGCCCTCGCTGTCTTCGGCGAGAGCTTTAGGTCAGAGTGCTGCAAATCACCAGCCCCGCAACGCGCAACAGGAAGAAGAGGGGCGCAAACGCCCCATCTCGCCGCGCACTGGCGGGTCGCAGATCGGCGCTCCGCCCACAGGCTCAGGCCTCGGTTGCAACACCCGTGCCGATCGGGCAAGCCACGCCGGTGCCGCCGATGCCACAATAACCAGCCGGATTCTTGGCGAGGTACTGCTGATGATAGTCCTCGGCGTAATAGAATGGTCCCGCAGCCCGGATTTCGGTGGTGATTGCCTCGCGGCCCGCCGCATTCAACCGTTCCTGATACAGTGCCTTGCTCGCCTCTGCCGCCGCCTTCTGCGCCTCGCTGGTGTAATAGATGGCGGAGCGGTACTGCGTGCCGACATCGTTACCCTGACGCATGCCCTGCGTAGGGTCATGTCCCTCCCAGAACACCTTCAGAACCTGTTCGAAAGAAATCACCGTCGGGTCGAAGACCACCAACACAACCTCGTTCTGTCCGGTCTGCCCCGTGCAGACCTCACGGTAGGTCGGGTTCGGCGTCGCACCGCCGGCATACCCTACGGCGGTCACCCACACACCCTCCAGTTTCCAGAAGATCCGCTCCACACCCCAGAAACAGCCCATACCGATCTGTACCTGTTCCATTCCCTCTGGGAACGGCCCGTGCAACTTGCGCCCGTTGACGAAATGCGTTTCCGCCGTCGGAATCGGCTCGCTGCGGCCCGGCATCGCGGCACCGGCATCCGGCATTTCCGGTTTCTTGCCCAGCCCAAAAATCATCTGTTCCTCCTCATCCGGGCGCGGCGACAGGCACACGCCCTCTCAGGCTCTTTACATAGTGCCACCCGGCGGCCGCTGCCACCACCCCGACGATGACACCTGCCACAGCCTGCGCATAGATTACCCCCGCCGCGCCCAGCCAGCCGCCCATCAGCAAGGCCGTGGGGTACATCAACAGCCCGTCGCGCAACCAGTTGAAACCGGTGCTCCACAACGGCCGGTCCAGATTGTTGAAAGCAGAATTGGCCACAAACAACGCCCCGGTGAAAAGGAATGCTCCGGCTGCATAGCGCGTGAACGCCCGCACAACCTCGGCTCCCTCGATCGACAGGGCGAAGGAGCGGATCATCCAGCCATCCGCCGCCGCCAGCGCCGCCCAGACCACAAGCGTATAAACCACGCAGAACTTCAGAGCATCCAGATAGGTCGCAGCCACCCGATCCATCCGCCCGACGCCGTAATTCTGGCCGAAGATACCACCGATGGCACCGGACAGTGCAAAGATACCTCCGAAGGCCAGCACCGTCAGGCGCGTCACCACACCCCAACCGGCCACGGCGCTGTCGCCATGCTCGGCAATCGCCAGGGTCAGCACCCAATTGCCGAACGGCGTCGACATCTGCGTGGCCACAGCCGGCATCGCGATGGCCATGAATGGCACCCAGGTGGCACGGATGTCCTCCCAGCGCGGGCGCCCGAACAGGCCATGCCACCGCGCCACCATCCAGAACCCCACGGCAGCCGACACGCAGCGCGACACCGCCACCCCGTAAGCCGCGCCATCCACCCCCAGCCCTGCCCAGATGATCAGCGCGGGGTCCGCAACCAACGACACCGCCCCGGCGGAAAGTGTGACGCTCATGGATTGCAGAGCCTCGCCCTTGGCCCGCAGCACGGCGGCAGCCACCATCGACAGCGCCATGACCGTCAGCGATGGCGTGGACAGGGCGAGGTACCTCGCCCCGATCTCCAGCGTCTCGCCCTCGGCACCGGAAACGGCAAGTATCTCCCGCCGGAAGATCAGCACCAGCACCGCCACCGCTGTCTGCAACCCGACCGTCAGCACCATGGCAGACGTCGCCAGCCGCCGTGCGCCGTCATTGTCGTTGCGCCCGAGGGCCCTGCTTACCAATGCCAGCGTCGCAATCATCAGCCCGATCCCGACCGACACGGCGGCAAACTGGATCGTCCAGGCAAACCCCACCGCTGCCACCAGTTGCTCGTCCCGCAACTGCCCGATCCACCACAGGGCGATGAAGTCGACGAGGAACATGAACAGCAGGCCCGCAGATCCGGCAACGGTCATCACCACCACATGCCGAAGGGTGGAGCCGGTGACAAACCGCGGCTCACCGGCCCCGCTCATTCCGCCGGTGCCAGCAGCCGTTTCTGAAATATCGTCTCATGCCCGGCGGAGGGATGCCGCGGAATCAGCATCGCCAAGCCGAGCGAGACCAGAGCCATCGCCGCCGCCAACCCGAACACCATGCCGGGATCGACCAGCCACAGGTAGCCAAGCAGTGCCGGCAGGAACACGGCCGCAATATGGTTAATCGTGAATGAAACTGCCGCCGTCGGTGCGATGTCCCGCGGGTCGGCGATTTTCTGGAAGTAGGTCTTCAGCGCAAAGGCCAGCGCGAACAGCATATGGTCGATCACGTACAGCGCCCCAGCCAACAGCACACCCCATCCGAAAAAATAGATGCCACCATACGCAAGGAATACCAGCGCCAGCCCGACATACTCGAACATCAGCGCCCGCCGTTCGCCAAACCGCTGAACCATGCGACCCATCAACGGCGCGAAAACCATGTTGGCGATGAAGTTGATAAGAAACAGCGCCGTAAGCTGATGCACCTCCATCCCGAAACGCTCCACCATCATGAAGGCCGCGAACACAATGAATATCTGCCGCCGCGCGCCAGACATGAACTGCAGTGCGTAATACAACCAATAGCGCCGCCGCAGCACGAAACTCTTGTTCTGCGGCTCCGGCGCCTCGAATTGAGGATAGAGGAAGAAGCACATCACCGCGATCGCCACCGTCGCGCCTCCGCCGACCATGTACACAAGGTTGTAGCTCAACCCCAGCGACTTCCAGCCGACCACCAGCACACCGTAGGCCAGCAACGACGCACCACTGGCCACGGCAAGCAATTTGCCGAGCACCTGCGGCGCCTCCGCCTTCGGTATCCATTGCAGTTGCAGAGACTGGTTTACCGTCTCGTAGTAATGAAACCCGATGGAGGAGATCATCGTGGTGATCAGCAGGCCCTCGAAACTCGGGAACCACGCTGTCACCGCCGTTGCGGCACCCAGCATCGCCAGCGAAACGATGCCCAGAACCTGCTCTCGCACGAAGATGATGATCGCGATGACGCCGATGGCAAGAAATCCAGGTATTTCGCGCACGGAATGCAGCCAGCCGATATCGGCCCCGTCAAACCCGGCCACCTCGATGACGAAGTTGTTCAGAAGCGCCGACCATACAGCGAAAGCCAGCGGCATCGCCGCCGCCATGATCATCAACAGCGCGATAGGCCTTTGCAGGAAAGGGGCCTTCTCTGCCTCCGCAAGGGGCACGATCTGCAATCTTCGGGACGCCATATCGAGCCTCTAGCCGCTGCCGGCGTCAAAGGCGAGATCAAAAACACAAGCGTTATCGAAACCTGAACGTTTTTATCAACTGTTAAGGGTTTGTTTTCTTTCTCGCCTCAAGCTTGCGCCATAGGGGGAGAAAAGGGGCATGATACGTCTTGCGCTTGCATATTTGTGTAGCCGTCAGTCGGCGATGCAGAAAGGTCTGGCACACTCTTTGACCAGGTGGATCAGGTCATGATACGCCGCCATGTATCCAAACTCGAACGGCGCAGTTTCCTGCTCGTCGTCTTTGCCGTCGTGGCCATTCAATTGCTCGGCGACGCTTGGGCAATTCGCGATGAGACACGCAGCCATTTTCGTGAGATGGAGGAACAGGCCACATTGCTGGCAACGATCACCGCCCGCTCGGTATCCGTCCCGCTGGCAAAGGCAGACATGGCGCAGGTGGAGGCGACATTCGCCGCCCTCCGGCTTGACCCCGATTTTGTTGAGGCGACACTTACGGACACCACTGGCAAACTTCGGGCGCGCCTGACGGCCACGTCCGGCCCGCCCGCAGGCGGCATGATCAGCCGGGTCGTGCCGGTCGTCCTCGCCGGTGTCGCCCCCAACACGCCCCTTGGCGAGTTGGAACTGGTCTTCTCGACCAGACTAATTGCAACCGAGAACCAGGCACTGGTGTCGCTTGCCCTTGCCCGGTCGCTGCTGATGCTCGCCCTGACGTCAGCGGTTCTGTTCTACATCGCCCGGCGCATTTCCCGGCCGCTCAGCCACCTTCGGGTGGCCATCGGCCATATTCAGGCCGGAAACTACGGCCACTCACCTGCCGGTCTGGACCGAACTGACGAGATCGGAGATGTCGCCCGCGCCATTGAGGTGTTCCGCCGCGACGCCATCGAGATGGCAGACATTCGACGTCACACCGACAAGGTCGCCAGGGACGAACGGCGCCGCATCCGCGCAGCGCTCGAATCCACCCAGGACGCGGCCCTCATCATCCGTGAAAACGGCCAGATCGTTTTCCAGAATGAACCGGCCCGCCGCGTGCTGGCCGATATATTCAGCATTGGCAGCAACGGCATGACACAGATCGAGGACCCTCAGGACAGGCAGCGCATTGCCAGCGCCATACTGGAGCGCAAGGGCCTGGAGTGCGAAATCGCAATCATTCCGGCACACGGCACCGAAGAAAGCCCCCGCACGCGCGGTGTCCCTTACCGCCTTCGGATCAACCCGATCTACGATACGGAAGGAACGTATCTCGGTGTTGTCGTTCTGGCCACCGACATCACCGTGCAGGTGCGGGCGGCCGCCCGGATCCGCCACGTCGCCAATCACGACAGCCTCACGGGGCTGGCAAATCGCCGGATGCTGGAAGAACGTCTCGCCGACGCGCTGGCAAGCTCGAGGCCGCATGCTCTTCTTCTTATCGATCTCGACCGGTTCAAGACGATCAACGATACCCTCGGCCATCCGGTCGGTGACGCCCTGCTGACGCATGTTGGCGAGATACTTTCGGCCCATGCAGCCGGCAGTGGCTTCGCGGCCCGCCTCGGTGGCGACGAGTTTGCGATGCTGTTCCATGGATCGGACGCCCCGGACATTGCCCGCCGCACGGCGGAAAACCTCGTTGCCCGTCTCTCGGAGCCCGTGGATTTCGGCGAGAACACGGTCCAGACGGGTGCCAGCATCGGCCTCACGGTGCTCGAACCCGGCCGCCTCAGCCTCGCCGATGCCCTCCGCAGGGCCGACCTTGCTCTCTACGAGGCCAAGCGCGATGGGCGCGGTCGCTTCGTCGAATTCCGCGCAGCACTGGAAGACGACAGACGCCGCAAGATCGGCATCGAGAGCGCTTTGCGCTCAGCACTGAAGGACCGCGTCATCAAACCGGCCTTCCATCGCCAGATCGCAATAGCCAGTGACAGGCTGATCGGTTTCGAGGCCCTCGCCCGCTGGACGGATCCGGATCACGGCATGATCAGCCCGATGGAGTTCATCCGTGTGGCCGAAGACACCCAGCAAATCCGCGAACTCACCCACCAGATGTTGTCTCATGCCTGCAACGCGGCGGCAGGCTGGCGGGAACACGGTTTTCATGGCCGTGTCGCAGTCAACATATCGACCAGCCTCCTCGTCGGCCCACTGGTCGAGACGGTGCAGGATGTTCTGATGCTGACGCGATGCCCCGCTTCGGCGCTTGAACTGGAATTCACAGAAACCGCATTCCTCAACCGTGATGACCGCTGCCGCGAAACCATGATCGCTCTTCGCAATCTCGGAATCCGGATGACGCTGGATGATTTCGGTTTGGGCCACGCCCCGCTCGGACTCTTGCAGGATCTGCCCGTAGACAGCGTCAAGATCGACCGGTCGCTCATTCGCACTGTGGACAGTTCCGCCCAAACCCGCGCCGTCGCAACGGCGATAACCGAACTTTGCCATGCGCTCGGCATGCAGGTCACCGCCGAAGGCGTGGAGACGGACAGGCAACTCGCCGTTCTCGGCGAAATCGGTGTCGATGCGGCTCAGGGCTTCCTCTATGGCCGCCCCGCCGCCTACGAGACCTTCATCAATGAAATCCGCAGCCTGCGCACGGAAACGAATGCAACGGCCTGAACCACCGCCCATGATACGAGAAAGGCCGCCCGATAAGGGGCGGCCTCGCAAATTCCGGAAAGTCGGAAAAATCAGTTCTTGGCGTAATATTCGACCACCAGATGCGGTTCCATCATCGCCGCGTAAGGCACGTCGGAGAGCGACGGGGTACGCACGAATTCCGCAGTCATCTTGGAGTGATCAGCCGCCACGTAATCCGGCACATCACGCTCTGCCAGCTGTACGGCTTCCAGCACGACTGCCAACTGCTTGGACCGGTCACGAACAGCGATCACATCGCCTTCCTTGACGGTGTAGGAGGGGATGTTTACCCGCTGGCCGTTCACGGTGACATGGCCGTGGTTCACGAACTGCCGTGCGGCAAAGATCGTCGGCACGAACTTGGCGCGATAAACGATGGCGTCGAGGCGGCGCTCCAGCAGACCGATGAGGTTCTCACCCGTATCGCCCTTCAGACGGGTCGCTTCGGCATAGATGCGGCGGAACTGCTTTTCGGTCAGGTCGCCGTAGTAGCCTTTCAGCTTCTGCTTTGCGCGAAGCTGCAGACCGAAATCGGAGAGCTTGCCCTTGCGGCGCTGGCCGTGCTGGCCCGGGCCATACTCACGGCGGTTGACGGGCGATTTGGGGCGGCCCCAGATGTTTTCGCCCATGCGGCGATCGAGTTTGTACTTGGCAGACGTGCGTTTGGTCACGGCTGGATCCTTTCATCAATGTATGAAAGGTGCTTTCCTTTGCCGTCACCACCCTTGGTTCCGGCCGACAGGCATCCCCTCGCGGGGGCCACAAACACCAAAACAGCCGGGGCTGGCCCCGACCGAAGCCCGCTTTTTAAACGGCACGGTCGCGGAGTCAAGTCCCGCCGGCAAAATCCGTCAGACAGCGTCCGGCATCGTGAAGGTGAAGATCGTCCTGCCGTCCGCATGGCCCACCTCCAGTGTGCCGCCATGACCCTTCGCGATCTCCGCCGCAATGTACAGCCCCAGCCCCAGCCCTTCCTTGCTGGACCGTTCCCCGCCCTGCTCGAACGGAAGAAACAGGTTGGCCTGTTGCTCTGGCGGAATGGGATCGCCGCCATTCGCCACCGCCACGACGAGTGTCCCATCCTCGACCGTCGCCTTGAAATCAATGGCATCGCCAGACGTGCCGTGGGTCACAGCGTTTGCCAGCAGGTTCGATACCAGTTGCGCAAGCCGGGCACTGTCGCAGCGGATCATTTCCGGAAGGCTGATGTCCGCCGCGATCTCCCGGTCCGGAAGCACGGCATTCAACTCTTCGACTAACGTGTGCAAAATCGGCGGCAACTCATCGTTGAGTTCCGGCCGCACGATAATCGCCGTACCCTGCCGCTCCCGCGCCTGGGTCAGCAGGTCCTCGATCAGGTTGGACATCCGCCCGACGGAGCCTTTCAGCAGCGTCACGACCTGTTTCGCCTGACCGTCCACGCCAAAGCGCTCCAGCATCCGCAAACCGGACGATATGACGTTGACCGGGCTGCGCAGATCATGCGCCAGGATGGCGATGAACCGTTCCTGTACCTCCGAAAGGTGTCGCTCGCGCGCCACCGCCTGTTCGGATTTTCGCAGCTTGACGTCCGCATCCAGTCCCTCGCCGATCAACCGGGCAAACAGCCGGAACATCGAAAGCACCCGCTCGTCCTTCAGGTTCCGCGGCTCCGGGTCGATGGCACACAACGTGCCGAAGAAACGCCCATCCTCCAGCGTGATCGGTACGGAAATGTAACTGCGAAATCCGTACTGCGCCGGCGTGTGATGATTGCAGTATATCTCGTCGTTCATCACGTCGTTGATGACGATCTCTTGGCTGGATTCCCGAACCTCGTTACACAGCGTCGTTTCAACGTCCAACTCGCTTCCCGGCTCCAGGCCGAAGGAAATGTAATCGGCCGTTCGGCAAGTGATCCAGCGGGATTCGGTTACCCGCGCCACGGCGGCAAAGCCCATACCCGTCGCCAGAAGCACCGTGTCCAGCAGGGTCGGAACCTGAGTGCTGCGTCCTATGGCGTCAATGTCGTCCTGAAAATCGGCCGCGCCGGTATCTACCGCACCTTCCATTTCAACAATCCACGTCTTTCATCGCCACCCGCTCCGGCGGCAGCCCCCATGGCGCAGTCGATCGCCGCGCGTCCCGGCACTCCTTTTAAACCATTCAACGCTCATAGTCATGTGAATTGGCTGCAAACCACCATTCCGCATAAGCGTCGATGGTAAAATGTCGTCACTAGAAGGAGTATCCGAAGGCCATCGTCGTGGTCATCTGGCTTTCCCGCTGTGTTTCGAATTCCTTTGAATGCCACGTCAGCCCGAGAAAAAGAGAACCGTTGCGGATCAGCGGCAGGTTTTCCTGAAACAGCAGCCCCACCCGCGCGCGAGAGCGGAGCGGCGTCAAAGTGTATCCGAGGCTGGCAGGAAGCAGGTCCGATTCCGTCACCTTTGCCACGTCAAAACCCATCGTCAGGGAAACCCCCGGATCGCCCGGCACCGCCGCATAACGGTGGCCCGTGCCGTTGTCGCGCACAAGCATCGGCTCCATGCCCTTCGTCGCCAGTGTCAGGTCCGCGCCCAGTCGGGTGAAGGTTTCCAGCCCCGCCTGTGCCTCGACGAACGGCCGCAGCCGCACCCGCCGGTCGCTGAAGGCCAGCGTCCGCCCCACCTCCAGCACCGCTGTCGGATGGAACCCGTCAGGTATTTCGGACGCTCGAGTCACCAGTTCCGCTCCGCCGAACGTATCGTGCAGGAAAGAATGAATGGCTCCGATATTCGTCTGTTGTCCGGTCCAGATCATGTCGGCTCCGGCGGCGATCTCCCAGGCCTGCATCCGGAAATGCGTGTGCGCCCCCGCCGACAGCACACCGGCATAGCGTCTGTCCGTGGTGCCGGCAGGCATTGGCGCCGTCACTTCCTCGGGCGAAATCGCATCAGCGCGCAGCCGGAATTCCGCCAATGCAAAGGGCCGCGTCGGCAATTCGCCTGTCCAGGCTGGTCCCCACAATGTCGAAACGGAGAGACCGCCGGTGCGCCACCGATCCGAGCCGTCGATAACCCAGTCGTTTGTCGTCAGCGCCCCGATACCGATCGGCAGGAACGGCTTCAGGATATCGCTCCCCTCCGGCAGACCTTGAGCGCGAGGAGTACCGGCGCCGACAAACAAGAGAACAAACAGGCACGCAACGGCGCGGGCAAAATGGCACATGCAGATATCCAGGCAAGTGAATCAAATTTAACGAACTCCAGACCCTAAAAAGCCAAAAACGTCGATCATTCAAACATATTCACGAAAAATCCGGCGTTATAATATGCCGCCTGCGGCATTGCCTTCGAAGTCATCAGAAGCGCATGTTGAGCGAAATCGACGCCACCGTCTGCCCTTCGGACTGCCCTTCAAATTCCGGCCCCAGATATGTCAGTCCGTAAAACAGCCAAACGCCGTCCGGCCCGGTGCCCGCCGCCTCGTAAAGCACCCCCACGCGCGCCCTGCTGCGCGCGCGCTCCGGCCGATAGCCGCGATCTTCAGGCAGAAACGCCGACTGCTGCACATAGGCCAGATCGCCACCCAGCATCAGCGACAAACCGGTCCGGTCGCGCGGCACCACCACCGGATAGTGCTGCCCGCTGACGCCGTCCCGAACATGCAGCGCCTCATCCAACGCCGGACCGATCACCATGTCCGCACCCAACCGAGCGAAGGTCTCAACCCCCATCTGCATTTGCCCGAAAGGCCGTACGAAGGTCCCCGTATCGCCCAAGCGGAACTTCCGCCCCACTTCGACACTCGCGGTCGGATGCAGACGATTGGGCAGTTGCGTGCCGAGGATGCGGTTGCGCGGCGCCCCTGTCGCCCGGTGCAGGCCCTGCTGGATGTCGCCGATACCCGTTTGCGGCCCCGTCAGAACGATATCCGCGCCGGCATCGATCTCGAACCCGCCGGTCTGGAAATGCGTATGCGCTCCGAAGGACAGCACGCCCACCAGCGGCCTGTCGCCCTCCTCCGCGCGGGAGATCCGTTCCGGCGCAATCAATTCGCCATGAAAGCGATACTCCATGACAGCCCCCGCCCGCCCCGGCAGCGCCCCCGTCCAGGGTTCGCCGCGCACATAGGATGAGGTGTAGGAGCCCGTCCTCCACCTGTCCTCGCCATCGCCGAAGATGTCGTTGTTCAGGATAGCGCCCCAACCGAGAATGCCACGGTCCTTCGCCCAGGATGGCCCGGCCAGCAACACCAGAACAATCACAACCAGCACCCGCATCCCGGCCTCCGATCCAGTTTCCGTCAACTGGACCGCCTTCTAGACAACCGGGGTTCCGACGGCCTTAACCATGCGCGAAGAAAGCCCGCAGCAGCCTGAAAAAACGCATCAATTGCCAGACAACTTCAACTCGAAACCTCCGTATCCCGGCAACCGCCACCGCAGTCCGCGCACCGGCACGCCTCCAAACGCCCCGGCCGCTGCCCTCCCCGAAAGGACTGGCGCACCCAGCCACCTCCCTGCATAGTCGCCACGACAAAGGAGGAGACCAGCCCCATGAACTGCGTATTCGTACAGCTTCAGTGCGCCCCCGGCACAACCTACAAAGTGGCAGATGCGATCATGGACCGGGAGATCCACTCCGAACTCTATTCGACGTCCGGCAATTACGATCTGCTGCTCAAACTCTACATCCCGGAGGGTGAGGACGTCGGCAAGTTCATCGACGGCAACCTGCTGACGATAGAGGGCATCCAGCGCAGCCTCACGACTATGACTTTCAAGGCATTCTGAAGGCATGCGCCGTCCCCCGCTGTGTCGGCGGGGGCGCAACTGCCGACATTCCTACAAAAAAATTACTATGCCGCGAGCGATCCCCGTTTATACTCGATGTGCCGAAGCCTGACGGCGGGCCCGAGACCTGCCAGCCACGGCAACCAAAAAGCGACCGGAAAAATCCGGCGCATTCAAAAAAACGCGGGTGCGCTGCTGCCCGCGATGTAGGGAGTTAGAAATGTCAGATACCGTGAATCGCCGTCGATTCCTGCGTGGCTCGGCCATGGCCGCCGCCGCCAGCGGCCTCGCCGCGCCCGCAATTGCCCAGAACAATGTCACCACGCTGAAGATGCAGGCCGCATGGGGTGGCGGAATCTTCCTTGAGAACGCGCAATCCTACGTCGACCGCGTGAACGCGCTGTCGAAGGAACTGCAGATCGAACTGCTTGCTGTCGACGCGGTCGTCAAGACCAGCCAGATGCAGGATGCCGTCCACCGTGGCGTTCTCGATGCCGCCCACTATGTGCCAGCCTACTGGTATTCCAAGACGCCCACCGCGTCGCTGTTCGGCACCGGCCCCTGCTACGGCTGGTCCAGCCAGGAAGTCCTCGGCTGGGTGTACTATGGCGGCGGCCAGGAACTCTTCGATGAACTGATGGCCTCGCTCGGCCTCAACATCGTGTCCTTCTTCAACTCGCCGATGCCCGCCCAGCCGCTCGGCTGGTTCAAGGAAGAACTGAAGGATGCCTCTCAGATCAATGGCCTGAAGTATCGTACTGTCGGCCTTGCTGCCGATGTGCTGCTCGAAATGGGCATGTCGGTTGTCCAGCTTCCGGGCGGTGAGATCCAGCCCGCCATGAAATCGGGCCTGATTGACGCGGCCGAATTCAACAACCCGACCTCCGACCGCGATTTCGGCATGCAGGATGTCTCCAAGTTCTACCACCTCGCTTCGTTCCACCAGAGCCAGGAATTCTTCGAGGTAACGTTCAACAAGGACACATTCGAAGGTCTGGCCGACGAGCAGAAGGCCATCCTGAGATATGCGTCCGAGGCTGAAAACTCCAACTTCTACTGGCACAATACCAAGCGCTATGCCGAAGACCTCACGACGCTTCAGGAAGAGCAGGGCGTAAGTGTCTTCCGTACACCGGACGACGTGATGGCCGCCCAGCTCGACGCGTGGGACGTCGTGGTAGACCGCATTTCGGAAGGCGATCCATTCTTTGCCAAGGTGATCGAGAGCCAGAAAGCCTACGCCAAGGAAGTCATGGGTTATCTCAACCTCAACCAGCCCGATTACAAGCTGGCATACAACCACTACTTCGCCTGAGGTCCGGCCGGGCCCGTGAAACCGGGCGGGGTGCAACAGCACCCCGCCCAGCACAACGCCGTGCGCGGCGACAAGGGGTGGAGTGCAAGCCTTGATCAATACAATTCACGCAATCGAAGGCCTCAGCACATGGGTTGGCCGCGCCTTTGGCTGGTGCATTCTCGTGCTCACCTTCTCGGTGTCCTACGAGGTTTTCGTGCGCTACGTCCTCAACGCCCCGACGGTCTGGGCCTTTGACATGATGGTCCAGATGTACGGCGCCCTGTTCCTCATGGCTGGCCCCTACGCGCTGGCACAGGACAGCCACGTTCGCGGCGATGTCCTCTATCGCCTGTTTCCCGTGCGCTGGCAGGCGCGGCTCGATTTCCTGCTCTACCTGCTGTTCTTCTTCCCCGGCATGATGGCCCTGTTCTGGTTTGGATGGGAAATTGCCCAGGACAGCTGGCGCTACAAGGAAGTCAGCTGGAACTCCCCCGCCCGTATCCAGGTCTATTTCTTCAAGACGTTGATCCCGCTCGCCGGCGTTCTGCTGATGATACAAGGTGTCGCCGAACTCATGCGCTGCTGGATCGCGATGCGCACCGGCGTCTGGCCTGAACGCATCGACGACGTGCGCGAGACCGAAGACATGCTGGTCGACAGCGAGATCGCCGATGCCCTGCGCAACAAGTAAGCACATCACCGGACAAAGAGAACAAAAATGACAGACCCCCAAGTCGCCATCCTGATGCTGTGCCTGTTCATCGGGCTCGTGCTACTCGGCTTCCCGATCGCCTTCACCCTGCTCGCCATGGGTGTGGGTTTCGGCTACTACGCCTATTACAGCGGCGTCGACAGCGTCGCCGATGTGTTCAACAACAACATCTTCTACCTGCTCAATCAGAACACCTATTCGGTGATGGAAAACGACACGCTTGTCGCCATTCCGCTGTTCCTGTTCATGGGCTACGTGGTCGAGCGTGCGAACATCATCGACAAGCTGTTCTACTCACTCTACATGGCCGCGCGGAATCTGCCTGGTTCTCTGGCCATCGCCGCGCTTCTCACCTGTGCGGTCTTCTCCACCGCCTCCGGCATCGTCGGCGCCGTGGTCACGCTGATGGGCCTCCTGGCCTTCCCCGCGATGCAGCGCGCCGACTACAACAAGAGCTTCGCGGCCGGTGTCATCTGCGCCGGCGGCACGCTCGGCATCCTGATCCCGCCGTCGATCATGCTGATCGTCTACGCCGCCATCGCCGAATTGTCGCCGCTGCGCCTCTACGCGGCCGCCGTCTTCCCCGGCCTCATGCTCGCCGGGCTCTACATCGTCTACGTGATGGTCCGGGTGATGCTGAACCCGTCCATCGCACCCAAACCGCGGCAGGAGGATATTCCCCCCGTCCGCCAGATCTACTTCGAACTGCTGATCTCCTTCGTACCACTCACCGTTCTCATCATGCTGGTGCTCGGCTCCATCCTCGGCGGCCTCGCTACCCCGGCAGAGGCGGCGGCGATGGGCGCGCTCGGCGGCCTCGTGCTGGCGGTGCTCTACCGCTCGCTCACATGGCAGAAGGTCAAGGAAAGCGTCTTTCTCACCGCCAAGGCCACGGCGATGGTCTGCTGGCTCTTCGTCGGCTCGTGGACCTTCGCCTCCGTGTTCTCCTACCTCGGCGGGCATGACGTGATCGAGCACTGGGTGGTGTCGATGAACCTCGAGCCGTGGCAGTTCCTCGTCATGGCCCAGCTCATCATCTTCGTGCTGGGCTGGCCGCTGGAATGGTCCGAGATCCTGATCATCTTCGTGCCGATCTTCCTGCCCATGCTCGATACGTTCGGCGTGAACCCCTACTTCTTCGCCATGCTGGTCGCACTCAACCTGCAGACCTCGTTCCTCACGCCGCCGATGGCCATGTCTGCCTACTACCTCAAGGGTGTGCTGAAGAAGCAGATCGAACTGGTCGAGATCTTCAAGGGCCTGATGCCCTACCTCGGCATCGTGTTGCTGTCGATGGTGCTGATGTACCAGTTCCCCGGCATAGCGCTGTGGCTGCCTGATTACCTGTTCGGTGAATACGTTCCATGAGCAGACCCCACGCCCTCACGGCCAGCGACGCGGCAGAGGCGATCCGTTCCGGTCGCCTCACGGCCACGAAGCTGGTGTCCGATTGCCTCGCCCGCATCGAGGAGACGGACGGCACCCTTCACGCCTGGGCGCATGTCGATGCCGAAGGCGCGATGGCGGCGGCAGAGGAAGCGGACAGCCGCAAGATGCACGGCCTGCCTCTCGGCCCGCTTCATGGCGTTCCGGTCGGTCTCAAGGACATCATCGATACCGCGGGCCAGCCAACAACCCGCGGCACTCCGATCTTCGCCGGCCGCCAGCCGGTTGCGGATGCCCGCATCGTCACCACCTTGAGGGAGGCCGGGGCAATCATCCTCGGCAAGACCGTCACCACCGAACTCGCCTTCGTGCACGCCGCCGAAACCCGCAATCCCCATAATCCGGCGCACACGCCCGGCGGTTCCTCCTCCGGTTCCGCCGCCGCCGTCGGAGCTTTTCAGGTACCGCTGGCCGTCGGCACCCAGACCAACGGCTCCGTCATCCGCCCCGCCAGCTTCTGCGGCACCTTCGGCTTCAAACCCACGCGCGGCCTCATTCCGCGCACCGGCGTCCTGCAAACCTCCGTCAGCCTCGATCAACTCGGCACCTTTGCCCGCAGCGTAGAGGACATCGCCCTCGTCACCGAGGCGCTGATGAGCGCCGACCCTGCCGACCCGAAGAGCCTGCCGCACCACAAGCCCCATCTCGCCGCCGGCGCGGCAGCGGAACCACCGGTGGAACCAGCCCTGGCGGTGTTCGACCTGCCCTATTCCAGCCAGCTCGCCTCCGACACCACCCACGGCCTCGCCGAACTCTCCGATGCACTCGGTGCCCGTGTCGAACATCACGCCAGCCCGCCTGCCTTCGCCTCCCTGCCGCAGGTTCAGTCGACGATCCACCTGTATGAAATCACCCATCACCTCGCCGACGTCTTCGACGAAAACTGGGATGCCATCAGCGACAGCCTCCGCCCACTTGTCGAAACGGGGCGGAAGATCACCGCCGACCAGCACGCCGAAGCGCTCGAACGCATGGGCGAGGCCGAAAGATGGGCCGAAGCCTTCTTCAAGGATTTCGACGCCATCCTCGCCCCCTCCGCCCTCGGCGAAGCCCCGCTCTTCGGCCCCGCCACCGGCGATCCGATCTGCTGCACCTACTGGACGGTCATGGGCCTTCCCTGCCTGTCCCTACCACTGCTCACCGGCGACGCCGGCCTGCCCATCGGTGTCCAGCTCATCGGACGGCAGCAACACGATGACCGCCTGCTCCGCACCGCCAACTGGCTCCTGAAAACCCTCACTTCACCGGAGGCCTGATACATGTCCTACCTCACAAAAATTATCGTCGGCGCCATTGGCACCGCCCTCGTGATGACCTTCGTCTTCGGCCTCTCCCGCTCCATCTCCAACGGCTTCGCCGGCTTCTGGGGCGGCTTTCCCTTCCTCGTCATCGCGCTCATCGTCATGGGCATGGCGGTCTACGATTTCTGGGACGAATGCATCCGGAAGAAAAAATGAAGAAGAAGGTCTGGATCGCCCGCAAACTCTCCGACGCCACGCTGGCCCGCGCCGCCCGCGACTATGACACCATCGTCAACGAGGCCGACCAGCCCAGCACCGCCGACCAGATCGTCGCGATGAGCGCAGAGGTCGACGCCATCGTCCCCTGCCATTCCGAGCATTTCACGGCCGAAGTAGCCGCCCGGCTCGATCCGCGCCTGAAGATCATCGCCAACCACTCCGTCGGCGTCGATCATTGCAACCTGCCCGCGCTGAAGGCCCGCGGCATCGCCGTCACCAACACGCCCGATGTGCTGTCGGACGCAACCGCCGAAATCGCCTTCCTGCTCATGCTCGGCGCCGCCCGCCGCGCGGTCGAGGGCGATACGATGATGCGCGACGGTTCGTGGGATTTCTGGTCGCCCGCCTTCATGGTCGGCACGCAGGTCACCGGCGCGCGGCTCGGCATCGTCGGCATGGGCCGCGTCGGCCAGGTCATGGCCCGCCGCGCCCGCGGCTTCGACATGGAGGTGCACTACCACAACCGCACCCGCCTCGCCCCCGATCTCGAACACGGCGCTACCTTCCACGAAAGCCTCGACACCCTGCTGCCAGTGTCCGACTTCCTGTCGCTCCACTGCCCCGCCACACCACAGACGACTGGCCTCATGAACGCCGAAACCTTCGCGCAACTCCCCAAGGGCGCCATCCTCGTCAACACCGCCCGCGGCGCGCTGGTCGACGAGGCGGCGCTGATGGCAGCACTCGACAGCGGCCACCTCGCCGGCGCCGGGCTCGATTGTTTCGTCACCGAACCAGGCGGTAACCCTGCGCTGGCCGCCTACCAAAACGTCTTCATGCTGCCCCATATCGGCAGCGCCACCGTCCGCACCCGCGACGCGATGGGTTTTCGCGCCCTCGACAACCTCGACGCCTTCTTCGCCGGCGAAACGCCGGGTGACTTGCTCTAGAGCACCGCTCCGAAAAGCATCAGGAACTTGATCGAAGTCAGGGAAATCCAGCCATTCCTGCGTCACGCTCCTGTTAACCGCGAAAGGAGCGAAACATGTCCTACAAGACCATTCTCACCGTTCTGCCCAACCCGGAAACCGCCCGCACCCTCCTCCCCGCCGCCATTGCCGTGGCGGAGCAGTTCGGCGCTCACCTCACCGCCATCCACATCCGCCAGCTCTACGAGATGTATCCGGGTGCCCACGGCGCCATCAGTCTCCGCGTCTACGATCAACTGACACAGGATACGAAACGGCTTGCCGAGGAAACGCGCGCTGTCTTCGATGAAGCCTCTGCCAAAACCGCCGCCACGCTGGAGTGGCGCGAGGAAAAGGCGTTTCTCGCCGGTATTCCGCGCAAGCTCACCCAGTCCGCCCTTCGCTCCGACCTGATTGTCATGTCGGCCCGCGACGGCTGGTCAGGCGACGACCTCAGCACCTCCACCCTGCATGATGTCATCCTCGGCACCGGCCGGCCGGTGCTGATGCTGCCCGAAGATGCACAGCCGGCCGCCATAGGCCGCAACATCCTGCTCTGCTGGCAACCAACGCGCGAAGCTTCCGCCGCTGCCCACAACGCCCTGCCGTGGCTGAAGACAGCCGACCTCACCACCATTCTCACGATCGCCGACAGCAGCAGCTACTCGATGGAAGCCGAAACCGAGGGCCATGACCTTGCCAACATGCTCGCCCGGCATGACTGCAAGACGGAAATCCGCCACATCACCCGGCAAGAGCCGACAATCGGCGCCCAGATCCTCAAAGAGGCCCGGATCAGCGGCACAGACCTCATCGTCATGGGCGCTTTCGGCCACAACCGCCTGCACGACATTTTCTTTACCGACGCCACACGGGAGGTGATCCGCAACACCAAGCTGCCAGTGCTATTCTCCGGCTGAACGAGCCATGCCGGCCCTGTCCGCTTAAGCACGGGCCGGGCCACCCTTGACGCGCAACGGTTACCGCGACGCGCCGGACAGTACCGGCCTGCTTCTCCCGGTAGGTCTCAGACGTCCACCCAGCCGCCCGCCTCGCCCGCCGCATAGACAGCGTCGATGAACTTCTGGTTCCGCCGGCTGTCCTCGAGGCTGAATACCTCACCGTCGCCAGCCACAGCCCGCGCAAAGGCTTCCACCTCCAGCACGTATTGTCGCGTGCCGGTGAACCGGAACACCTCGTCATGGCCACGATTTTGATCGTGCAGTTCGACGACATCCGCCCCGTAAAGCCCGGCGTTGAAAGGCGTCCGTACACGGATCCAGCCCTTCTCACCGTGGAACACCATCTCCTGGCGGGCCGCCATCTGTGTAGCCACATAGAAATCCATCCGGAATTCGCCAAAATCGGCAGCAACACGGGCATAGATGTCGGTACCGAACTTCGGATCGCGCTCCACTTCGGCGCTTACCCGCTTCGGCTCCAGCCCGGTGGCGAAACGCGTCGTCACTGTCGGGTAGACGCCGATGTCCGGCAGCGCACCGCCGCCCAGTTCGGGCACATTGCGCATGTTCGTCTCGTCGACGTTGTAGTAGCTGAACGCACCCTGCACGTGCCGCAGGCGCCCGATCGCGCCGTCATGCAGCAGTTGTTTCACCTTCTTCCACTGCGGGTGGTACGTCACCATGAACGCTTCCGACACGGTCACGCCGTTGCGGTCCCGCGCCTCGATCAGCGCGTCGATTTCGCTCGCCTTCAAGACAATCGGTTTTTCGCAAAGCACATGCTTGCCCGCATCCGCCGCCTTGATCGTCCACTCCGCGTGCTGCGAGGTTGGCAGTGGAATGTAGACGCCGTCGATCACGTCCGATGCCAGCATCGCCTCGTAGGAGCCGAAGACATGCGGTGCGCCAAACCGGGCCGCCAATTTCGCCGCCCGTGATTCATCTCGGCTGGCAATCGCGCTCAGCACACCGTTTTCCGCATCCACGAATGCGGGGATCAGATGTTCCCGCCCGATCTTCGCCGTCGAAAGTACACCCCATCGAAACATCGTTCGCCTCCCATTTCCGTTTCGGCCACAAACTGGCACAAATTCCGCCGAACGCCACCCCCGAAACATCGGTTTCCGGCTCTGCACACTGCCATACCGAACCCATACCAAAACCATACCAAACCCATATTCCGCCAGGGCTGGACATTCGCCGTCCCGTCGGCCTTGAATGCCCCGGTCAAGTCAGGGCGTCATCATGTTGAAATTCTCCGCCAATCTTGGTTTCCTCTGGTCCGATCTGCCGTTGGTGGAGCGGATTCACGCCGCCGGTGCCGCCGGTTTCGATGCCGTCGAGGACCACTTTCCCTATGATACGCCTGCCGCCGAAACCCGCGCCGCGCTGGCCGAAACCGGCCTTCGGATGGTGTCTATCAATACCCGCCCCGGCGACATGGCCGCGGGTGATTTCGGCCTCGCATCCTTACCATCGCGCGTAACGGAAGCACAGGAAGCTATCGCCGAAGCCATTGAATACGCAGAAACAATTGGCGCAAACTCCGTCCATGTCATGGCCGGTCGCAGCGCCGGCGACCCCGCGGAGGCCGACACATTTCTCAACAACCTCGCCCACGCGCTGCGCCTTGCCGGGGCCGCTGGCGTCGATATCCTGATAGAGCCGCTGAACCCCCGCGACGCCCCCGGCTATCTCCTCCGCAGCCTGGAAGCCGCCGCCGGCATCTGCCAGACGCTGGACAATCATCCCGGCCTGAAAGTGATGTTCGATTGCTACCATCTCCAGATCACCGGCGGCGATCTCCTGACCCGCTACCGCAACCATGCCGGACGCATAGGCCACATCCAATTCGCCTCCGTCCCCGACCGCACCGAACCCGGCACAGGCGAAGTAAACTATCACTGGCTGTTACCGGCCCTGCAAGCCGCTGGTTACGAAGGTTTTTTCGGTTCGGAATACCGACCGAAAACCACGGTGGAGCAGGGTTTGGGCTGGCTCCAGAGCCTTCGGTCGGCCACCTTGGCAGGCCCGTGAATTTCGCCTAAACGGAACCCAACTCACCGAAAGGCCCGCGCACATGTTCTCCAACACCTATCCGTCCGACACCGAGATGGCAGCCCTCACCGCTGCCATGCTGCTGGAAATCAAGGCCGTCCACTTCCGCGCCGACGAACCTTTCACTTTTGCCTCCGGCCTCGCCAGTCCCGTCTACATCGACTGCCGGAAGCTTATCTCCTATCCCCGCATCCGTTCCGCCCTCATGGATTTCGCCGTCGCCAAGGTCTTTCGCAATGCCGGTTTCGAAGCCTTCGATGCAGTAGCGGGCGGAGAGACGGCAGGCATCCCCTTCGCCGCCTTCATGGCCGAACGGATGGGGCTGCCGATGCAGTATGTTCGCAAGAAGCCAAAGGGTTACGGGCGCGACGCCCAGATCGAGGGCGAGATCCGCGAAGGCCAGAGGGTGCTGCTGGTAGAGGATCTTGCAACCGATGGCGGTTCAAAGATCCGGTTTGCAGAGGCAATTCGAAAAGCCGGCGCAACCTGCGATCACACATCCGTCGTGTTCTACTACGACATTTTCAAGGAAGGGTTGGAGGAGCTTCGGAAAGGCGGGCTCTCGCTCCACTATCTGGCCACCTGGTGGGACGTTCTCAAAGCGGCCCATGAAAGCGGACATTTCGACGCCCGCACCCTGACGCAGGTAGAGGCGTTCCTGAACTCCCCGCTCGAATGGTCAGCCGAAAACGGCGGCGCCTACGAGAAGACAAGTTCCGACTGAGACATCAGCCAATTTCCATGAGAACCGGCACAAGTTCGGCCCACAGCTTGGGTTCCGTTTCCGCCAGCCGCGCAGAATCCGGGCGAAAACCTTCACAATACAAGCCGTTGGCCCAGAAAGCACCCGGGCGAGTGAAGATTGCCCGCGTGTAGGCCACGTTCTCCATGTCCCGCGCCAGCGCCACGCCTTCCCGGCCCACCAGATGTTCCGCAGGAACACTTTTTTCACTGCCCGGCAAACGCAGCCACTGGCCCAGCGCCAGCACGACATCGTTGTCCGGAAATCCGGGGCCCAGCGCACCGGCAGAAATGCGCAGTGGCGCCAGCAAAGGCTCTCGCCACAGGTCCGTCTCGTCAAAGCGCACATGCTCTACCCATAGTGCATGAAGGCGCTCCCGGCGCGCACCAAAGATGGTTTCGCCCGGGCCCATCATGGAGATAGGCATCGGGCCGCTTTCGCCCAGGACAACCGTTCCCTGCCCCACGAACATCGCCGTCGCATCACGAAGACCCGAACGACACTCCATATGAATCACCATTGCCAACTCCCGAACACAGCCTTCCAACTTAATCCGATCGCTGGCGCAAACTGTTACGTCGGGAACTTTTTGGACCTGCCGGACGTGAAAGTATTTGCCGCAGTGTGCAACCGGCGACATATCGGGCGACGCGCGGTCCGTTGCATTTCTATGTATTCCAATTTTCGCGGCCATACTATTCGCGCAATTGTTGTTAAATTGAAAGTTGAGCTTGGATCGGGGGATACTCGCTCACACAAAAGAATTTGAAGATGGGGGATTCACTAATGCGCTCTGTGCAGACACTGGCCTTGGCGATGGCAACAGGGCTGCTGCCCCTGGCAGCCGTCGGCGCGGACGTCGATCCGTATGGCTCCAATAACGGCACCTTCCCTACTGCGGAGCAATGGCAAGGCCCGTTCCGGATTGCCAATTTCGATTTCCCCAAGCATCAGCCGCACGACAGATGGCTTAACGGCAAGGGCATGGGTGAGATCAGCACCGGCAACGCCGAGGCCTACATGGAAACCCTGCGAACATTCGTGGAGCCTTCCGTAAAGGCGATGATCGATGCGCCATTGGAATGGGATCACGCCGCCGAAGGCTGGTACGACATGCCCTGGACAGCCGGAGACAGGGAGCCGTTGCTCGGCGCCTTCTCGGGCCAGACGATTCTTGCTGATGCCTTCGCCGAATTCGGCCAGAAAGCCGCGTTCACCAACCACGCCGTGATATATTACAATGATGTCGCCGCCGGCATGCTCGGCCGCATCTGGGCCAATCCCTTTTCGCCCGATTTCCGCGCCATCGACTTTCCCGAAGGATCCATCGTCATCAAGGCGCTAGGCGCCGAAGTCACACCGGAGAATTTTCCGCCGGTCGAAGGCAGCCAGATTTGGAACGTCTTTGCCAAACCGTTCGACGGCTCCTCCAACACCGAGCAGGTAGTCGACACTCGCGTCATCCAGTTTGACATCGTCGTGAAAGACAGCATCGCCGCTCCCGGCACCGGCTGGGTCTTTTCCACTTACATTTACGACAAGGACGCCGCCGGCGAGACGACATGGGACAAGCTTGTGCCGCTCGGCGCCATGTGGGGCAACGATCCGGAACTGGCACTGCAGGCAGACGGCGGCACCGGCAAACTGATGGAGACGTGGGTAAATCCCGACGCACCCGCCTATTCGTCCGCAACACTGGGCTGGGGCGGGCGCCTCTCAGGCCCGATGGATCTGGCCGAGCGTCAGAACATCCTTTTCACCGATGGCACCCGGGCCGAAACAATGACGGAAGTATCCGCCTGTCTGTCGTGCCACTCTACCGGACAGACGCCCTTCATCGCCAATCTCTATCCTGGCCCGAACAAGAGTTTTCCGCCCGCCGGGCAGACCTTTTTCCTGCACAAACCCGGCTCTCCGGAATGGGCGCAATGGTATCGTAACCGCGAGGGAACATTGCCTTTTTCGTCGGTTGAGGGCGTCGTCGGAACCGACTACAACATGCTCCTGACCTTTGCGATCAACACATTCTACGCCTCTACCGGCCAGACCGAAAAAGTGACACGCCATATAGATGTCCATTAACAACCCAAGCACTGCGGCAATGACTCCCTCAGGTGATGGCGTGGCGGATCAGATCTGGCGAAGGGACAATGCCTTCCGCCAGATCACTGCTGTTTTCGTGGATGTTGCTGACAGCTCCGGCCTGATGCAGAGCCTTGGCCTCGACGACTACTCCGACTTCCTCGGTGATTTTCAAAGTCTCGTCGCACGGGAAGCCGTCTCCCACAGCGGGTATGTGGCCGAGTATCTCGGCGATGGCGTCGTCCTCTACTTCGGCTATCCTAAGGTGTCGGACGAAGACCAGATCAACGCCCTTTCCTGCGCATTGGCCATCCTGGCCGCCGCGCGGGCCGAAAAACTGCCTTTCGAAGGCCTGCGCATCGGAATAGCGACCGGCCAGAGCATCCTGGACCGTGGCGAAACGTCGGGCAGCGCCCGCCGCGCTGTTGGTGACTGTCTGACAAAGGCCGCACGCATTCAGTCGATCGCGGCTATCGACAGCATCGCTGTCTGCGCAACCACTCCGACTCTGACGCGCGATCTCTTCACCTTCTCGCCTCTCGGCGCGCATGAGTTGAAGGGCTTTCCTCAACCTGAAAATCTCTTCCGGCTTACAGGTCACCGCGCCGACACCCGCGCAAGTTCTCCGGCCACCGCCCGCCTCAGCGTGGGACGCAGACAGGAATTGGAGGAGGTCGCGACTGCCTTTGCCGCTGCGAGGGAAGGCGAAGGCAAACTCATTGTCATCCACGGCGAGGCAGGTATCGGCAAGAGCCATTTTTCCCAGAACCTGTCAGCCCGGCTGCTACCGGCGGGGCAGGAACCTGCGCTGCTCTACTGCACGCCCATCACTGCACGGTCCAGCTTCCTGCCCCTGGCAGATTGCCTGAACGCCCTTGCCATCCGCTTTCTGCCGAAGGATCTTCCGACGCGTCGCGCGCGGCTGGAATACCTGTTGCGGCACCGTTTCGCCATGCCACCCGGTCTCGACGAAGCCTTGCTGGCGAGCCTTCTTCCCAGCGCGCTGGAGGCAGCGCAGGGCGGGGCCCGGCTTAACATGTCGGGCGCACGCGCCGCCGCCCTCGATATCCTCGCAGACCAGATGCTTACGCTCGTCGCGCAGGAGTGTCACAGCCTCATGCTGCTGGAGGACCTGCATTGGGCAGACAGCGGCACTCTCGAATTCCTGCAGATTCTCTTTGCAAAGCGACACTCTCAATCCGTTTTGCTTGCGGCAACCACCCGACCGGAAGGCCCCCTCGTCGCCAACGGCATTCGTGGCGACCACCTCGTTTCGCTTGCACCGCTGACCGACGTTGAGAGCCGCGACATCATCGCCGCACTCAATCCGGCGCTCGATCCGGAACAACTGGCCCGTGCGTGCGCCAGCGCCGGCGGCCTACCCTTGCTTTTGGAAGAATACGCTCAGGCATTCTCCGTCGACCCGGAGGCTCCCGGCCCTACCCAGGGCACGGAAGTATCGGCCACCGTCAATGCGCTGGTCCAGACGAAGCTGGATCGTCTAGGCGTGCTGGCTCAGCGTTTCGTGGAGGTCGGGGCAGTGATAGGCCAGCGCTTTCCCCTGCCGCTCGCCGGTGCCATCGCCGGGTTGACGATCACCCAGCTCTCCGGCGTCCTCGCCCATCTTCATGAACTGGACCTGATCCGCAGTGGCGCCGTCAATGCAGCCAGTGGCAGTGTCGATTTCAAGCACGCGCTGATCTCCGACGCCATCTACGCCTCCATTCCGCGTAAACGTCGGGCTCTGATCCACAATGCCGTGGCCGTAGGCTACGCCGAGGCGGAGGAGGCCGTCAGCAAGGCTGTCATCGCCGCGCATCTCGACAGAGCGGAAAAGCCGGAAGAGGCCGCCCGCGTCTTCCTCGCCGCCGCGACGGAAATGTCCAATCTAGGCGATCCGGTTCAGACTCTCGCCCAGACTACACGGGCACTGGCCTGCATCGCCCGCCTCGGCGACACCGCCAATGCCAAGGCGTTGGAGATCGAGGCCCGCGCGCTCGAAGGGCTGGCCCGCATGGTCATGCAGGGACCGGGAAGCCCGGATTTCGGGGCCTCGGCCAAACGCGCCCTGCAACTCTGCGAGGAAACCGGCGTCGAAGCGCCCGGGCAGGTCTTGTTCGCGGCAGGTCTCCATTCCTGGGCCGTCGCCGAATTCGACCAGGCAGACCCCATCATCGCCAGTTTGCAGTCCGCATCCACGCCAGAGCAGCCGGGACTGGGCTTCGCCGCCAGCCTTCTGTTGGGTCTCGTCAACTGGCACCGGGGCAATACCGAGACCGCACTTGCTGCCTTTACGACCGTTCTCGAGTCCTTCGACCTCGAACGTGACGACGGTCTCTATGCAGAATACCTTATGGATTTCAAAACTTTCTCCGGCTTTTACTCTGCCCTCTGCCACGCGGCCCTTGGCCAGCATGACGTGGCGAAGAGTCTGACAGACGAAACGCTGGCTGCAGCGAAGCCTCTGATGCGCCCGCACCCCATCGGCTTCGCAATGCTCGCCCGTGCCGTCACCGCAATGTTCGCGGGCGACAAAGCCCGCACCGCCGCCAACGCAGAAGAATGTATCGCCCATTCCACGCTGTTCACATTTCCCGAGTTCATTGCCCTTGCCGAGGCCTGCAGCGGCTGGGCCGATCTATCTGACGATCCGGCTGCCGGTCTCAACCGCATTCGCGCCGGCCGGGAAGGTTGGTCTCGCACCGGCTTCCGGTCCTGGGAGGCACTTTTCGCCGCACTGGAAGTCGCGGCCCTGCATCGGGCAGGTGATACGGAAGCAGCCGGTTCCGCCCTGTCCTCGGCCCGCAAGCTGATCGCCGACCGGGGCGAGAACCAGTTTTTCAGGCTGATCGAATGGCTTGACGCCGACGGCAGGGGTGGCGAGGATCACGGCGAACCGGCAACCAAGACCATCTCGCCCGGTTTTCTCGCCTGAAACACAACGCCGGGAGATCGCGATGTCCGTGCCTGCACCTGCTGAAATCCTGACGCAATGCGCCCTGTTCGCCAGTCTTGGCGAAGAACAGATCCGAAGCATAGCCAAACGCTGCACGCTTCGCACCACCCGTAAGGGCGAGGTGCTTTTCAGCCAGGGCGACGACAGTGACAGCCTCTACATCATGGTCGAAGGCGCAGCCACCATCTCGCTTCTTTCCGAGACCGGCCGCGAGATGATTTTCCATATCGCCAAACCCGGCGACAGTATCGGCGAGATTGCCCTGCTCGACGGCGAACCCCGATCCGCCACTTGCACTATCCGCGACGTCGGGCGTGTACTGGCACTGCGACGAGCGGATTTCGTTGCCCTGCTGGAGGATCCGGCCCTTTCGCGCGGCATCATCACCACACTCTGCATGCTGCTCCGCCGCTCAACGGATCGTGCGGAATTTCTCGCGCTGCGCCCGCTGCGCGCGCGCGTCGCCCATGTGCTGATGGGCAATGCCGTGCCGGACGGCCCGCGCCCGCCGCAGGTGCGTCTGACGCAGCAGGAACTGGCACTTATGTGTGGTGCCGCCCGCCCGCGCGTGAACCAGATTCTCAAGGCGCTGGAAGCGGAGGAAGTCATCTCCAAGAACGGCCGCATCATCCTTCTCTCGGACATGGAACAACTGGAGGACATCGCCCAGGAACTGGACGAACTCTGAAAGGCTTCAGGCCCGGCCACCCTCGGCCGACAGCAACCGCGGGTCAATACCCAGCCTCCCAAGCGCGCCAGTCCAGCGATCGGCGCTCTTGGTCCCGAAGATCAGCGTTTCGTCGGCATCGCAGGTTAGCCAGCCATTCTGCTGCAACTCACCCTCCAGCTGCCCCGGCCCCCAGCCAGCATAGCCGAGGCAAAGCAGTGCCTCTCGGGGCCCGGTGCCATCGGCGATGTCGCGTAGAATCTCTATCGTCGCCGTCATCGCGAACGAGGCGTTGACCTTCATCGTACTGTCGGAAACCTCGTAGTCGTTGGTGTGCAGCACGAACCCACGGCCATGCTCCACCGGCCCGCCAAAGAATACGTCCGTATCATGCATCAACGGCCCCTTGTCGATCTCCAGTTGCTCCAGCAGATCGGCAAAACGCAGGTCCGGAGCAGGCTTGTTGATCATCAGGCCCATGGCTCCGTCGTCAGAGTGGGCGCACATGAAGATTACGGAACGCTCGAACCGCAGATCCCCCATTCCGGGCATCGCGATCAGCATCTTTCCATCGAGGAACTCGGAAACCGGTGCTTTCATGTAGTGGAAGATGGTGCAGGCCACAGGGCAAGGCAAGCAACAACTCTCGCAGAAGCGTGAGTTCCCTCTCCCCCGCTCCCCGGCTAAGGTCCGCGCCATGATACGCCTCATTGCCCTCATGGCGGCACTTGTCGCCCCAACCGTTGCCACTTCGCAGGAAATGTCCCGCATGCGTCTCCTGCCCGGTTGGGAAATGCCGGACGGCAACCGCATGATCGGCGTGGAAATCGACCTCGATCCGGGCTGGAAAACCTACTGGCGCGCTCCCGGCGCGGGCGGTATCCCCCCGATGTTCGACTGGACAGGGTCGCAAAACCTCGCTGCCGCTACCATCCACTGGCCCAGGCCGGAGGTGCAGGAGTCCTATGGGATGACGACGCTGGGCTACAGCGACAGGGTCGTCTTCCCGGTAGAACTCACACCTCAAACGCCGGGCGGGCCCATCGACGTAGCGCTGGCACTGTCTTACGGCGTTTGCGAGGATATCTGTATTCCGGCCCACGCAACGGCTGAAATGCCGGCAGAATCCGCTGCCGACTCCACTACCGTGCAAGCCATTGAAAACGCTCTCGCCGCCCGCCCGCTCACTACCGACGGCGCCGGCATCCAATCCGCGTCCTGCCAACAGAGTGCAGAGACGGTGACAGCCAGTTTCCGCTTTGCCGGCGAAGCACCCGCCGCGCCATTCAGCGTGTTCGAAACCGGGTCGGAGGAAACCTTCCTGACCCCGGTATCAACCCAGGCCGATGGCTATGCACTGACCATCACGGCCGCACTCGATCACTACGGCAAGGGCGCACCTGACGTCGATCTCGGCAATCTGCGCATCACCCTTCTTACCGCAGACAGCGCCATCGACATCCGGGGCTGTCCGGCCGGCTGAACCCTTGCGGGGCATCGGTGCCCGTGCCAACCTGAGACATGGCAGAACCGAGTCCACATATATTTTGGGCCAGGGTCCAGACACCTCACGCGCAACCGCTCGGCGCATGGATCTTCGATGACCGCTGCATTGACATCTACAGGGTACCACGGCGCACGACGTCCCCAGATCGTGAAGTGACCTGACCATGGCCCGCGAAGACCAGACAACCATTGGCGGCCATGTTATCGACCGCGCCACGAAGCTGCAGGTGGACGCCCACCGTAAGGCCGAACGCGAGCGTCTCTACGCTCTGCGGCGCGGCATGCCGCAATCAAACCGCGCGGCGGAGACCGAACAGGTAATTGCAGCACTCACCGACCGTCTCGGCGACGTCGCCGGCAAGACCATCGCCTTCTACTGGCCGATCCGAGGAGAGCTTGACCTGCGCGCCTGCATGCACGCCCTGCACCGGTCCGGCGCTACAGTCAGCCTGCCCGTTGTCGTAACTCGTGCTGCGCCGGTGGAGTTTCGCACATGGGCGCCCGGTTGTGCCATGACCCGCGGCATATGGAACATTCCCGTGCCTGCCGAAGGTGCGCCGCAACGCCCCGACATCGTCATCCTGCCCTTGGTCGGAATTGACGCCGACTGCTACCGGCTGGGCAACGGTGGAGGCTACTACGACATGACTCTGGCATCCCTACCTGTTGCGCCGCTGAAGATCGGCGTCGGTCAGGGGTTCTGCAGGATCGACAGCATCCGGCCACAGCCATGGGACGTCCGGCTGGATACTGCCATCCTCGGTGACGGCAGCATCATCTCCGCCCCCTGAGCGCAGTTTCATTCCGCGGGCAGAACCTGTCTCCTGCGCGGCTGACTGAATGCTGCCAGCACCCAGCCGATCAGGAACACGACAACCAGTCCGGCCAGCAACAGCGCCAGCGCAGCCACCCCGCCCGTCAGTCCCACCGATGCGGTGACGGATGCGAGAGGCGCCCAGACCTCGCCTGTTACCATGAACACGCCGACGGTGGCCGCCAGGACAGCCAGGCTCGCCAAGGCACTCAGCCCCAGAACAATCCGCGCCCGGCTTCCGGCATCGGACCGGAGCAGCCCCCGCCGGGTCGAGGCACGGATGCGGGCCAGATCGGCCTGCATGATGACCAGCGAAGGCACGATCAACAGCACCAGCACCATGCCAACACCCAAGCCATAGGCCAGCGTGATCACTGTCGGCTTCAGGAACTGCGCCTGCTGCGAAGATTCGTAAAGCAACGGCGCCAGCCCCAGCACGGTTGTCAGGGTCGTCAGCAGCACAGGTCGCAGCCTGTCCACAGTCGCATCGACAACTGCCGCCACCAACCCGCGCTTCTCGGCATATTCGTCGATGGTGGTGATCAGCACGATACTGTCGTTGATGATGATCCCGCTCATCCCGATCAGCCCGACGACGGTGAATATCGACAGCGGCACATCCCAAAGGTAATGCCCCCACACGGCACCGATCAGGCCGAAGGGAATCACGGCCATCACCACGAAGGGCCGGGTCCAGCTTGCGAAGATCCAGCAGAGCGTCAGATAGATTCCCAACATGCACAGGCTGAAGCCCAGAGCGGCATCGCTGAGGAACTCCCGCTCCTGCTCCGCCAATCCGCCCAGCACGTAATTGACCCCGCGTTCCTCGGTGATCCTTGGCAGGATCTCGTTTTGAAGGCTCGTCATCACCGCCTGAGCCCGCACCGGGTCATCCTCGGAAATATCGCCCGAAACCGTGATCACCCGGTACCCGTTTTCCCGGCGCACCGAAGAGAAGCCCAGCTTGGTATCGACCGTCACGATCTCCGACAGGGGCACGTATTCGCCCGTCGGGCTCCGCAACCGCGTCGTCGAGAGGAAATCGGCGGTCAGCTCCTCTTCGGCGAGGCTCACCTCGATCGTACCCTGCCGAACACCGACCGGGAAGCTTGCTGCTTCAATCCCCGCCAGCCGCTGGCGCAACTCCCGCCCGATGCCGTCGATCGTGAACCCGAGCGTGGAGCCTATCGGCGTCAGTTCCAGCACCAGTTCCGTCTTGTCGTAGGCCAGCGTATCCTCCACGGCGCTGACTTCGGGAAACTCCGAAACCGCCGCCTTCAGATCCTCCGCCGCAGCCTTCAGCGTCGTCGCATCCGCACCGTAGAATTTCACGTCCAGAGCATCGCCGCCGGGGCCGGAACGCCAACCTCGGAAACTCAGCGTCTCCAGCAGCGGGTGGCGGCGCACTTCCTCTTGCAGATCGCCCAGAAAGGCGAAGCTGGAATAGGGCCGCAGGTCCGGATCGATCAGTTCGATGGCGATGGACCCGAGCTGGTCCTCGTCCTTCGTGTCCGATCCGGCCAGTCCACGCCCTGTGGTCCCACCCACCTCCGCCAGCGCGAAAAGAACCGGGTTGGCACCGTGTTCCGCCTCGTACCGGGCCGCCGTGTCGCGCACAGCACGTTGCAACTCGCGCACCATCTCAAGCGTGTCGGCCCGCTTCGCCCCCGGCAACATTGCGATGTTTCCGGAAATGCTCGCCCGCTCCGGAGAATTGAAGAAACGCCAGGTCACGTCACCACGCAGATACAGCGATGCCGTGAGCGCCAGCACCAGCACAGCGGTGCCCAGCACCGGATAGCGCAGAGCAAGCACCAGGCGCATGGCGGGCCGGAAGATACGGCGACAAAACCAGCCAAAGCCCTTGTTGAAAGTTCGGCTCGGCCAATCATACCAATGCTGACGGTCGCCGCTGGCCAACGCATGCGCCATGTGGTTCGGCAGAATCAGGAAACATTCCACGAGCGATGCAAGCAGCACCACGACAACAGTAAAGGGAATATCACTGATCAGGCTGCCGAAACGCCCGCCGATGGCCGTCAGCCCGACAAAGGCGATCACGGTCGTGACCGTGGAAGAGAACACCGGCAGCGACATGCGCCGCGCCGCGTTTTCCGCCGCCACCAGCGGCGTCTCGCCCAGCGTCCGCACCCGGAAATCCGCATGTTCGCCGACGACAATGGCATCATCGACGACAATACCGAGGCAGATAATCAGGGCAAAAAGCGAGATCATGTTGATCGTCAGTCCGAAGGCGAACATCAGCGCGATCGTCGCGATCATCGCCACCGGGATACCGGCCGCCACCCAGAGCGCGGTGCGCGCCGACAGAAACAGAAACAACAGCAGGACAACCAGCGCCAGCCCCAGCAGCCCGTTGTCGAACAGAATGTCCAGGCGTTCGGTAATCGCTTCGGCCCGTGTGCGGATCAGCTCCACCTTCACGCCGGGCGGCAGGATAGATTCCAGTTCCGCCGCAACCTCTGTCACCAGCCGCTGCATCTCGATGGCATCGCCCTGATCGGAGCGGTCCACCCGGATCGAAACCGCCGGGTTGTCATCCTTGTAATAAGCCCGCCCCTGCTCGGCTCCATCGACGCTGATCCGCGCCAGATCTGAAACCAGCAGCTTGGAGCCGTCGGTGCCCGAACGGACCACTATGGAAGCAACCTCTTCCGCTGTCCGCTTTTCGATCCCGGTCCTCACGCGGGCAGAGCCGCCGGCCACGTCACCCGCCGGGCTGGCCTCCGTCTCCTGCCCGATAGCGTTGGCGATGTCCGACAGCGCGATGTCGTGGCGTATCAGCTCCGCTTCCGGGGCCTCAACCCGGATGGTCGGCGCCGTCACTCCGCGTATGGTCGTACGCGTAACGCCGCGCTGAAACAGGCGCGATACGAACTCATCGGCAAATCGCCCGAGTTGCTCGCGCGCCACCGGCCCGTGGATCACAACGTCCGTGACCCGGTCGCGCCATGCATTGCGGCTGACTTCCGGCGTTTCTGCGCCTTCCGGCAGGTTGTTGACGCCATCGACCGCCGACGTCACGTCGTCGACCGCCCTGCTCATGTCCCAGCCCGGTTCGAATTCGAGGTCAATGCGGGCTGAGCCCTCGCGTGCGGTCGCCGTTGACCCCGTCACGCCCTCCACGCCGCGCAGCGCCGGTTCCAGAACGGCGATGATGGCCCCGTCCACATCTTCGGGCCCGGCGCCGTCCCATCGAACATCGACATCCACCGAAGACAGCACGACATCGGGAAAGAACTGGCTGCGAATCTGCGTCGCCGCCACCAGTCCCAACGTCACCATGATCACCAGCAACAGGTTGGCCGCTGTCCGGTGGCGGGTGAAATAGGAAAGTATGCCGCCCACGCCTTCGCCCCGCAGCGCCATTACCTCAGCCCCCCATCCGGCTTTCCAGCCGCTCGACCATACCACGCGGCACTTCTTCCGCCTCCAGTTGCGACAGCAGACGCGCCTTCACATCCTCGGGCATGCCCGCGCTGGATCGGACGAACGCCGCCAGCCGTTCCCGACGCTCAGGCTCCAGCGTCAGCGTTTCGCCGCCATCCATCGCCGCTACATCGGCCTCCGCCATCCGCGACTCGATCCGTGCGACCATATCCGCAGGCACGCGATCTTCGGAAAGTCGCGCAATCAACCGCTGACGCACCTCTTCCGGCATCTGCGAATTGCCTTCCACCGCCGCCACCAGCAGTGCGCGCCGTTCAGGTGTCAGCTCGATAACGGCACTTTCCTCGAAACCGTCATCCGGACGCACCGGGCGGACCTTCACACCCGCACCCAATTGCGGCACGCGTTCCGCCACGTATTCGCGGCCAAACGGCACATCGCCCACGATCAGGTCGTTGCCCTGCCGCCGCAAGATGCGAACCGTCGCCATCTCCAACCGGTCGCCCTCGCCGATCAGCAGGATTTCCCCGTCGGTGTTGGCCGCGGTCGCCGGAATGACGGACACCGCCGCCAGTTCCGGTTCCAGTATCCGCACTTCGGTGAAATCACCCGGCCGCAACGCGCGGCTACCCTCCGGATCCAGCCGTGCGAACAACAGGCGCCCCGTCTGCCCTTCGCCGACTTCCGCATCCACGCGATCGACGACACCCGCCACCACCAGCGGTATGTCCTCCAGCAACAGCGTTGCCGTTACCTCGGTTCCTTCCAGCGGCTGCCCGGTCGCCACCAGCCGCGCAAACTGTGCATTGGAAATGCGGAAAGCCACTTCCAGAGCCTCCGGGTCGATCAGCGTTGCGATCTGTTCGTTCGTCGTCAGCAGGCCGCCAGGCACCGCCGTCACGTCGCTCAGAAGTCCGGTGAAAGGGGCAAGGATCACGGTATCGGAGAGGTCACGCTCCGCTTCCGACAACTGGATCGCCGTCCGCTCCAGCGCAATCGCCGCGCGGTTGATCCGTGCCTGCGCCTGCGCCAAAGCCTGCCGCCGCCCAACCAGCGTCTGTTCCGCCGAGGAAAGCGCCAGTTCCGCCGTCTCTACGGCCGCTTCCGTCCCCGCACCGCGGCTCCGCAGATCTTCCTGCCGGGCCAGCGCCCGGCGACGCAGGTCGCGCTGCGCCTCTGACGTAGCGAGTTCGTCCTGCGCCAGTTCCAGCGCAGCGTCAGCCTCCGTCACCTCCGCTTTCGCTTCTGCGCGTTCGGTCTTGGCCAGGCTCAGCGCAGTTTCCGCATTCGCCCGGTCCACCTGCACTAGGATATCACCGGCCTGCACCCGGCCGCCATCGCGAAACGCGTCGGCCATTTCCGTCACCGTGCCGCCCACCGCGGTCCGCAATTCCAGCGTACGCCAGCTTTCGATCACGCCGTAGCTGGAAATTATGGGCCGCACCGTTTCGGACGTCAGCGTTCCGACATTCACGGCAAAGATGCGCTCCTCGTTCTCGCCGCGCCCGCCAAAGCCGCCTTGCTCCGCACTGGCGGCGAGGTAAACCGTCCGTCCGGCCATCCCCAACAGGCCAACTGTCAGGGTCAGCAGCATAATTCCCAGCAAACCGCGCGTCAGAAACCGCATATCATCCTTGCCTCAAAGATCACTCAACGTCCCACAGTCGGGGTGCAAATAGAATATAGCCGGACATCACTTTATCCACAGATCTGTTACGGCAGGGTCCGTCGCTTCCGTCGCAGTTCAAGATATTCCTGCAAAACTGGCTGCAAAAACGGCACAATCGGCACCTTTGGCAGTTGTCTTTCGTCCCAGAAAGCAAACCCCGCGCCCTCGTCGAGGGTCACATCCACCGGCTCAACCGTCCGCGTGGCCGTGAAAACATATATTCGCGTCCGTCGGACGCTGAGAGAGCGGGTCCAGCCGAACGGGGCGAGCTCTGTTGCCGCAAGTGCCACGCCGATCTCCTCCTCCGTCTCCCGCTGTGCAGCCTCGATCAGCGTCTCGCCGCCCTCGACGCCACCACCAAAGAAGCTCCAGTAGCCGCCGAAGATCACCTCGTCCCGCAAGTCGCGCAGTTGCAGCAGCAGTCGGCCCGAAGCATCCTCCAGGATCACTCCCACGGCCTCGGCTTTCCCGGCATCGCTCACATCGCCAATGGCGCGGAACTTGTCTCTCACTTGCGCCTCAGATGCTCATCCAGCCGCGGCATGATCTCAACGAAGTTGCATGGCTTGTGCCGATAATCCAACTGTTTGACCAAAATCTCGTCCCACGCGTCCCGGCACGCCCCGGGAGAACCGGGGAGCGCGAACAGATAAGTGCCGCCAGCCACACCGCCGCAGGCCCTGCTCTGGACGGCTGACGTTCCGATTTTCGCCATCGACACATGCGTGAACACCGTGCCGAACGCGTCGATCTCCTTTTCGTAGACGTCCCGATGGGCCTCCACCGTCACGTCCCGCCCCGTCAGCCCGGTGCCTCCGGTGGAGATCACCACATCCACCTCCGGGTCCGCGATCCACGTTCGCAACTGCGCCGCTATCGCCGCCCTTTCATCACGCACGATCTGCCTGTCCGCCAGCCGGTGCCCTGCATCGGCGATCCGCCCTTCCAGCACATCGCCGGAACGGTCCTCTTCCAGCGACCGCGTGTCGGAAACTGTCAGGACCGCGATCCGCACCGCTATGAAATCACGTTCCGCCATGCTGCCTCACATCTCGAAAAAACGGGGCTCAGGGCCAAGATTGACGACCTGTGTCGCCCCGATCATCCCTTCGCTGCCCCAACTGTCGTGAATATGGCCGCAGACCGCAAGCCGCGGCTGGATACGCTCGATAGCCTCGCGCACCGCCACGGAGCCGACGGATTGACCGGCGGAGGTGACATCCGCCACGCCCTTCGGAGGCGAATGCGTGATCAGGATATCCGCCTGCACGCATCCGGCCAGCATCTTCCCTGCCGCCGCTTCCGACAGGTCACAGGACCACGCGCCGAACGGTGTTTCCGGCACCGCATATCCCAACCCGAACAACGCCAGCCCAGCCGCCTCGCAAGCTTCCCCGTGCAACACGGTCATCCCCGCATGCGCCGCATCGCGCAATTCCTCGGCACTCTCGGCATTCCCCGGCACCAGCACGAAAGGCCGCGCCATGTCCTTCAGCAGGGACATCGCACCATCAAGCCCTTCGCGCATGTTGCAGAAATCGCCCGCGCCGATCACCAGGTCCGCTTCGCCGCTGGCCGCCACCAGCACTTCCGCCTTCGCCCGGGAAAGATGCAGGTCGGAGAAGGCCATCACCCGGGTCACCATACGAGCGCCTCACCCATCGCGGTCCCGCATCCGGTCGACCAGCAGGCCCAGCAGCGCATCCTCAGCCTCACCCTCTGCCGGCACCCGGTCTGTCTCATATGTGTGATCCGCGATCAGCGTCTCGTCGGCCGCAGCCCGGCTGATCACCACCGGTTTGTTGAAGCAGACAAGCGGCTTGCCCGCCAGCGCATGGAACGAGATTTGCTTGACGATACGCCGCGGCCCCCGTTCCTCGTACGCCCGCCTTGTCGAGTAGGACCCCAGCACCTCGTCCCCGGCCCGGATCGTGAAACCGCCGCCCTCCGGCGCTCCGATTACCGCCGCGGCCATCAGCCGCCCCCTGATCTTCGTCTGCAGTTCCTGATCGAAGGAAAATATTGGCGTGCGGATGATACCCGTGCGGAACTCGCTTACTTCCGCACCGGTGAAGGTGTCTATGGCTGCAAAGGTCCGCCGCGGGTCCGCCAGCATCGCCCTGTCGGGGTGAAATCGCGTCATGGGAATACTGCCGAGTCGCGCCAGGACGCTCTCGGCGATACCCTTCACGATCTCGCCGTTCGGCATGTAATGGAAGTTGTCCTGAAACATCTCCTTCGCCAGCCGCGCCACGCCGAACTGGCGGCGAAATTCCTGACTGACATCGAAAAAGGGCACGTCGTGGGTCGCGAAGGTGAAATGCAGCCGGGCGCGGTAGTCGTCGAACTCCGTCCGCGTCTCCTGCGCCTGCGTGGTAAAGATGATCGGCAACAAATGCCCGCCCGCCTCCGCCACCAGCCTGATCAGCGCCTCGACATGGTGCATCAGCACACCCAGCCCGTGGCCGTGGCGGTAGTGCCCGTGCTCGTTCAGCGCGTATTCCCACAGCACCACATCGCCGGGCTGAACCCGACCCTGCGTCAGCAGCCGGAAAATGCCCATGGCCGAAGTGGTACCGCCGATAGCGAGGTTGGTGATCTGCGTGCCGTCCGGCACCAGCGCCTCGAAGTGTGGCCGCCAGCCACCGCCAAGCAACGTGTTGGAACCACCGGTGATAACAATGCGCATGTGCCGACCCTGTCCTTCGGCTTCTGCTTAAACGGCGGAAAGGGCCATAGGCAAGCGCAGCCTTTCACCGCCCCGCCGGCTTCAGCGGAATAGGCAACGCGATATGGCGCAGGTCCGGTCCCTCGAAACCCCGCCGGAATACGCCGATCAGGGCCACCGCATACGGTGCCGGCGGCCAGACCTCCGATGCATAGATTCGCTCGATACTGTAGGCGGTCGGGCAACCGCGGCTTTCCGGTAGGTCGACATCACGGGCGATTTCCTCGCCCTTCCACATCAGCGCAAACCCCATGGCGGTCTCCCCCTCGCAGCCCTCGGCCGGCAGGGCAAAAGTCTCTAGGTACAGCACGGACGTGTCAGGCATGGCCCCCGGGATGGTGATCGGCCTCCATGCCACTTCCACCCGCTCGCCCCCTTTTTCCGCCGGCAGGAAAGGCCGGGAATGGACCAGCCGCGCAGGCTGATGGATACCCGCATCGCCCAGCGCATCCGCCGCCGCAGACCAGGCCTGCTGCCGCGCCACCATCGGCGCGACAGCCTCATCCTCGATCAGGCTGCGTACCGGTGGGACAACCCAGGCGTCCCGTTCCAGATCGACGATGAAGACCGAAGCATAGCCAAATCCGGAACCATCCTGCTGCCCCCACTCCAGAAACGCGAAGCGCTCTCCCCCGTCGGAAAACCCGATGGCCTGCGGATGCGCGGCGTCGCCGGCAAAAGCTGGCATAGCCGATACAAGAGCGATCGCGAGAGTCGCCTCAACTCGCGCCCGAATGCTCGATCCTCTCATTGGCAAACAACGCCTTCCATGTATCCTTACCGATCACACCGTCCCGCTCCAGGCCATGCGCGGTCTGGAAATCACGCACGACACCATCGGTTTTCGGCCCGAAAATACCGTCATCCTTGAGCATCAGCAGGCTCTGCGCAAGCGCCACCGCCTCGCCCCGGTCGCCACGGCGCAACTGAGGCATGGTATCGGCATCACGATGCGTCTCGTTCGCCAGGCCCTGCGCCTCAGCCCCGGAAAGGCCGAGCCGTCCGAACCGGTCCAGCTTCAGCACATCCCTGTAATCGAACACCGGGCAGGCCTTGGCCGCTACTTCCTTGTGGCCGTGAAAGGTGACAGTGCCGTGATAGGCGTTGTTGATCTCCAGACACAGCCCCCGCACCTGGTCGAATTGCGCGGTGGTGAATTTCGGCTTGTCCAGCCCGTGCAGACAGATGGCGATGGTTCCGGTGTTGTGCCCGCCCTGAGCAGACGGCGTTCGCTCCAGCGGCCGCCCGTTTTCCAGCGTTCCATCCTTGCGAATGAAGTAATGATAGCCGGTGTCCGACCAGCCGTTTCCGCGCGGCTTCGGATCGGTGTGCCAGCGGTGAATGGTCGCGATATTGTCGTGCGATGCGTGGTCAGATGCGGAACAATGCAGGAATACCCGGTCCACGAACCGGTTCGGTTTGGTAAACATGGAAAGCTCCCCAGAAACAAGAAATCTCAATTTACTTGTAGTCTGAGCACAAGCTTCCGGTCAGTCGGCGATTCAAGTCAATAACTCGAATTCACTAATTAAAGTCGCCAATGACTCTTGTCACCTTTATATTGCTTTATTGGCGACCTGATACTTGCAAAGACGATAATTGGGCGCGAATGGCCTTCAGGTCCGTCCAGGCATCGCCCTTGCGCAGCGGGTCGCGCAGCAGAGCGGCGGGGTGGAACATCGGCATCACCGGAACTCCGGCGAACTCGGCCCAGCGTCCACGCATCCGGGTGATGCCGCTGGTGGTGTCGAGCAGCGTCCGCGTCGCCGAATTGCCCATGGTCACCAACAGTCGCGGCGCGGCAAGCTCGATATGGCGGCGAAGGAACGGCAACATCATCGCGATCTCGTCGCCGGACGGATCCCGGTTCTGCGGCGGCCGCCAGGGGATGGTATTGGTGATATAAAGAGCATCAGCCGGGTTATCCGCCGTCCGACTCAGACCAATGGCGGCGAACATATTGTCGAGCAGTTGACCGGAAGCACCCACGAACGGCAGCCCCTGCTGGTCCTCCTCACGCCCCGGCGCCTCACCGACAATCATGATATGTGCGCCCGGCACACCATCAGCGAACACAAGCGATTTCGCTCCCTTCTTCAACGCGCAGCCCTCAAACGCCGCCATGGCCGCGCGCAACGCGTCGAGATCAGCACACTCAGCGGCGATCGCAACACTCGCGGATCCAGGGGGTGGGGCATCAGGCGTCCCTGCGGGCTTGCCCGCAGCCGTGGCCGGAACGGCCCCGGGTGGAGGCTTGGCCTCCGCGGAAGCCGCGGCGGCAGCACCGAACCTGTCCACCGGCCGCTCGTCCAGCGCCTCGTCCGCGCCGAGCTCGATCTGCCAGATCAGGGCCGCCAGCGCGTCCTCGGGGCTCATGTCATTCGTGTTGCCCATCATACTCTGCTACTACGCCAAAAGGGCCGTATTGGTAAGCCCGTCCCAAAGGTTGTTTGCAATTGGGAATTTGTCACCAACGCGGATTCAGTAGTCCTCCTCGCTCTTTCAATCGTCCTGCCTGCGCGCTTTGGCCTGCGCATCTTGTGCGCCCTCATGATCGCAACCCATCCCTTCCATACCGTCTGGCCCGATGCTCTCGATCCCTCCGAGTTAAAGTACTCGAACCTGCCACCAGAGGTCTTTCTCAGCTTGGTCCTCATTGGCAGGTATCGTGCACTTCGGACCCTGACAGTCGTGATCCTCACAAGCAGCACAGCACGGCTTATGGCATTCGACAGAGACATAAATGCGATTCTCGTAACCGGAACCGGCATCACACTGGCACCATTCCTATTTGTCGAATTCACAAAGAAGCTCAGCGATCATGCCCTTGGCGCCGCTCTCGGCTGGGTCGCATTCGCAATCGCCACCATCGCCGCAGTTGGTGTGCTCCTCTCGGTGTGGCGGAAGGCCAGCGCGCCGGAACGCTGGCGGCAAGCCGAGGCCTGCGCCATCTCCCTCTTCGCCCCCTGCAGCTTCGCAGACCCCTTGTCGCCGCCGCCCGCCTCAGGCTAAGCAAGGCCCATGTTCAAGCATCGCCATCTCCTCGGGATCGAGGGCCTTTCGCAGGCCGACATCACCACCCTTCTCGACCTCGCGGATCAATACGCCGCGCAGAACCGTGGGCCGAACAAGCACGGGCAGGCGCTGGCCGGGCTGACGCAGGTGAACATGTTCTTCGAGAACTCCACCCGCACGCAGGCAAGTTTCGAGATCGCAGGCATGCGCCTTGGCGCGGACGTGATGAACATGTCCATGCAGGCCAGCTCCATCAAGAAGGGCGAGACGCTGATCGACACGGCGATGACGCTGAACGCCATGCACCCCGACTTGCTGGTCGTCCGCCACCCCCATTCCGGCGCGGTGAACCTGCTCGCCTCCAAGGTCAACTGCGCAGTCCTGAACGCCGGCGACGGCCGCCACGAGCACCCGACGCAGGCGCTGCTCGACGCCCTTACCATCCGCCGCCGAAAGGGCCGGCTCCACCGGCTGACGGTCGCGATCTGCGGAGACATCGCCCACAGCCGCGTCGCCCGCTCCAACATCCTCCTCCTCGGCCGGATGGAGAACCGCGTCCGCCTCATCGGCCCGCCGACACTCATCCCCACCGGCATGTCCGAGCTTGGCGTCGAGGTAACGGACAACATGCGCGAAGGGCTGAAGGGCGTTGACGTGGTGATGATGCTCCGCCTCCAGAAGGAACGGATGGACGGCGGCTTCATCCCCTCCACCCGCGAATATTATCACCGCTTCGGGCTGGATGCGGAGAAACTCGCCTGCGCCAACCCCGATGCCATCGTCATGCACCCCGGCCCGATGAATCGCGGCGTGGAAATCGATGGCACCATCGCCGACGACATCAACGTCTCCGTCATCCAGGAACAGGTGGAAATGGGCGTCGCCGTGCGCATGGCCGCGATGGACCTGCTGGCGCGGAATCTGCGGGAAAAGGCGAGCGTGGAGGTCTGAGGGTTTTCAGGCAGCAATGTCCTGCCCCGTCCCTTATCCTCAAGGAAAATCATAGGGCCATCGACGGCCCGTGAAATGGCGCGCCCGACTTCGACACCACACAGTTTAAGAGAGCCACATGTCTCTGACGTCACCTGTCCGCGCCGACGTCAGCCGAGCGCCAGCCCGGTCACGCTGAAAGCGTCCCTCCGACACGACACGGACCGGCGCTGGCCCAGCGGCGTTTCGCGTCTTTTTCCGGGCCGGGCGAAGTATTCACATCATCGGGTCTCCCGAAACACGGAAACTGCCGGAATATCAGATCAGCCGCCCCCACCCAGATCCTTCTCATACCGCCAGATATCCAGCGTGAAACTGCCCTCCAGCACCTCCAGTTCCATCGGCTCCACGCCCATCCGCTGCCACCCGCACTTCTCGTAGAACCGCGCCGCCCGCAAGTTGCCAACCGAGCAGGCGAGCCATGCGCGCACCGCGCCGACCTTCGCCATCGCCCTCTCTGCATCCTTCATCAGCTCCGCCGCCACACCTGTCCCCCGCGCCTGCGGAGCGACGTAGAATTGCTCCAACTCGTCGTCGTGCAGCATGTAGAAGCCCAGAAGCCTGCCCTTCCGCTCCGCCAACATGATCCGCCCCAGATGCCGCCGTGTCCGCACGGCAAAACTCGCCGCATCGCGGTGCGGTAGCAGCCCCTCCGGCACGACCGCCGCGTGCCCGTCTTGCCATCCCGCATGCCAGAGCGCCGCCAGCGCCGGTACATCCGCCTCCGTAGCCGCGCGCATCGCCAAAACCTCGGTCCCTCTATCCGCGATTGACACCTCGCCCCCCTTTCTGCAAGCAAGCAGCCATGAAAACCCTCGCCAATCTCCGCCTGATAGACCCTGAAGAGGGCACCGAGTCCATCGGGTGGATCCGCTTTTCCGATCACGTCGAGGAAATCGGCAAGGGCGAAGGCCCGGACGGGGCGGAGGACTGCGGCGGGCTCTGCATTGCCCCTGGCATAATCGACATCGGAGTGAAGATCTGCGAGCCGGGCGAGCGCCACAAGGAAAGCTACCGCACCGCGGGTCGCGCCGCGGCGGCGGGGGGCGTGACCACCATGGTCACACGCCCGGATACGACACCGGTGACGGACACGCCCGAGATGCTGGAATTCGCTGTCCGCCGCGCGCGGGAGGCAGCACCGGTGCATGTTCTGCCCATGGCCGCCCTCACCAAGGGTCGCGAAGGGCGGGAGATGACGGAAATCGGTTTCCTGCAGGACGCCGGTGCCGTCGCCTTTACCGACACCGACAACCCGATACGCGATGCCAAGGTCCTCCTCCGTGCGATGTCCTACGCGAAGGGTCTTGGCGCCCTCATCATCAGCCACCCGCAGGAGCCGGTGCTCTCATCCGGCGCGGCGATGACATCGGGCGCCTTCGCCACCAAGCTCGGCCTGCCCGCCGTCTCGCCGCAGGCGGAACGGTTGCAGCTGGAGCGGGACCTGACCCTCGTGGAAATGACCGGTTGCCGCTATCATGCGGACCAGATTACTACCGCCGTCGCCCTGCCCGCGCTTGCCCGCGCAAAGGAGGCAGGTCTGCCAGTGACCGCCGGCACCTCCATTCACCATCTCACGCTCAACGCCTTCGACGTGGACGACTACCGCACCTTCTTCAAGCTGAAGCCCCCGCTCCGCAGCGAGGATGACCGGCTTGCGACCGTCGAGGCGCTGGCCTCCGGTCTGATCGACATCATCTCCTCCATGCACACCCCGCAGGACGAGGAATCCAAGCGTCTGCCGTTTGAGGAAGCAGCCTCCGGCGCCGTTGCGCTCGAAACGCTCCTGCCCGCCGCGCTCCGCCTCGTCCATTCCGGGCACCTCACGCTGCCGCAACTGTTCAGGGCGTTGGCCCTGAATCCGGCACGGCTGCTCGGCCTGCCCGCCGGCCGTCTCTCCCCGGGTGCACCGGCCGACCTGATTGTCTTTGACCCGGACGCCCCCTTCGTGCTCGACCGGTTCAAACTGCATTCGAAGTCCAAGAACACACCCTTCGACACTGCGCGCATGCAGGGGCGCGTCCGCCGCACCTTCGTTTCGGGAGAGGACGTAACGCCATGAGCCTGATCCTCGCCGCCATCCTTGGCTACCTCTTCGGCTCCGTCCCCTTCGGCCTCGTCATAACCCGCGCCCTCGGCCTCGGCGATCTGCGCAAGATCGGCTCGGGCAATATCGGGGCGACCAACGTGCTGCGCACCGGCCACAAGCCTGCCGCCCTCGCCACGCTGATTCTCGATGTCGGCAAGGGCGCCATCGCGCTGTTGCTCGCGCGGGCATTGCTGGGCGAACCCGCCGCCCTCGCCGCCGGCCTTGCCGCGATACTCGGCCACCTTTTTCCCGTCTGGCTCGGTTTTATCGGTGGCAAGGGTGTCGCTACCTGCCTGGGCCTGCTGCTGGCGCTGAATTTCTGGGCCGGGCTCATCGCCTGCGCTGTCTGGGCCGCCGTCGCCGCCGCCTTCCGCATCTCCTCGCTGGCAGGGATGAGCGCGACAGCCTCCAGCCTCGTCTCTCTGCCACTGCTGGGCCGTACCGATGCCCTGATCATCGCGGTGCCAATCACTGCGCTGGTGATCTGGAAACACCGCACCAATATCGCCCGCCTCCGCAATGGCACGGAGCCGCGCATTGGCCAAGGCGCCAAAACGGGCTCGAAAAGCCTCTAGTCCGGCCGGCTCGAAACCTCAGCCACACTTTCAAAACCCCTTATACTCAAGCATTTCGATGGTTTGACGTAAGGGTAAGAAACCCTTCTGAAACCACAGAGCAGCCAAATTTGCGCCACGGTTTGGGAGTGATCTTTACTTGTAAGTAGCGAGGTCACCATGGAAATCATTACCCATTGCCAGAAAGCCCTGACGGATTGGCGCACATTTAGCGGGCGTGCGACGCGCGGTGAATTCTGGAGTTTCCATGCCATGCTGGCGGTGGTGATCATCAGCCTCTTCATCGGCTACTTCACAATGCTCTCGGCGCTCGGCATTGGCGTCGGCAACACCTTCCAGGAACCGGTGATGGCGGCCTATATGGCGCTCGCCGTGACGCTTCTCGTCTTCCTGCTGACCGCTTCGGTCTCCGTCACCATCCGCCGGCTGCACGACCGCAACCTCAGCGGTCGCTGGTATCTCGCCTATGCCGTGCTCAGCCTCGTGCAGAGCCTCTGGTCCGAACTGGCACCGATGACGCATACCGGCATCATGATCGGAGCCGGGCTGGCCGCCACTGTCCTGTTCGCCTCCCTCGTCGGCTTCCTGCTGATGTGTCTGCGCGGCACCGACGGCGTCAACAATTTCGGCAACGACCCCCGCCGTCCGATAGACCTGAACGTCTTCGCCTGACAGCCCCGTTTTCCATCGCTCCACTGCTACCTTTGGTGCCGGAGAAACTTTAAATATCTCCACGGTTTCGGCGCAATGCGCCCTTCGTTTGCCATAGTCTGTTGAGAAAACGCGGGCATGGATTTCGCTACCGCAACCAAAACCTGTCTCTACAAGTGGCGCACCTTCTCGGGGCGGTCCACGCGCAGTGAATACTGGTGGTTTTTCCTCGCCAGTGTCCTTTTCATGGCTCTGGCCTTCGCCATCGCCTTTGTCGCCACGCTGCTCTCCGATTTTTCCATCGGCGACATCTTCGGCAGCGCTTCCGGCATCATTTTCGTACTGACATTGGCTCTGCCAACGCTCCTTGTCTGGGTCGCGTCCCTTGCCGTGACTGTACGCCGTCTCCACGATCTCGGATTCTCCGGTTGGTGGCTGCTGGGATACCTGTTCGTCACCACGGTTCTCGGCAACGTCACCGACGGCCTCATCACCAACCCGCAGATTGTCTATCAACTGGCCATAGCCAATCTCGCCATTTCCTTCGCCGGACTGGTCGTGATGATGATTCCCGGCCGACGCGGCCCCAATGCGTATGGCGAAGATCCCCGCTTCGACGACGTCTCCGTTTTCTCCTGACCTAATCGCCATTCATTGATTGATAATCCAGTAAGTTCTGATATTTCTGTTAATACAGAAATTAATGGAGAGACTGATGGAACTGACGCCGTCTATGGAATCCTTCATTCTTCACTGGGGCGAGATGGGTTCCAAATGGGGCGTCAACCGCTCCGTTGCCCAGATTCACGCCCTCCTGCATCTTTCTCCCGAACCACTTCCAGCGGAGACGATCGCCGAGTTGCTCGGCCTCGCCCGCTCCAACGTCTCTACCGGCCTGAAGGAACTGCAGGGTTGGAAACTTGTCCAGACGGAGCGTCGCCTTGGCGACCGCCGCGACCATTTCACCTCGGTCCGGGACATGTTCGATCTCGTCCACATCGTCGTTTCCGGTCGGCGGGAGCGGGAGTATGTGCCCACGCTCGAAGCTGTGGCCGATACCCTGGAACGCGCAAGGACTGATGGCACACCCGAGGCTTTCCGCAAGCGCATTGCCGAAACCTACGAGACGATGGCGCTTTTCGACCAATGGTATCGCGACGTACAGCGTCTGCCCCGACCCGTGCAGAAAAGCCTGCTGAAGCTCGGTGCAGGCATCACAAAGCTCCTGCCAGGCAAGTCCTGACATTTTTTTGAGGAGAAATTTCAGTCATGACAGAAATAGCAGAAATTCAGCCTCGGGTCCGAACCGGCACCTTCATCTATGCACTCATCGGCGGCCCGTTCTGGGGCGCGACCCTGACGGCCCTGTATTTCGCTCTGCCGCTTGTAATCGTATCCTTCATCTTCAATGCCGGCGCTATAACCATACTCGCCATTCCCTACCTCGGCGTCCTGTTCGGCTTCCCGTTCTATCTGACAATCGGCACTGTCGCATTCTGGCTCGCCATCCGTGCGGGCGCTTTCCACCCCGGACATTTCGCGCTCGCCGCCTTCGTCGGAAACCTGCTGACCCCACTGGCCTGCATCCTCTTCGGCGCAGCCACGGGTTTGAGCGACATGGAGGAGGTGCTGATCTTCTTTACCGCTTTCGGCCTCGCCTGTGCCCCAATCTACGGATGGGGATTTGGCGATATCTACCTCTTCAACACCGCAAGGAGCGTAACATGACCAGCTTCGAAATCACCTATTTCGCCCTCAGCCTCACCGGCCTTGCCGTGCTGTGCACAATCGTCTGGCAAATGGGCGCTGCGATGGCCGACTGTCCGGCCACCGGACGCGCCGCCAAGGCCGGGGCGCTCACAATTCTGACCGGCTTCGCCGCCATCGGCGCTGGCATCGTCGCCCTGGTCGCGGCCCTCTTCCCGATCCTGACGGCAGGCGGCCTCAGCCCGCTCTACACCGCTCTGGGCTTCACCGGCATCGCCCTCGGCATCGGCTTCACATTCGCTGCCGGCCGTCTTCAAGCAGTGGTGTTGGAAGCGGCAAACAGGGCCACACAGCCCGCTGATACGATGTCACATTCCACGGGCATCACCGGGACAGAACAGGCGCCAGTCTGACGCCCGCCGAAGGTGGCGAAGGCTCCGCGAGGGGCCCTCTTCGCCGGGTTGGCAGTCATAGCTCTCACCGGCCTTCGGGCCGGGCCAGCCACCCGGCCATCAGCCGGGAAAGCGCCTCCGCCCCGCGCGAGTTCAGATGCAGCGGGTCAGCGAAATTTTCCGGCGGCATGAACGGATCGTAACTGATGAAGCGAACATTCTCCTCATCCGCCAGCACTGTCTTCAGAACCGTCGTCAACCGGTCACGGCTATACTTGTCCACTGCGCTGTCACGATAGATTTCCGGCCACGGAAACTCGAAGATGACAAGCTCGGCACCATGATCCGCGGCCAATCGGGCCATCCGCGGAACATAGGACAACAGCACAGCATCATCGCGTGCGGGCTCATATGGCACAGTCACGTTGCGCTCATCGGCGGCAATATACGCCAAGCCACGCGGGTAGAAACCCCGGATTTCCGGATCATACAGTGTGGCCTCCAGCTTTCGCTGGTTGTCGAGCGCTGCCACGAGCCCACCATCGCCTTCCGTCAGCGCCGGAATCAGGTTGTTGTGGAACGTCTTCTTGCCATGCCAGGCCGGCAGGCGCGTCCGCAGATACCATTCCACCGCTCCGGGCAATGAGACTAACCCGCTCCGCTCCGCATCGACAGCCTGCGCCGCCGTCGGGCGGAAGCCGTGCAGGTAATAGGCCTGGAACCACTCCCGCCCGTACATGATGTGATGTGAAAAGTTCACGACGATATGCTTCGGCGCTACATCCGCCCGCGCCATATAGTTCTCCAGCGCGTAATAGCTGACAGGCACCTGCTGGCCGGGGCGCGCGAGGTTCAGGGACATCATGCTCTCGCCCGTCAGGTCCTGATACTCCCGCCGTATCACCCGCGGGTCGAGTCCCTGGTGCGAACGGCTGTCGCCGAAGAACACCACATCGTTTTCCATGCCCAGCCGGTCCATCCGCGAGGAAATTGACCGCCCGATCTCTGTATTTGTATCGATCGGCTCAAAAACGAAGACGCTGATGGCGTTGACGGTGACCAGCACCCCGAGAAGGACGCACAAGCCGATCAGATATCGCATCGCCTCTCCTCCTTCAGAACTGGAAATAGATGAACTGTTTCTGAACGTCGGGCGCCAGCCAGAACACCGTCAAACACAGCAGTCCATAGAAAACCACCTGTTGGCTCCGCGACCAGTGCGCTTCGAAGATCTCGCCCTTCCGCGTCCGATACACCTGCAGCAGCATCAGCGGTCCGCACAGTGCCAGCCCGAACACAGCCATTCCGAATGCCTCCGGGCTACCGCCCAGCACCGGCAGATCAAAGCTGCCATACTCCGCTGCGAAACGCTCCACGCCCGGCAGCAGATCGGCAGGGCGCAATTGCGCCAGCCCCCGGAAATAGGCCGAGACGGTCGCCATGTCCGGCGCCCGGAACAGGATCCATGCCGCAGTCACAAGGTGAAAGATCAGCACCGCCTTCACCGCCGCCGGCAAGCGCCCCAGGGTCCGGCCAAGACCAGTCGAGCCCACCCAGCGCTCAAGGCATAGCCACACGCCGTGGAACGCACCCCACAGGATAAAATTCCACCCTGCCCCGTGCCACAGCCCGGACAGCGTGAACACCACAAGGATGTTCCGCGCCGTGCGCACATCGCCATGGCGGCTACCGCCGAGCGGCTTGTAAACGTAGTCGCGCAGCCAGCTATACAACGTGATATGCCAACGCTGCCAGAAATCCCTCAGGCTCGTCGCCAGGTAAGGCCGCCGGAAATTGAGCGACAGCTCGATGCCAAGGCTCCGTGCGATCCCCCGCGCCATGTCGGTATAGCCGGAAAAGTCGCAGTAGATTTGGAAGGCGAAGAAATAGGCCGCAAGCAGCAGCGTTTGTGGCGGAAACGCCCCCGGGTCGGCAAACACCGGGTCCACGAAACGGCCCATGTTGTCAGCAATCACCAGCTTCTTGAACAGCCCGAAAAGGAACAGCCGCGCCCCGGCCCGCAGGTTGGCGAGGCTCTCCCGGTGCTCCGCCGCGATCTGCGGCAGCAGATGTCCCGCCCTCTCGATCGGCCCGGCGATCAGTTGCGGAAAGAATGCCACGAAAGCAGCGAAATCGACGAAACTGTCGGTCGGTTTTTGTTCGCCGCGATAAATGTCCAGCGTGTAGCTCAGCGTCTGGAACGTGTAGAACGAAATCCCCGCCGGCAGCACCACGTCGAGCAGGATGCGGTTGTCGGGCGACACGCCGAACGCATCGGCGAAAGTCACCGAAAAGAAATCGAAATACTTGAAAACCCCGAGCATCCCGAGGTTGAAGCACAGGCTCACGCCGAGCCAGAACCGTCGCCTCTGCCCGGCATGAATCTTCCGCCCTGCCACGAAATCCACCAACGTCGACGCGACCAGCAGGCTCAGGAATCGCGCATCCCACGCGGCGTAGAAAACATAGCTCGCCACCAGTATAACGTGCCGCTGGTACCGGACTGGGCAACGGAAATAGACCGGGTAGAAGATCGCAAACAGCAGATAGAACTGAAGCTCGAAAAACAGCATCGCGCTACTCTACTGCAGTTTGAGTTTTCTTTTGGGCAATTGAGAGAGTTTTTCGCGTTTCCACACGGCAGCGACCACAAGGAAACACATGATCGTTCCCCGGGCCCGAACCGACGACCTCAATAAGAGAACTCACCATATATCTGTGAAAGATCGCCGCCCCACGCCCCGTTGTACCGCGCCAGCAACTCGTCCGCCGGCACCATGCCCGTCTCAACACTCTCCTGCAACGCGTTCAGGAAATGCGTCTCGTCGGGGATCAGCCCTCCCGCGCCCGGCCGCGCCCGCGCTTTCAGGCCAGCTGCCGATATCGCCACCACGTCCCGCGCCACGTCCAGCAGGCTGCGTCCGGCGATCTCTGCCTGCAACCCCAGCACGGAGGCATCGACGCGCAGCTTGTCCCGCGCCTCGGCATCCCAGTCCTTGCAGACCTGCCACGCCGCATCGAGCGCCGTGTCGTCGTACATCAGGCCCACCCAGAAGGCCGGCAACGCGCACAGGCGACGCCAGGGTCCGCCGTCAGCACCGCGCATCTCCATGAACTGCTTGATCCGCGCTTCGGGAAAGATCGTCGTCAGATGGTCGGCCCAGTCGCTCATCAGCGGCTTCTCGCCCGGCAGTGCCGGCAATTCTCCGTTCAGGAAATCACGGAAACTCTGGCCCAGCGCGTCGATGTATTTCCCATCGCGATAGACAAAGTACATCGGCACGTCGAGAGCGTAGTCCACGTAACGCTCGAAGCCCATCCCGTCTTCGAACACGAAGGGCAACATGCCCGTCCGGCTGTCGTCCAGCGCCCGCCACACGCGGCTGCGCCAGCTCTTGTGGCCATTCACCTTGCCCTCGAAGAACGGCGAATTGGCAAACAGCGCCACCGCCACCGGCTGCAGGGCCAGCGCCACGCGGAATTTCCTGACCATATCGGCCTCGGAGCCGAAATCGAGGTTCACCTGCACCGTGCAGGTCCGCCGCATCATCACCCGCCCCATGGTGCCGACCTTCTCCATGTAGGCATCCATGAGCTTGTAGCGGCCCTTCGGCATCAGCGGCATATCTTCGTGCAGCCACTCCGGTGCCGCTCCCAGGCCGATGAACCCCGCGCCGATCTGGTCGGCTATCTCCTGCACTTCGCGCAGATGCTGGTTCACCTCGTCGCAAGTTTCATGGATCGTCTCCAAAGGCGCGCCCGACAGCTCCAGCTGCCCGCCCGGTTCCAGAGAGATGTTCGCGCCAGCCTTCTTCAGCCCGATCAGCTTGCCGGCTTCCTCCAGCGCTGCCCATCCGAACCTGTCGCGCAGGCCCTCCAGTACCGCGAGGATGGAGCAGTCGCCCTCATAAGGCAGCGGCCCATGCGTCTCTAGACAGTAGCCGAATTTCTCGTGTTCGGTTCCGATGCGAAAATCCGCCACCGGCTTGCAACCGCGTTCCAGCATTCCCGCGAGGTCGGAAAATGATTCGATGGGCCCGCCACCCGATTGAGGAATAGACATCGTAACACTCCTGAGGCCCGTCTGGGCTTCAAGCCGTACTGGAGGGGGATGTGTGTGGCAAGAGCAAGACGCGGCACCCGATCAACACTTTCGGATGATGTTTGCGTACCGGCCACGCGGGCTCAGTGCCGCTGAACCGGTCGATGGTCTTCGTCAGGTCCGAACGCGCCTTCGGCACGGCCGATCACCCGCGCCGGCACGCCGCCCACAGTCCGGCCAGGCATGACATCCCGCACGACGACGGCATTGGCGCCGATCCGCGCCCTGTCACCCACCACAACCCGGCCAAGGATGGCCGCACCGGCGCCAATCTCCACGCCATTGCCGATCACCGGGTTGGCCAGCAGGTCATCCATGTCACGAATGCCCATTGTCGTGTTCTGGCGGATCAGCACGTCATCACCGATCGACCGCGCCATAAGTATCATGCCGCCAAAATGATCAAGCCGCACCCTCCGGCCCACGGCGACCGTATAGGGAAGGTGAATACCGCACATCCACTCGGTCACCTTGAACATGATCTTGTAGATCAGGGAGAAAGGCGCCCGTAGCAGCTTCGGTCGCACGCTCATGCGCCAGTTGCCATACCGGTGCCAGAACAGGGCCCAGAAACCCTGGCTGAAGAAGTCGCTGTCATTCGTCCGGAAGTCCTCGGCCACCAGCTTCCAAAAACTGATGGAAGACGGATTGCCGTTCTCGGCACCGATGTTGACGACCGCCGCGTCGTTAATAGTCGTATCCAAATCTGAAACCCACACTGACCAAACCTGACTGGTCCTCTTACGCCAACGTAATGCAGATCCATCGCCCGGCAACACCACAAAATTCGCAGCGCAGCAAAAACACGCCGCAGTGCATCATTACGCTTACGTTTTGGTCATCTACTCGTGAAAATTGGCAAAGAAAAGGCCAGCCGCGCAAGACGGGCTGGCCTCGTGTTTGCTGAACGCGTCAGGTCAGGCGAGCGCCTGCTTTGCCTGATCCACGATAGCGGCGAAAGCTTCCGGCTCATGCACGGCCAGATCGGCGAGAACCTTGCGGTCCACTTCGATACCGGCAAGGCTGAGGCCGTTGATGAACTTGGAATAGTTCAGGCTCTCGTCATGTGCCCGGACACCGGCGTTGATGCGCTGGATCCAAAGGGCGCGGAAGTTGCGCTTTTTGGCCGCGCGGTCGCGCGTGGCATACTGCATCGCCTTGTCGACGGCCTGCGTCGCGGTGCGGAAGTTGGATTTGCGCGCGCCGTAGTAGCCTTTGGCTGCCTTGACGACCTTGCGGTGTTTTGCGTGTGCGGCGGCGCCGCCCTTAACTCGAGACATGTCGGATCCTCCTCAGCGGTCGTAGGGCATGTAGCCCTTGACGATCTTTTCATCAGCGGCGGAAAGGGTAGTCGTGCCGCGCGCGCTGCGGATGAACTTGTTCGAACGTTTGATCATTCCGTGCCGCTTGCCCGCCTGGGCCGCCAGCACACGGCCCGTGGCCGTCACCTTGAAGCGCTTCTTGGCGCTCGACTTGGTCTTCATCTTGGGCATTTTCGTCTCCTCGAAGAACGTTGCAGTCAGACACGACTCGGCAGCCCTACCGGCCGGACGCATCAATCGAGCCGCCCTTCTACAGAACCGGGCGAGATTTGCAACGGTGTTTTGTAGCGGCGCTCACTCCGCCGTCGCGGCCCGGCGTCGTGACCGGGCCGCGCCCATTTCGGCCTGTGCGGGCCTGTGAATCGCCACACCGACCATCACGAGCATCACACCGATGCTCTCCAACCGTCCGGGAACCTGCCGTAGCACGATCACACCGATGATCGCGGCCGTGGCCGGCAGCAACGCAAGCAGCAGCGCGAAACTCGCGCGCGGCAGTCGCGCCATGGCAAGCTGATCGCACACATACGGGATGACTGACGAGCAAAGTCCGACGCCGACACCCGCAAGCACCAGTATCGGCGCACCGAACGCCTCCATCGCCTGCACGAATCCGATTGGAATCACGCACACGAAGGCCACCGCCATCGCCGCCCCCAGCCGCTCCACGCCGCCCGATGCCCCACCCTGCGAAAACCGGTGCCCCAGAACGATATACACAACAAAGAGCGCGCCATTCACCACGGCCCAGACCAGCCCCAGCAGATCGGATGTCAAAGCCCCGCTCTCCGCCGCTACCAGCGACGGCACATCGATCAGAAGCGCCACCCCGATGATGGCCAGAAGCAGCGCCGCATAGTTGCGCCCGGTACCCAGCCCCCAGACCGCGATGCCGATAGTCCCGACAAATTCGATCGCCGCCACCAGCGCGATCGGCAACCGGTCGAGCGCGAGATAGAACGAAGTGTTCATTACCGCCAGGCAGGCCCCGAGCATCAGCAGAAGCACTCGCTCGTGCCCGCTGGCAGCCACGAAGGTGCGCCAGGGCCGCGTGACGGGTGCGAACACCAATGCCGCCGTCGCGATACGAAACCACGCGACCCCGAGCACGCCGACAGCCGGAAAGAGCAACACCGCGAAGGCCGGCCCGAGATAGTGAAAGATGGCGGAGACGCCGAACCAGGCGTGCGGCGGCACGGCCTCCGACATGCGCGACATGGAGCCTTGGGCCGGGCCGGGCGCGGGGGAGAGGGGGGCTTGATCTGTCATGGTGCAAAGATGCAAGGTGTAAACGCAAACCGATATGGCCATTCATGATCAAAACACCTGAATCTCATGTGGTATCGAAGGCAAATCAGCGCCGCAGCTTTCGATCTGAGAAAAGCCTCTTGGACGCAATGGATGCCGCCATCCTGCGCGAACTGGCGTCGGATGCCCGGCTTCCACGCGCCGAGCTTGCCCGCCGCGTCGGGCTGTCCGCACCCAGCGTGGCCGATCGGGTACGTCGTCTTGAAGATGTCGGCATCATCGCCGGTTACGGCGCGCACATAGACCCGGCCCGGCTCGGCTACGCTCTCACCGTTCTGATCCGCGCCCGGCCGCTTCCCGGCGAGATGGCGAACATGGTCGAGGCGATCCGCGCGACCCCTCAGATCGTGACCTGCGAGCGTGTTTCCGGTGAAGATTGTTTCGTCGCCCGCGCGCATGTTCGCGATGTCGCGGAAATGGAAGCCGTGATCGACAGGATCATCCCCTTCGGCGCGACGAACTCCTCCATCGTCCAGTCGTCACCCGTGCCGGACCGGCTGGTTCCGCTCTGAAAGAGCATTGTGCTGCCGCGCGAAGGCGCTCGCGCTGCACACGCAACCGAAGCCGCGTGCGCTGACGAAAGTGCAGGATCGCCCGTTGGATGGGCGCTGTGTCAGGAAAGGTCGCGGCGCGGGCCTATTCCGGCCCGCCCTCGAAGATCTTCTTCTCGTCAAGCGGGGCAACGCGCAGAATGTTCGTCGTGCCGGGCGTGTTGAAGGGCACGCCGGCGGTCACGATGATGAAATCGTTCTCATTGCCGAACCCGTCCGCCCGAGCCGTTCTCGCCGCCGATACGACTGCCATCTTGAAGCGTTCCACTTCAGCGGTCACCACGCAGTGCAGGCCCCATGTCAGCGTCAGCCGTCGTGCCGTCGCCGGTTTCGGCGTCAGGGCGATGATCGGCACCCGCGGTTTCTCGCGGCTCATCAGTTGCGCCGTCGTGCCGGAGTGCGTGAAGCAGCAGATCGCCTTCACGTCCGTCGTTTCCGCCACTTCGCGCGCCGCCGCCGTGATTGCGTCCGAGACGCTGGCCTTGGACGGGGTCCGCGATGCCTCGATTACCTGGCCGTAGATCGAATCCGCTTCCACGCTTTCGGCAACGCTGTTCATCATCGCCACGGCCTCAACCGGATAGTCGCCCGCCGCCGATTCCGCTGACAGCATCACCGCGTCCGCCCCTTCGTAGATCGCCTGCGCCACGTCGGAAACCTCGGCCCGTGTCGGCACAGGGCTGGAAATCATGCTTTCCATCATCTGCGTTGCCACGATCACCGGCTTGCCGACGGCCCGGCAACCGCGCACCATCCGCTTCTGCAACGGCGGCAACTGGTGGATCGGCAGTTCCACGCCGAGATCGCCACGCGCGACCATGATCCCGTCACAGGCCGCAAGGATGCTGTCGAAGGCCTTCACCGCCGCCGGCTTCTCCACCTTGACCATCACCGAGGCCCGGCCCTTCACCAGTTCGCGCGCCTCTTCCACGTCCGCCGGCCGCTGAACGAAGCTCAGCGCCAACCAGTCGACGCCGAGGTCGCAGGCAAATTCGAGGTCGATCCTGTCCTTCTCCGTCAGCGCCGCCAGTGGCAGGATCACGTCCGGCACGTTCACGCCCTTGCGGTTGGAAATTTCGCCGCCGACCTCGACGAGGCAGGTCGCATGCTCATCGGAGCGTTCCTGAACCCGCATCCGGATCTTGCCGTCATTGACCAGAAGGGTGGAGCCGACTTCAAGCGCCTCCAGAATTTCAGTGTGCGGCAGCCGCACCCGCGTCGCATCGCCTTCTTCATCCTTCAGATCAAAGGTGAAGCTTGCACCCTCTTCCAGCATCTCGGAGCCGTTCTTGAACGTCGCCACCCGCAGCTTCGGTCCCTGCAGGTCAGCCAGAATGCAGATCGGCCGCTCCAGTTCCATTTCCAGGTCGCGGATAATCGCGTGCCGTTGCCGGATGTCGTCGTGGGTGCCGTGGCTCATATTCAGCCGGAAGACATCCGCCCCGGCGAGGTACAGCGCCTTGATCTGCTCGTATGTACTGGAAGCCGGACCTAGGGTTGCCACGACTTTCACGTTCCGATTGCGCTTCGCCATAATACGTCTCACCTGCTCGAATTTGGGCCTCGCGCCCGTCTATAGACGAGCGAATCGCTATTGTCCGGCAAAAAGACGGTTATTTCCTTTCTTTTTGGCCTCGAAAAGCGCCCAACCACTGCTTTCCGGTGGTGAACGGCGGATATGACCACTAACAATGCCGCCGGATTGAACATGAAGGGCGGCGTCATGGCAGAGTATCGGGCATTCGAGGTAGTGAACGAATTGTCGTCCTCACCCGTGCTGCTGCTCTGCGATCACGCCAGCAACTTCGTGCCACCCACAGTCTCGGGCGGCGATCTCGGCCTCTCGGCGGAGGATATGGCCCGCCACATCGCCTGGGATGTCGGCGCAGCCGCTCTCACCCGCCTTCTTTCCGCGCAACTGGGCGCCGCCGCCATCCTCTCGAATTTTTCTCGGCTGGTTATCGACCCGAACCGCGGCCCGGATGATCCCACACTCCTGATGAAACTCTACGATGGCTCCATTATCCCCGCCAACCGCCACGCCGACGCTGCGGAGTTGGAGCGGCGCAAGGCGCTCTGCCACACCCCCTACCACGATGCCATCACCGCACGTCTCGATGCGATGGAGGCCCGGGGCCAGACGCCACACATCCTCTCCATCCATTCCTTCACCCCGCAACTCCGCGCCCGCCCGCCGCGTCCGTGGCATGTCGGCATCCTCTGGGACAGCGACACCCGCCTCGTCACCCCCCTGCTGGAAGCACTGCGTGACGAGCCCGACATCGTCACCGGCGACAACGAGCCCTATACCGGCCGGTTGGAGGGCGACTGCATGCACCGCCACGGCACGATGCGCGGCCTGCCCCATGTCTTGATCGAAATCCGAAACGACCTCATATCAGGGGAAACCGGCCAGCAGGAATGGGCGGCCCGCCTCACCCGCCTGCTGGCACCCCTGCTGCCTACCTGAAGAAAAGGACATCCCATGGACGCCCAGACACAGCTGGAACTCGAAGCCGCAGCTTTCCGCCGCCTCCGGCAGCACCTTCAGGAGCGCACGGATGTGCAGAACATCGACATGATGAATCTCGCCGGCTTCTGCCGCAACTGCCTCAGCCGCTGGTACCAGGAGGCCGCGAATGAGCGTGGCATCGACATGTCGAAGGAAGAGGGCCGCGAAGCCTTCTACGGCATGCCCTTCGCCGAGTGGAAGGAGAAGTACCAATCCGATGCCACCGACGCGCAGAAGGCTGCCTTCGAAGTCTCCCACAAGGATAGCTGAGCCACCGCCCGTGCCCGCCGACTTGCGCCTCGCCGGCGCCGAAATTCTCGCCCCTGATGGCTTTGCCACGGGTGACATCGCCTTTCGCGACGGTCGCCTGTGCGACAGGGTGCATTCCGGCGACAGGGTGATCGACGCCACCGGCCTGATGATCCTGCCCGGCATCGTCGACCTGCACGGCGACGGCTTTGAACGCCACCTAGCCCCCCGTCGCGGTGTCGTCACCGACTTTCGCCGCGCGCTGCGCTGGGTCGAGGCCGAAATCGCGGCCTGCGGCATCACCACCTCGTGGCTGGCGCAGTTCTGGTCGTGGGAAGGTGGCATGCGCGCGCCAGCCTTCGCCGCCCGCGTGGCCGAGGCGGTCGCCGCCTACGAGGCCCGGCTGGACCTGCGGCTGCAACTGCGGCTGGAAACCCACATGGTCGCGGACGGACCGGAAGTGGAGGCATTCGTCAACCGCCACGGTATCGACTATCTGGTCTTCAACGATCATCTTCCGCACACCTACCTCGCCGAAGGCCGCAAGCCGCCGCGCCTCGCCGGCTCCGCGGCCAAGGCCGGCACCTCGCCGGAAAGATACCTCGCAGAGATGAACCGCCTTCACGACCTCGGGGACGAGGTGCCGGCGTTCGTGGCCGCCCTTGCCACCCGTCTCCGATCCCGTGGCCTCCGCCTCGGCTCGCACGACGACACCGACGCGGCCACCCGTCAGAGCTGGAGCCGCATGGGCCTGCAAATTGCCGAATTTCCCGTCACCCGCACCGCCGCCGAAGCCGCCACAGCCGCGGGTGATCCGGTGGTCATGGGCGCACCGAACATCGTCCGCGGCGGCAGCCACAACCGCGGCGGCATCGCCGCCGAACCGCTGATCGCCGATGGACTCGTCACCGCCATCGCGTCCGACTACCACTATCCTTCGACCGCCGACGCCGCCTTCGCCCTCGCCGACAGAGGCACACTGTCACTGCCGAAGGCGTGGGCGCTGGTCTCTTCCAGCCCGGCCGCCACCATGGGGCTGGCGGACAGGGGCCGCATCGCCCCGGGCCTGCGGGCGGACGTGGTGGTGTTGGACACCACCAGCCGCCGGATCCTTGCCACCTTCGCCGCCGGTCGCCCCGTTCACCTGACAGGCCGCCTTGCCGAGGCGCTCATTGGCTGATCGTCAGGTCTCGCAGACAGGCACGCCGTCGTCACGCGCGGGCAACAGGTCCCGGCACCACAGGGCATAGGCGCGAATATAACTCCCCGGTTGCGTCGCATCGGTCACCACTGGTAGCGCCGCATTCGCCTCCGACTGGGTATCGAACTCCGCGATCAGCCGAAAAAATCCCTCTCTCTCCACTATCTTCATATCGAACGGCAGCTTCGCCAGCCGCCGCAACTCGTACTGCGCCTGCGCCAGCGTCTTGTCCGCCCCGGCCACCACGATCCAACTGCCACGCCACGGTTCATAAGTCACCTTCTCCACCGTTTCCGCCTCCGGCGCGATCACCGCTCCCGAAACCGTGTCCTCTTCGCCGCCCTGCGGCGCACCCTCGACCGCCGCTTCCGCCGGCGGCTCCATCTCCAGTCCGGCCAGTGTCAGGATTTCTGCCCGTTCGGTCTCGCTGCACGCACCGTCCAGCAGGCATGTCAGCTTTTCCCGCAGATCAAGCAGCCGCTCGTCCGTCGCCTCCAGGTCGCTGGCCACCTCGTCGAATTTGGATCGGACCGAAACCCCCAGAAAGCCCGTCAACTCCACTCCGGCGCCGTCCATCGTCTTCAGCCGGTTGACGATGAACCCCGTGGTCTGCGCCGGCAGGAACACCAACCCGAGGATAAGCGCCGCCAACGCCCCGGTCGTGAACAGTGTCAGGACCGCCTTGGCATTCTCAAGAAATGTCTTCATCAAATCCACGCCCCCAAAGCACCCCCCCGATGCAGGCAGGATACCACGCGGCGTCGTGGCCGCGAAATGCGCAGCGTCACACTTGCAAGCTTTCAGGTAGCAGCCTTCAGGCTCTCCTCGATGTAGATGTCCCGCAACCGTCGTGCCACCGGCCCGGGCGTGCCATCCCCGATCGCCGTACCGTCGATTTCCACCACCGGCGTCACGAAAGAGGAAGCCGAGGTCACGAATGCCTCCGCCGCCGCCCGCGCCTCCTCGACGGTAAAGGCCCGCTCCTCGACCTTGACCTGCGCCTCGCGGGCGAAGCGCAGCACCGCCGCGCGTGTGATCCCATGCAGGATGTCGCTCGACAGATCGCGTGTCACCACTGTGCCCTCAGCCGTAACGATGCAGGCATTGTTAGAGGTGCCTTCGGTCACCACCCCGTCCTCCTGCATCCACGCATCGTCAACCCCGGCCGTCTTCGCCGCCATCTTGCACATCGACGGCGCCAGCAACTGCACCGTCTTGATATCCCGCCGCGCCCAGCGGATGTCCGGCACGGTGATGACGCGAATGCCATTTCGCGCGCCGGCAGTATCCCGCAGCGGCCTGGCCTGCGTGAATAGCACCAGCGAAGGCTCGGCCCCCTCGGGATAGGTAAAATCCCGGTCGGCCGCCCCGCGGGTGACCTGCATGTAAATCATGCCCTCTTCCAGCGCATTGCGCGCGATCATCTCCCGGTGGATCGCCTCCAGCTCCGCCTCCCCGGCCGGGGCGTCCATCTCCAGTTCCGCCAGCGACCGCCGCAGCCGCGCCATATGCGCCGCGAAATCGATCATCCGCCCCGCCAGCACCGAGGTCACCTCATAGACACCGTCGGCCATCAGGAAGCCGCGGTCGAACACGGAAATCTTCGCCTCCGCCTCCGGCACATAATCCCCGTTCACGTAAACGATCCGGCTCATCGCAGTCTCCATCCTGTCGCGGGCCGCCATGGCGCCTCCCGCCCCTTCATCTGTACCCGTCCTGTCCACGCCGGGGGCCCGGCACGAACGGGTTCAGTGTCGGCGTATTTGCGCAAAGATGAAAGACACGATGCGCCGCCGGGATACTCATGACGCCCGAAAATCCGCCATGCCGCCGCTCCTGCTGCATACGGGGCAACCTTTGGTTAAGCATGATCCACCACGCTCCATTCCATGCGCCGCATCATTCGCCTGCTACTTCCCGTCCTCCTGCCCTCCTGGCGCTTCTTTCCCGAAGTCGGCCCCAGCCCCCGGATAGAGTATCGCCTGCTGGAACATGGCCGAACCGGCGAATGGCAGCCGGCCTGGCAACGCCCGGGCCGCCTCGGCCCGGCAGCGATGCTCCGGCGGCTGTTCTGGAACCCGGACCGCAACGCCTGCCTCTACGCCACCGCCTGCGCGGAGCGGTTGGCCCTCGACCCATCGCAACACGCCATCGACGAAATCAACCGCTGGCTTGCAGCCTGCCTGCACGCCGGCAGCGCCACGCGGATGCAGTTCCGGCTGGTGTTCCTGGTCCGCGACCCCGATGGCGAGGAACGGCGCACGATCCACGAAAGCGCCCCGATCCTTCTTGCAGCCGTCCACCCATGACAGCCGCCGAAGCCCTGCGCTGGACGGAGATGCTGCTCGCCATCGCCCTGTTGCAGCGCGCGGCAGAACACGTCGCCACGGGCCACCACCGCCTGTTCCTGCCCCAGATCGCACTCGCCGTCTGCCTGCTTACAGGCACCTTTCCCGCCGCGGCCCTCATTGGCCTGTGGCTCGTCTGCCTTATCCAACTCCACCGCTTCGACGGCCCCTACAATGGCGGTGCCGACAAGATGGTGATGCTCGTCCTCACCTGCGCCGGCCTGGCGCACCTCGCTCCGGATCCCTACTGGCAGGACATGGCGCTGGCCTATCTCGCCGTGCAACTGCTGCTCTCCTATTTCGTGTCCGGCTGGGTCAAGGTCGTCCGGGCCGCCTGGCGCTCCGGCCGCGCCCTGCGCGATGTCTTCGCCTACTCCGCCTACCCGGCCAGCGAAGCGATGCGCGCACTGGCGCACCGACCCCGAACCCTGGTTCTGGCAAGCTGGGCCGTCATCGCCTTCGAACTTCTGTTTCCCCTCGCCCTCTTCCACCAGTTCACCCTCATGGCCGCCCTCGCCATCGGTGCGGTTTTCCACCTCGCCAACGCCTTCTGCCTCGGCCTCAACCGCTTCTTCTGGGCATGGATCAGTGCGTATCCCGCCCTCATCTGGTTTCAATCCCGCCTGTTCGGTTGAGGCACCTCCACGCCATCGCCTTGGGAAGATGCGGATTTCTCCGCCGCGACGTCGCAAACAGGCCCTCAGCGGTCTTTGACGGGTTGAAGCCTCGGTCCACCCGTGGCGTCATGACGGTAACCAGAGGGAGGATGCCATGAAGTCCACTGCGCGGGTCGTCGTCATCGGGGGCGGGGTTGTCGGCTGTTCGGTGCTCTACCACCTTGCGCGGGCAGGTTGGACGGATGTGCTGCTGGTCGAACGCTCGGAGTTGACATCCGGCTCCTCCTGGCACGCGGCAGGCGGATTTCACACCCTGAACGGCGATCCCAACGTCGCCAAGCTTCAGGCCTATACCGTGGGCCTTTACAAGGAACTCGAAGAAGCCTCCGGCATGTCCTGTGGCCTGCATCTGACGGGCGGGTTTCAGGTCGCCGACACGCCGGAGCGGATGGATTTCCTGCGCGCCGCCCACGCCAAGGGCCGGATCATGGGGATGGATACGGAACTGGTCAGCGCCTCCGAGGCGAAGGCCATGTTCCCGATGCTCGACGACAGCCATTTCGTCGGTGCCCTCTGGGATCCGGTCGAAGGCCATCTCGATCCTTCCGGCACCACCCACGCCTACGCGAAGGCGGCCCGCAACCTCGGGGCGGAAATCAGCCTGCGCAACCCGGTAACGGAGATCCATCAGGATGCCGACGGAACGTGGAACGTGGTCACCAAGGAAGGCACGATCCGCTGCGAGCACGTGGTCAATGCTGGCGGCCTCTGGGCGCGGGAGGTCGGGCGGATGGTCGGGCTGGAACTTCCGCTGCTGGCGATGGAACACCACTATCTGCTGACGGAGGACATGCCCGAAGTCATCGCCTACAATCAGGAATTCGGCCGGGAGGTCTGCCACATCATCGACTTCAAGGGCGAGATATATACCCGGCAGGAGCGGAACGGCCTGCTTGTCGGCACCTATGAGAAGGCGGCAACGCCGTGGAGTCCGGTGACGACACCATGGGAGTTCGGGCATGAACTTCTCGAACCGGCGCTCGACCGGATCGCGCCCAGTCTCGAGATCGGCTTCCGCCATTTCCCGGCACTGGAAAACACCGGCATCAAGCAGATGATCAACGGCCCGTTCACCTTCGCACCCGACGGAAACCCGCTGGTGGGCCCGGTGCAGGGTCTCACGAATTTCTGGAGCGCCTGCGCCGTCATGGCCGGGTTCTCCCAGGGTGGCGGCGTCGGCCTCGTCCTCGCCAACTGGATGACGGAAGGCGACCCCGGCTTCGATGTCTTCGGCATGGACGTTGCGCGCTACGGCGAGTGGACGACGCTCAAGTATACCAACGCCAAGGTACGGGAAAACTACTCCAACCGTTTCTCGATCCGCTTCCCGAACGAGGAACGGCCCGCCGGGCGGCCGCACCAGACGACACCCCTCTACGACATCATGGTCCGCGACAACCACGCGGTGATGGGCGTGACATGGGGGCTGGAGGTGCCGCTGTGGTTCGCGCCGTCAGCCGAAGAGGCGCATGACGTGCTGTCGTTCCACCGCTCCAACGATTTTGAGCATGTCGGCGCCGAGGTACGGGCCGTACGGGAAAGCGTCGGCATATCCGAAATCGCCAATTTCGCGAAATACGAGGTGAGCGGACCGGGTGCCGAGGCATTCCTCGACCGGCTGATGACCAACCGCATGCCAAAGGATGGCCGGATCACCCTGTCACCGATGCTCAACGACAACGGCAAACTGATCGGCGACTTCACCATCGCCAAGGCAGGGTCGGAACGGTTCATGATCTGGGGATCATCGGGGGCTCAGATCTACCACATGCGCTGGTTCGAACAGCACAAGCCCGACACCGTGCGGATAGAACGTCTCGGACAGCGCCTCGTCGGCCTTACCATTGCCGGGCCGAAGTCACGGGACGTGTTCGCCAAACTGGTAACGGAAGACGTCAGCCGCGAGGCCTTCCCTTTCATGTCCTACCGCGAACTGGATGTCGCAGGCTGTCCGGCCCGCGTGAACCGCATCAGCTACACCGGCGATCTCGGTTACGAGATCTGGATGGAGCCATGTTACCAGCGCGCGATCTACCTCGCGGTCAAGGAAGCGGGGGCGGAATTCGCCATCCGCGATTTCGGTATGCGGGCGCTCTTGTCGATGCGTCTCGAAAAGAACTTCCCCACGTGGTTCGCCGAACTGCGCCCCGTCTATGGCCCGTTCGAAGGCGGGATGGACCGTTTCGTCAAACTCGACAAGGGTGATTTCATTGGCCGCGCGGCAGCGGCTGTCGAAAGGGACGCCGGCCCACGCCTCAAACGGGTTTCCTTCATGATCGATGCCGACACCGCCGATGTCATGGCCGACGAACCCGTCTGGGCGAGAACCGCCACCGACCACGGCACCATCACGCCGACGCACGAGACGACGGTGAAGCGCTACGACGCGCAGGGCGCGGAACAGCCGCGAACCGAGAAGCAGGTGGACGGTGACTGGCGCGTCGTCGGCTGGGTCACATCCGGCGGCTACGCCCACGGAGTTGGCGCCTCAATGGCGCAGGGTTACGTCCCGGCGGCACTGGCAGACAATGCTGCCGAAGGCATGTTCGAGATCGAGATTCTCGGGAGGCGCTACCCGGCACGCATCGCCGTCGAGCCGCCTTTCGATCCCGAAGGTACCCGCATGCGCGCCTGAGACATCCTCAGCCAGTCGCCCGTTGCTTTTGCCGATGGCGGGCGGCAGTGGAAATGCGATTCCCGACAGGAACCGTCGCAATACCAAACCCATACCGAACCCATACTAAAACTATATTCACCCCAGCACCGCCTGCATCAGTGGCGAGTCCGCCTCCCGCAGCCCGTCGATCACGTCGAAATGGTGTCGCCCGGCATCCTTCACTTGCGCCATTTCCGCGCCCAGCCCCGTCCAGATATTGGCCAGAAGGGTTGTCTGTCGCACGAATTCCGGTCGCTCGTCCGCGCCCACCCACGCCATCACCCGCACGTCTTCCAGTGGTTCGCGAAGCACCGGGCTCTCGGCCCGCGATTCTGCCGCGTCCAACCGCAAATCGGCATTCATCGCCAGCCGCAGCATCGGCCGCAAATCATGCACCCCGCTGATCGAGGTAACCCGCTCCAATCGCTCAAGAACATCCTCCGACAGGCAAGAGTCACGGCAGACCAGCCGTGTCACCAGATGGCCGCCGGCCGAGTGTCCGGCCAGCCGTACCGGCCCCTGCACCAGTCCGGCCGCAGCCTCTACTGCCGCCGTAACTTCTTGCGTTATCTGGGAAATCCGCGCTTCCGGCGCCAGTGTATAGCTCGGCATCGCCACAGCCCATCCCGACGCCAGCGCCCCTTCAGCAAAGTGGGACCAGTTGGATTTATCGAACATCCGCCAGTACCCGCCATGCACGAACACCAGCAATCCCAGGTGCTGGCCCTCCGGTCGGAACAGGTCCATCACTTGCCGGGGCTTCTCACCATAGGCAAGGTCGAGTTCCGCCCTCTCGCCCAGGGCCGCGCGAAATGCCGCCGCCTCTTCCGGCCACCGTCGAACGAAGTCATCGGCCCCCGGAATGTGGTCCCGGTTGGCATAGGCGTCATCCCAATCCCGTATCAACACCACTTTCCCTCCAACTGCTGGCCATCTTGCCGCTCAAACGCCCAGCCTGTCGCGCAGCGCATACCAGCTCATCGCCAGCACCAGCAACGGATGCCGCAGTGCGCCACCGCCGGGAAATGCTATATGTTTCAGAGACTTGAGTGTATCGAAACGCTCCGCCTGCCCCGCCACCCGTTCCGCCAGCACCTTGCCGGCGAGCGAGGTCATCGCCACCCCCTGCCCCGAGTATCCCCCGGCAGTAAACCGCGTCGGCCCCAGGGCGTCGAAGTAAGGCATGCGGCTGGCAGTGATGCCCAGCGTCCCGCCCCACGCATAGTCGATCGCCACCTTCTTCAGCTGCGGATAGACCGCCTCCATCCGCGGCCGCACCAGCCCCGGAATGTCACGCGGGAAGCGGTAGGAATAGGTCTCGCCACCGCCGAACAACATCCGCCGGTCCGCTGACAGACGGTAGTAGTTGACCACGAACTGGCTGTCGGCCACGCAGACGTCACGCGCGATCAGTTCCTGCGCCAGCGCCTCGTCCAGCGGCTCGGTCGCGGCAATGAAATTGTTGATCGGCATCACCCGAGCCGACACTTTCGGCTCCAGATCACCCATATAGCCGTTACAGGCATAGATCACGAAATCACAGGTTACATGGCCGCCCGCCGTCTCCACCCGATGCGGCGCGGCCTCGCTGACTCGCAGTACCCGGCTTTCCTCGAATATCTGCACCCCGGCCGCCAGTGCCGCCGACGCCAGCCCCAACGCATAGTTCAGCGGATGCAGATGCCCGGCCCCCATGTCGAGAAAGCCACCCTGGTACGCTTCCGTACCCAGTTCCTGCCGGATGGCCTCGCGGTCCAGAAGCGTAACCTCGTCGTAGTCGTAAACGTCACGGCAGTGCTCGGCATAGGCATGGGCATCCGCTACATTGCGCGCCTGCATCTCGCCGTGAATGGCTCCGCGCTTCAGATCGCAGGCGATATCATGCTGCGCCACGCGGCCGCGCAGCACCGCCTTGGCTTCCTCGGCGAACTCCCACAAGTGGCGGCCCATCTCCGGCCCATAGGTCTTCTCCAGGTCGCGGATGTCCTGTCGCGGACCGGTGGCAATCTGGCCACCGTTTCGCCCCGAGGCGCCAAAGCCGGCGCGGCTCGCCTCAAGCACCGCAACCGAATAGCCCTTCTCGGCCAGGTGCAGAGCCGCAGACAGGCCGGTGAAGCCCGCGCCGATGACACAAACATCCGCCCGCACCTCGCCGCCCAGCGCCGGCTGGTGCGGAAACGGATTGGCTGTGGCAGCATAATAGCTCGGCGGATATTCCCCCGGTCGGTCATTCGCTGTCAGCAGATCCATCAGACGTTCAGCAGGAGATGCTCCCGCTCCCATGGGCTGATGACCGCCAGAAAGCTCTCGGCCTCGTTGCGCTTCAGTGCCTTGTAGACATCGCAAAACTGCCGGCCGAGAGTCTCCGTCACCGCATCCTCTGCCTCGAACGCGTCCAAAGCTTCCAGCAAACCCCGTGGCAGGGCGTAGTCGTAGTCATACGCCTCGCGCGTCACCGCAGCCCGCGGCTCCATACCCTGCTTCATGCCCAGATAGCCGCATGCCAACGATGCCGCGAGCGCGAGGTACGGGTTGGCATCCATGCCGACGATCCGGTTCTCGACCCGCCGCGCCTCGGGGCTCGAGACGGGGATGCGCAGCCCGGTTGTGCGATTGTCCGGCCCCCATTCGAGATTGATCGGCGCGGAGCCGGAAGCAACGTAGCGGCGATAGGAATTCACGTAAGGCGCCAGCATCGGAATCACGTTCGGGAGATAAGTCTGCAGCCCCGCCAGGAATCCCGCAAACAGCGGCGTTTCCGATCCGCCTTCGCCGGTGAAGACATTCTTGCCTGTCTTTGCATCGACCACCGATTGGTGAATATGCATCGCCGACCCCGGCTCATGCTGCATCGGCTTGGCCATGAAGGTGGCGAAACAGCCCTGACGCAAGGCGGCCTCGCGGATGGTCCGTTTGAAGAAGAACACCTGGTCGGCCAACGCTAGCGGATCGCCATGGATGAAGTTGATCTCGATCTGCCCGGCGCCGCCCTCCTGTATGATGGTGTCCAGTTCGAAGCCCTGCGCCTCGGCAAAATCGTAGATGTCGTCGATCACCGGCCCATATTCATCGACCGCAGACATCGAATACGCCTGCCGTGAGGCAACCACCCGCCCGGTCCGCCCCATCGGCGGTTCGATCGGCATGTCCGGGTCGGTGTTCGGCTTGGTCAGGTAAAATTCCATTTCCGGCGCGACGACCGGTCGCCAGCCCTCCGCCTCGTAGAGTGACAGCACCCGTTTCAGCACGTTTCGCGGTGCGATCGGCACCGGGTTGCCGGCCAGATCGCGAATGTCGTGGATCACCTGCACCGTGACATCGTCGGCCCACGGGCTGGACGTGGCGCAGGCCATCTCCGCCGTCAGCACCATGTCACTCTCGATCCACTGGTTGGCGATATCCATGTCGACATACTGGCCGTCAATCGTCTGGTAAAAGATCGACATCGGCAGAAACATCCGCTCCCCGCGCGAGAACTTGGCCGACGGCATGGCCTTGCCGCGACTGATGCCCGCTATATCGGCAATCACGCATTCCACCTCTTCCACGCGTCGGCCATCCAGCCACTGCCGCACGTCATCGGGCAGATTTGTCGTCCAGTCGTCAGTCATGTTTCACCTGTTTGCTCGCCGGCACAGGCTGTCAGATTTAAATGCCTTCGGCGAGGATATTTTTCGAAGATGAAGGGTCAGAGCCGGCCCACCACCGTGCGTTCGGCACCACGCGCCTCCGCCAGCAGGCAGAGCCAGTCATGGGCGACGGTGGCCGCCGCCAGCGCTGTGATCTCGGCATGGTCATAGGGCGGCGATACCTCGACGACATCCATGCCGACAAGGTTCAGGCCACCCAGGCCACGGATGATCTCCAGCGCCTGCCAGCTGGCCAGCCCGCCCGGTACGGGCGTGCCGGTGCCGGGGGCGAAAGCCGGGTCCAGCCCGTCGATGTCGAAGGAGATATAGAGCGGTGCGTTCCCCGCCCGGTCCCTGATGATCTGCAGCGCCGCGTCAATGCCGTTGCGATGCAGCCACGGCGCTGTCAGAATCTCGAAACCGTGGTCGCTGTCGTTGAACGTGCGGAGTCCCAGCTGGGTGGAGCGGGAGGTATCGACGATCCCCTCCGCCACCGCACGGGCGAACATCGTTCCGTGGTCGAGCCGGGTACCATCATCCTCCCACGTGTCGCAATGGGCGTCGACCTGCAGCAACGCCACCGGCCCGTGCTTTGCCGCCACGGCCTTCAGCACCGGGTACGCGACGAAATGATCGCCACCAAGCGACAGCGGCTTCGCCCCGGCATCGAGGATCGCGGCGATATGCGCCTCGATGTCACCCGGTACGCTGGCGGGATGGTGCGGGTCGATCAGGCAATCGCCGTAGTCCACCACGGCCAGGCTTGCAAATGGATCAAAGCCGAATGGAAACGCCTTCAGTTCAGCCAGCTGGACGGAGGCGGCACGGATCGCGCGCGGACCGAGGCGGCAGCCCGGCCGATAGGTGACCGACGCATCGTAGGGCAGGCCGGTGACAGCCACATCCACGCCCGCCAGATCGCGCGAATAGCGCCGCCGCAGGAAGCTGACGGCGCCGCCATAGGTGTTTTCCACCCAGCGCTCGGTGTTGCTATCCGCGCGAAATGCCTGATCGCCCGCCTTGTCCATTTCATTCTCCATAAGCGGCTGCAGTTATTGTCGTTTCCGCATCACCAGCGCCGCCGCCAGGATCCCGACAGCCACCACCAGGATGATCAGCGATGCCAGCGCGTTGACATCCGGGCTCACCCCGAGGCGCACCTTCGAGAAGATCACCATCGGCAGGGTGGATGACCCCGGCCCCGAAACGAAGCTCGCCACCACCAGGTCGTCCAGCGACAGGGTGAAGGCCAACAGCCAACCCGAAACCAGCGCCGGCGCAATCACCGGCAAGGTTATGTCAAAGAACACGCGCACCCGCTTCGCGCCGAGATCCATTGCCGCCTCTTCAAGGCTTTCGTCCATGTCCACCAGCCGCGATTGAACGACCACGGCCACGTAGGCCATGCAGAACACCGTGTGCGCCAGGATGATCGTCAGCATACCCCGCCCCGCCGGCCAGCCGAGCAGCTTCTCCATCGACACGAACAGCAGCAGCAGCGACAGCCCGGTGATAACTTCCGGCATCACCAGTGGTGCCGTCACCATGCCGGAGAGCAGTGGTCGCCCGAAAAAACGCCCGAACCGCACCAGCACCAGCGCCGCCAGCGTACCCAGCGCAATCGCCAGTGTGGCGGAGATCGCCGCGATGGTCAGCGAAATGCGAAAGGCCTGCCCGATCTGAGGGTTGCGAAACAACTCGCCGTACCACTTGGTCGAGAAGCCGCCCCAGACGGTCACCAGCTGGCTCTCGTTGAACGAGAAGATCACCAGGCTGACCATCGGCGCATAGAGGAACAGGAAGCCGAGCCCGGCGACGATCGGCAGAAACCACTTCATGACACCCGCTCCGCGATCCGCCGCAACCCGAGGATCGGCACCACCACCGCCACCAGCATCACGATGGCGACGGAGCTTGCCACCGTCCAGTCGCGGTTGGAGAAGAACTCATCCCAGAGCACCCGCCCGATCATCAGCGTATCCGGCCCGCCCAAGAGCGCTGGGATCACGAACTCGCCGATCACCGGAATGAACACGAGCATGCAACCCGCCACCACGCCCGGCAGCGACAACGGCAACGTGATCCGGAAGAAGGTGGAGGCCGGTCGCGCCCCGAGATCGGAAGAGGCCTCCAGCAACGATCCATCCAGCTTTACGAGATTGGCATAGAGCGGCAGGATCATGAACGGCAGGTAGGTATAGACGACGCCGACATAGACGGCAAAATCGGTTTGCAACATGATCAGCGGCTGGTCGATCACCCCCAGCCACAACAGCACGTTGTTGATCACCCCGTTCGCCTTCAGCAACCCTATCCACGCATAGACACGTAGCAGGAAAGACGTCCAGAACGGCAGCACCACCAGCATCAGCAGAATGGAGCGCCGCGGCTCCGGACTGCGGGCGATGGCATAGGCCATCGGGTAGCCGACGAGCAACGTCAGAACCGTCGATATGGCTGCGATCTTCAGGGAATTCAGATAGGCCTTGATGTAGAGGCTGTCCGACATGAGGAAAAAGTAGTTCTCGAGATCGCCGACGAAGGCTCCGTCTTCGAAAAGGGGGCCGTAGGGTGGCCGGGCGATCATCGGGTCGCGCAGCGAGATGCCGGCGACCACGAGAAACGGCACGAGAAAGAACACGAACAGGAAAACCATGGGCACGGCAATCACCAGCCAGCGGCCCCACCGCACGTCGGGCAGCGGCGCGGCGTTCGTCGGATCAGGGCCGCCGTCGTCCGGATGAGTTCCGCTCGTCGTCACACCACCACCACACCCGCCGCCGCAGGCCAGCCAAGGTGCACCGGCTCATCCCAGGTAAACGGTTCGGCGCCGAACCCGTTGGTCGCCGTGACGGTGAGCATCCGACCGGAAGCGAGCCGCAGCTTGTAGACGGTGCAGTCGCCCATATAGGCATAATCCTCGACCACCGCTTCCAGCCGGTTGTCGGCCGTTACCGGCTCCCGGCTCAGGCGGATCTTTTCCGGCCGCACCGCGACCGCTACCTTCTGGCGGGCGCCGTATTTACCCTCGGGGGGCACCAGCAAACCGCCTTCCGCGGTCCTGACCCGCAGGAAATCCGGCGCAGCCGCCTCGACCTCGCCCTCGAAGATGTTCACCGATCCGATGAAATCGGCCACGAACCGGCTGCCTGGCCGTTCGTAGATGTCCCGCGGCTCACCCACCTGCACGATCTTGCCGGCATTCATCACACCGATGCGGGTGGACAGCGTCATCGCCTCCTCCTGATCATGGGTGACGACGATGAAGGTCACGCCCAGCTTGTCCTGGATGTTCATCAGTTCGAACTGCGTTTCCTCGCGCAGCTTCTTGTCCAGCGCGCCCAGCGGCTCGTCCAGCAGTAGCAGCTTCGGCTTCTTCACCAGGCTCCGCGCCAGTGCCACGCGCTGCCGCTGGCCGCCGGAAAGCTGATGCGGCTTGCGCTTGGCAAAACCGTCCAGTTGCACAAGCTTCAACATTTCCTCGACGCGCGCAGCCACATCCGCCTTCGGCAAACCGTCCCGCGCCAGCCCATAGCCGACATTCTTTTCCACGCTCATGTGCGGAAACAATGCATAGCTCTGGAACATCATGTTCGTCGGCCGGGCATAAGGCTGCACCCGGCTCATGTCCTGCCCGTCGATCTCGATGGTCCCCGCCGTCGGTGTCTCGAAACCGGACAGCATCCGCAGCAGCGTCGATTTTCCGCAGCCGGAGCCTCCGAGCAGGCAGAACAACTCGCCGCGCCAGATGTCTAGGCTTACATCGTCGACGGCAGTGAAATCGCCGAAACGTTTCGTGATGTTGCGAATACGGATGAAGGGCGGGTCCGTCTTGTCCCGCCACGGGCGTGGGTATGTGTCAGGTGCTGGCATGATGTGAAACGGGGCGCGGTTGCCCGCGCCCCTATCCCTCACTGACCGGTTTTCACTTCGGTCCAGAGCCGCGTCACCACGCGGTCCGTCCGGCTGTCATAGACCGCCGCGGGCCAAAGATTTTCCTTCACTTCGTCGCTCGGGAAGATTGCCGGATCGGATGTGATCTCCTCGTCCACAAGCTCCATGGAGGCTGCGTTGCCATTGGCGTACCAGACATAGTTCGTGATGTCGGCGGTGACCTGCGGATCCATGATGAAGTTGATGAACTGATGGGCTGCATCCGGGTTTGGCGCATCGACGGGAATGGCCATCATGTCGAACCACTGCAATGCACCCTCAGACGGGATCACGTACTCGATCTCGACACCATTCTCCGCCTCCTCGGCGCGATACTGTGCCTGAAAGATATCACCGGACCAGCCGACAGCCACGCAGATGTCACCGTTCGCAAGGTCGGAGATGTACTGCGACGAATGGAAGTAGCGTACGCTGTCGCGCACCGATTTCAGCACGTCCGCCCCCTTGGCGAAATCGTCGGTGTCGGTCGAGCGCGGGTCCAGCCCGACATAGTTCATCGCAGCCGGCAGCATCTCGGTCGGTGCGTCAAGAAAGCTGACGCCGCAATCGGCCAGCTTTTCCATGTTCTCCGGCTCGAACACCAGCGCCCAGCTGTCGGTCGGCGCATCCTCTCCCAGCCTTTCGGCAACGGCGGCGGTGTTGATGCCGTAACCGGTCGTTCCCCACATGTAGATGACGGCATGTGTGTTGCCCTCGTCATAGGCCGCGGCCTTTTCCATCAGCGCCGCGTCCATGTGTTCAAGGTTCGGCAGCTTGGACTTGTCGAGTTCCATGTAGACGCCGGCCCCGATCTGGCGGCGCAGGAAGTCCGATGTTGGCACCACGATATCGTAGCCCGAGTTGCCGGCCAGCATCTTGGCCTCCAGCACCTCGTTACTGTCATACACATCGTAGTTGACCTTGATCCCGGTCTCTTCCTCGAATTTCGCGATCGTGTCTTCGGCGATGTAGTCCGACCAGTTGTAGATGTTGAGCACCTGATCCTGCGCAAAGGCAGACCCGGCCGCCAAGGCCAGTGCAGACGCGAACACACCAGTTTTAATCATAGAACACTCCCGTTCCTGTCAGATCCCAAGTCGATCCCGAAGGCCGTACCACCAGCTTCCGACCACCGAATACGGCACACGGAAGGTCCGCCCCCCGGGAAAGGGGTACCACGGCAGACTGGCGAATGTATCAAAGCGTGACAAGTCGCCATTGATCGCCTCGCCCAAAATTCGCCCGAACAGGTGGGAACCTGTCACCCCGTGCCCTGAATAGCCGTGGGCAAAGTACGTATTTTCACCAATCCGCCCCATCTGCGGAACCCGTGTAAACGACAGGGCGAAGTTGCCGGACCACGCGTGGTCGATCTTCACCCCTTTGAGTTGCGGGAAAACCTTTTCCAGATTCGGCCGCAGCTTTGCCACCACATCAGCCGGATCGGTGCCGCCGTAAACAGTCCCGCCGCCAAAGATCAGGCGTCCATCTGCGCTCATGCGGAAATAGTCGAGGATGTAGCGCACATCCTCCACGCAGATATCCGATGGCATCAATTCCGGCATGCCCAGGGGCTCCGTTGCCATCATCTGGGTCGAGGCCGGCAGAATGCGGTTGGTCAACTCCGGCATCAGCCGGTCCAGATAAGCATTGCCACACAGCACAAGCGTCTTCGCCGCGATCTCGCCCTCCGCCGTCTTCAGCACCGGCGCACCGGACAGATCGACTTCGGTCACCTTGCTCTGCTCGTAGATCCGGCCGCCGTTCCGCTCGATCGCCTCCGCCTCGCCAAGGGCCAGATTCAGCGGATGCAGGTGCCCGCCGCTATGGTCTATCATGCCACCACGATAGACGTCCGTGGCGACGTGGCGGCGCATTCCCTCGCGATCCACCATCTCGTGGTCTGTCATACCAAAGGATTCCCACAGCGTCTTCTTCGCCTCCAGATCCTTCATCTGCGCGTCGGTATAGGCCGCGAACAGGTTACCCGGCTTCAGGTCGCACTGAATGTCATAACGTGCCACCCGGTCGCGGATGATCTCGCCACCCTCCTGCACCAGCCCACCGACGAACGCCTGTATCCTCGGCCCGTACACCCGCCCGATCTTCTCGAGTGAGGCATTGAGACCGTTGACAAGTTGCCCGCCGTTGCGCCCCGAAGCGCCCCAGCCGATCTTGGCCCCCTCAAGCAGCGTCACCGAATGGCCGGCCTCCGCAAGGGTCAGAGCGGTCGACAGGCCGGAATAGCCGCCGCCGACAACGCAGATGTCCGCCGACACCTCCCCGCGCAGCGGCGGCCGCTCAGGCGCGGGGTTGGCACTGGCGGCGTAATAGCTCGTCGTGTGTTCCGTCATTTCAGACAGCATCCAGGTATGTTGAGATTTCAAAAGGCGAGACCTGCGCCGTGAACCGGTCAAGTTCCTGTGCCTTGCACGCCCGGAACAGCTCCACGAACCGCGGATCGAGATAGGCGGCGCCGAACCCGTCGATCGCGGCGCTCCAGCGCTGCGGCACTTCCGGCGCACCGCTCTCGTAGGCATTGCCCGTCACGGGCTTCGGCGGCTCGCGCCCGGCCTCGATTCCATCCAGCCCAGCACCCAGCACGGCGGCCAGCAGCAGATAAGGGTTGCAGTCGGCACCGGAAACCCGATGTTCGATCCGCCGCGCATATCCCGGCCCGGCCGGAATGCGCACCGCCGCCAGCCGATTCTCGTATGCCCAACTCGTCGTCGTCGGCGCATGACTGCCCTGCTCGAACCGGCGGTAGGAGTTCAGATGCGGTGCGAACAGCAACATGGAGGACGGCATCGCCGCTAGCATTCCCGCCACGGCGTGCCGCATCTCGGTAGAGCCGTCGTCGCCGCCATTGTCGAAGATGTTCGCGCCATCGGCATCGAGGCAGGAGAAGTGCACATGCAGGCCGGAGCCGGCCATGCCGGCGAAAGGCTTGGCCATGAAACTCGCCGCGAACCCGTGCCGCAGCGCCACGCCCTTGACCAGACGCTTGAACAGCAGCGCATCGTCCGCGGCCTTCAGGGCGTCGTCCGAATGGAGCATGTTCACCTCGAACTGCCCGGCGCCACCCTCGGATATCGCCGCATCGAGATTGATGTCGGAGGCCTCTGCTGTCCGGTGGACATCCTCGATGAAGCCCTCGAACGCATCTAGATCATCCAGCGAAAGCACGCCCTCGGCCTCCACCATCCGCCCGGTCATGGGCGAAATCACCGGTCCCGGCTCGCCCTCCTGCATGCTGCCCTCGGCCACGAGATAGAACTCGAATTCCATCGCAACCACCGGCGTCAGGCCCCGCGCCGTGTAACGCCCCAGTACGCGAGCCAATTCCCGTCGCGGGTCGGCGAAGCTCGGCTCGCCGTCGAGGGACTGCATCCACATCGGTACCAGTGCCGTCGGTGCCGCCAGCCAGTCCATCCGCACCGGCGCCCGCCCCGTGGGCACTGCCAGCGCATCGGCATCACCGCCGGTGACCATCGGGTTACTGCCCACGTCCCGGCCCCAGATGTCCTGGGCAGAGACGGACAGGGGCATCCGCACGCCGTCGGCCAGAGACAGCGCCTTGGAAACCGGCACCCTCTTGCCCCGCAGACAGCCGTTGAAATCGCACACCGCCGCACGGACGGAACGGATATCGCCCGCCCCGGCAAGCCAGGTTTCAAGCAGGGTGTAAGGGCTTTGTGTATCTTTCATGAGAACTGAGCCTAGGGGCGAAATCGGGCGCTCACAAGCGGCATCTTGGGCCCCGGCCCTTTGTCTGATTTGTCTTTGCCGCAACTCATGTTATCCGAAGGTCAATACCGCAAGGAGTGCCGCTTAAATGCCCAGCCCGCAAACCGTCCAACTCTTTCATCCCAGCCGCTGCGAACTGGGTGAAGGTCCACTCTGGGCTGATGACCGTCTCTACTTCTTCGACATCCTCGGCAAGACCTTGCACGCGCTGGATGGCACCGGTCAGGACCTCACAAGCTGGTCAATGGGCGAACATGCTTCTGCTGCAGGTCGCTGCCGGGAGGGCGGGCTGATCATCGCCAGCGAAACCAGCCTCAGCCATTTCGATCCCGCCACCGGCGGCCGTCGCCCATTGGTGGAACTCGAAGCCGATAACCCCGTCACCCGGTCCAACGACGGCCGCGCCGACCGTCAGGGCGGTTTCTGGATCGGCACGATGGGCAAGAAGGCGGAAGCCGGCGCCGGCACGATCTATCGGTTCTACGAGGGAGAGATGCATGCGCTGATCTCCAACATCACCATCCCCAATGCCTTGTGCTTTTCTCCTGATGGCCAGACGGCCTATTTCGCCGACTCGCCCCTGCGGACGATCTACCGCTGGCCGCTCGACGTTGCCGGCTTCCCGGTCGGCGAGCCGGAGGATTTCTACCGCCATCAGGGCACGGGAGGGCCGGATGGGGCGATCATCGACGGCAACGGCTCGATCTGGACATCGCTCTGGGGCGGCTCCGGCATTCTCGAAATCACGCCGGACGGCAAACCCGGCACGCTGATCTCGGCTCCCGTCAGCCGCACGACCTGCCCGGCCCTCAGCCCCGATGGCCGCATCTTCACCACGTCGGCCCGTCAGGACATGACCACCGATGAACTGGCCGCCGAGCCGGAGGCCGGGTCCGTTTTCGTCGCGCCCTTCGCCGCCCCTGTTCTGCCGGAACCGGAGGTAACCCTCGCATGAGCATAGAGACCGACCTGCGCGCCTGTTTCGAGACTGCCGTCGCCGCCGCCCTGCCATCGAAAATGCTTGCAACCCATCTGCCGGAGCCGGCCGCCGGCCGCACAGTCGTCGTTGGCGGCGGCAAGGGGTCGGCGGCAATGGCCGCAGCGCTGGAGGCCGGTTACGGCTCCGACGTGCTGCTCGAAGGCATCGTCGTCACCCGCTACGGCCATGCCGTGCCCTGCAGCCAGATCGAGATCATCGAAGCCGCCCACCCTGTGCCGGACGCCACCGGCGCCAGCGCCGCCCGCCGCATCCTTGCCCTCGCCGCCGAGCTCGGGCCCGACGATCTGCTGATCGCCCTCATCTCCGGCGGCGGATCGGCCCTTCTCTCGCTCATGCCGCCCGGCGTATCCGAGGACGACCGCGCCGCCCTCAACCGGGCGCTGCTGGCCTCCGGTGCGCCAATCGACGAGATGAACTGCATCCGCCGCCATGTCAGCCGCATCAATGGCGGCCGCCTCGCAGCCGCCGCCCATCCGGCAAGGGTACTGTCGCTGCTCATTTCCGACGTGCCGGGCGACGACCCCATGGATATCGCGTCCGGTCCTACCGTCGGTGATCCGACGACGCTCGCCGACGCCCGCGAACTCGCCGCCCGCTACGACCTGCCGCTGACACCGGCACTTACCGCCGCCCTGTCCGATCCGGCGAACGAGAGCGTGAAGCCCGACGACCCGAGGCTGGCGACCGCCACCACCACCCTGATCGCCACCCCGATGCAGGCGCTGGAGGCTGCAGCGGAAACCGCCCGTGCACGTGGCTGGCAAGTCACCATCGGCTCCGACACGATCGAGGGTGAGGCCCGTGAGACCGGCCGCGCCTTCGCCCGCGAAGCCATTGCCGCACGCGCCACAATGAAACCCGGCGACGCGCCGCACGTCACCCTCACCGGCGGCGAAACCACCGTCACCCTGCCCCGCGACGACCGCACCCTCGGCAAGGGCGGCCGCAACGTCGATTTCCTGCTGGGTTTCATGACGGAACTTGGCGACACCGGCGGCATCTACGCTCTGGCGGCGGACACCGACGGCATCGATGGCGCCGAGGAGGTCGCGGGCGCGATCGTCACCCCCACCAGCCACGCCCGCGCCGGCGACCGCCTCGCCAAGGCCCTCCACGCCTACGACGGCCACGGCCTCTTCGCCGCCTTGGGCGACCAGCTCATCACCGGCCCGACCCTCACCAACGTCAACGACTTCCGCGCCGTTCTGGTCCTGCCGCCGGAGGGGTAGGGTAGACTTGCAACTCGCCAAGTCCCATGAAACGAATTCGCACCACCAACCCCGCCCGGCCCGGAACAAGGCGCGCAAGCGCCGCCGGGCCAGCGCCGGCCCGTCCCCGCGGGCTGGCGATTGGCGAGCGCAAGGGCGGAGATCGAGGTTCGCAGACACTTGGCAGGCATTAATCGCATGGCGTCGAGATCGGAAGCGCCACCCCACGATCCGGCGCTGCCCCTCTGTTGCGCAGGAAGGACAGACACAACCTCTCGAGATGATGTAGCGACCCTCCACAGCGTGCTCAGCGCCGAAAATTATTGCAGCGCGTCCAAAAATCGCGACAATTTTGAAATATGTCCGCCTTGCGGACGAAGCTGCCGACCGACAAAGTTTTGCCAATGGCCGCTTCGAGCACTCTTCGGTGGCAAAGGCAAATCCGACGGAACGGCGCGAGCAAGCGCTGTCCAAGCTTAAACAGCCACCATTTCAGCATAGTCGCTCATCGAACCGATGTTCAAAAAGATGGGCTCAAGCGGGAGGAATGACTGCCTTTTGGGACGCATTACTACCCGCACCTCTTTTTGATAGGCGTACCCAAAGTGCTTAGCTAACATGGGTTCCCTAAATTTCGTGTAATCACGGTAAGGATCATAGTAAATTACGCGCCCTGCTGCAGGCACGAAATCGGGACGTTGGGCTAGAAACGTGCCGATGAGCCGCTGTTTGAACAGTTCTGGATTGTGGATCACAATTGCCGCATCTGCATCGAAATCGGTAGGCATTCGATGGTGGATGCTCTCGCAAAGGCTGAACAGGTAGTAGTCTCCAAATACTAAAGGCAGCACTACGTCGTCGTCATCATATGCTTGCTTTTTTCCTTGAAACTCGAGGTGCGTCTTTCCTTCAAGCCGCTCATGATAGGTTGGCAGAAAGAAAGTTCGTCTCGTCTCATCATCCCTCACTGCATCGAGAAATCCAGAATCATTGTAGAGGCCAGCATTGGCCAACCGAAGTTCGCCTTTTTGCAGCATTGGCTCCAGGTATCTGCGCTTGCCGTACTTGACGAGAATTGGCCTCGAAGGAGCTTCATAGCCTTCGAACATCCGGACGCCAATCGGAGTGCCGTTCTCGAAATACTTCTTTATTGGCGCACCCGCACACTTGATTAAGTTCGGTGGTGGCCTACCACCGGTTCGAAAGGCATATTCTTCAAGAAGGTGCGTGAAAGCTTCCATAAACTCGGGGTTCGCATGAAGTGACACAAGCTGAATTTTGCCATTGTCGCCAAGTTCCATAACGTTCTGGAAGACATTACAGAAGCGCTCATCGATCCGCTCGTCTGGTGCGCCCAGTAGGTACGGATGCTGCGCATAAACATGTCGCCAATGGTCGTCCCATCGGACTCGTTGGGATGGCCCGGCCCTGTGTTCTAGTTGCGCTTGACGCTCTTTTGCAAGAGTTCGGCGCACTCGCAGTTCTTCAATCGATACTTTCGCCATTTCTCGGACTTGTGTTTTGTTTGCGCAACGCGAAAGCGTGTAGGTTTCACGTTCTGGTCGGAAGCGGAACAGTTTGAGAAAAACTGTACATCACAAAGCAATGCCCCAAAGTGCTGATTGACTCTGATAAGCTAACACTCGTGTAGGGTGCAGCATCGGTTACTAAAGGCTCATTCCGGCCTTTCTACTCTTACTTTTGTGCCCTTATCCAAGCCCGCCCAACTGGCCCTAACAATCACTCGATTTGGCGTCGCTTTCCCCGCCACCCGGCAGTCTCGCCCCATGACGCACCAGCCCAACATCGCCATCTCCCCCGTCCCGGCGACCAGATCATCACCGGCCCGACCCTGACTAACGTCAACGACTTCCGCGCCGTTCTGATCCTGCCGCCGGCGAAGTAGGCCGGGCACGTTACTGTCCGGCCATCTCCTTGGCACCACTGCCCGCGAGCCTTGCCGAAAGATAATCGGCCACCAGTGAGACATGCGCCTCTCGCGCGGCCCCTCGATGGACCGAGATCACCACGTCGGGCAGCGAGGGAAATCCCTCTCGGCCGTCGATGACGCACAGGCCGGCGGGAATGACCGAGGCCTCCATCACCGACACGCTGGCGTTTTCCAAAATGGCCTTCTCCATCAACGCGATGCTGCGCGTGGAATAGGCCACGTGCCACGCCCGGTCGATCCGCCGCAACGCTCCCAGCGCGATGTCCCGGCACACGCATCCCGGCGGAAACAGCACCATCGACAACGGCGCCGCAGGATCGTCGAGGTAATCGGGGGCGGCAACCCAGTGCAGCGGTTCGTAGCGCGCAACTTCGCCCGCCACCGCGTCCGCCCGATGCGTCGCAACCACGACATCGAGCGCGTCCGTCGCCAGTTGCGGCAGCAGATCGCTGGCGTTGTCGCAGGTCACCTCCAGTTGCAGGCGGGGGTAGTCCCTGGCGATGGCCGACAGGATCGGCGGCAGAAGGAAGGTCGCATAATCGTCCGGCGCGCCGATCCGCACCAGCCCCGCCGCCTCGGGCCGTTGAATGTGAGACAGCGCCGCGTCGTTCGCCGCAAGGATGCGGCCGGCATAGACAAGCATAGACTCGCCCGCATGCGTTATCGTCACGGACTGGCGGCTCCGCTCGAACAGCCGCTTGCCCACGATATCCTCAAGCCGCTTTATCTGCAGGCTCACGGCAGATTGCGTGCGCCCCACAGCGTTCGCCGCCTTCGTGAAATTGCGATGCGCCGCCACCGCCACGAATGACCGCAAGAGGTCCATTTCAAGATCGCGTTTCATGCCCAAATGATTAACAAAACTCATCACAATCAGCAAACTTATTCGTTTCAGATATTCAACCTCCGGCCCGTACCCTCTCCGCGGAGGTGATCGAAATGTTGGGAATTCTCGCACAAAGCATGTTCGAAGCGACACGCATGTCGGCTCCGGGCACAAACGACCATCGCTGCACCGGCGCGCCGGTCCGGCCGCACGTGCCGCGTGGCATCGCAGAAACAACCCGCGCGCCGCGTGTCAGCCAGCCCCTCAAGCATCTGCATGCCCTTTTTAGGCGCATGCAGCGCCCCTGATCCCGGCCCGGCAAGGCTCCACGCTTCTCCACCGTGCGCAAGGGGTGAACGGCATCCCCGCTCCCGTGCTTTTCCTACGGGGCCGCGCTGCCGTCTTCGTTCCAATCGCTCCAGTTGGGTAAGTTCATCGGCGCCACATCGTCCAGGCCCGACAGGCACGCAGACCACGCATCCAGGTTTCCTTTGAGCCTGTCGTGCAGGCTGCTTCCGTCCTCGTAGCTGTAGCCATGCCCTTGAACACCGTAGGAAACGAACGGCGGCAGCACGGAAAAGCCCATGTAGTGCATCGAATAATGCACCGGCCACAGCATCGTGTCGAAATCACCACCCCGACCGCCCGGCCCGAAAGCCGACCGCGGCGCCCCCGTCGTAACGGAGATCAGCGCCCGACGCCCCCGGAAATAGCCGGCGTCATAGCGCATCCTGCTGGTATACAAGCCCCCGCTCACGAACACCCGGTCCATCCAGCCCTTCAGCATCGCCGGCGGCGCGTGCCACCACAGCGGAAATTGCAAGATCACCAGATCGGCGCGCTCCAGCTTGTCGATCTCCGCCGCCACATCTTCGGCCAGCGTGCCGGTCGCCCAGGCGTTGCGCTGCTCGCCCAGAGCCGCGAAACATCCCTCATCGGCCCGGTTCGCATAGTGCTCCGGCCGCTCCACCGGATCGAAATTCGCGCGGTAGAGATCGCTGACCGTTACCGTGCCACCGGCCCTGCGCAATTTGCTCTCCGCCGTCCGCGTCAGCGCGCCATTGTAGGAAGCGGCTTCGGGGTGAACATGAACGATATGCGTCTGCATCAGGGACTCTCCGCCAGTTGCTCTTGTGCGCTCACTTTAGTCGTTCATCTGTGATAGGTATTCACAAGATCAGGCAGCACACTCTTTCAAAAATGAACGACAAGCTCGACTGGAACGATTACGAAACCGTCCTCCGCGTCGCGGACGCCGGGTCGTTGACCCGCGCGGCCCAACTGGCGGGTTCGAGCCATCCGACGATGTTCCGCAGGATCAATGCTGTGGAACAGAAGCTCGGCGTTCGGCTCTTCGATCGGTTCCGCACAGGCTATCGGCCGACCGCGGCCGGAGAGGAAATCGTTTCTGTCGCCCGACAGATCGCCGAACTGACCAACGCAACGGAGAGGCGCCTCTCGGGCCAGGACCTGCGGCCTTCCGGCGTGGTGCGCGTGGCGACGACCGACACGTTGCTCTACGGCCTGCTGGCCGGGGAAATCGGGCGTTTCCGCCAACTGCAGCCCGAAATCACCCTGGATATCGCCGTCTCCAACGAAATATCCGACCTTTCCCTCCGCGAGGCCGACATCGCGATCCGGCCCGCTTCTTCGCCGGACGATCACCTTGTCGGGCGAAGGTTGGGCCCGATCCGTCAGGCCGTCTATGCGCACCGTACGCTCGATGTCGCAGACCGTCCCCCGCCGCGCTGGAAAGCCCTGCCCTGGATAGCGCCGAGCGCGTCGATGGCCTACGGCCAGCTTCACGCATGGCTGCGAAAAATGGAATGCGATGAGGCCTGCGTCTGTCGCCTCGACAGCGTGCTTGCCATGTATGCGGCGGTCAAATCCGGGATCGGCGTCGCGGTTCTGCCCTGCTACCTCGCCGATACCGACACCGAACTGAAACGGATAGGGCACCCGGTCGACGAACTTGCTGTCGACCTCTGGCTCCTCTCGCATCCGGACCTGCGTTCCACCGCGCGTGTGCGGGCCGTACTGGATCATTTCGGTAAGCTCGGCGCGCTATTGTGAACGAGGGAGGGACAGCCGCTTTCCGCCGTGCGAAATACCGGTCGTCCAAGTGCACCTCCACCGTCCCGCGCCGTGGCCCAACTCTGGGCACCCCCCATCTGGCCCTAACAAACACCCGATCTGGCCTCGCTTTTTCCCCCGCCACCCGTCACTCTCGCCCCATGACGCACCAGCCCAAGATCGACACCTCCCCGAAGGTGGCAGACGAGATCCGCAAGACGACATGCTACATGTGCGCCTGCCGCTGCGGCATCAACGTTCACCTGCGGGACGGCAAAGTAAAATACATCGAGGGCAACCGGGATCACCCCGTGAACAAGGGCGTGCTCTGCGCCAAGGGCTCGGCGGGGATCATGCAGCATCTCTCCCCCGCCCGGCTCCGCGCGCCCTTGCGCCGCACAGGCCCCCGCGGCTCCGGCGAGTTCGAGGAGATCACCTGGGACGAGGCGCTGGAGACGGCGGCAAGCTGGCTCGCCCCCGTGCGCGAGACCGCGCCCGAAAGGCTCGCCTTCTTCACCGGGCGCGACCAGTCGCAAAGCCTTACCTCCTGGTGGGCGCAGCAGTTCGGCACGCCCAACTACGCCGCCCACGGCGGCTTCTGCTCGGTCAACATGGCCGCCGCCGGCATCTACACGCTCGGCGGCGCGTTCTGGGAATTCGGCAGCCCCGACTGGGAGCGGACCAAGCTCTTCATGATCTTCGGCGTGGCCGAAGATCATGACAGCAACCCGATAAAGATGGGCCTCGGGCGGCTGAAGGAACGCGGGGCCAAGATCATCGGCGTCAACCCCGTCCGCACTGGCTACAACGCCATCGCCGACGAATGGGTCGCCATCACGCCGGGCACCGACGGGCTCTTCATTCTGGCCCTCGTCCACGAGTTGCTGAAATCCGGCAACATCGACCTCGACTACCTCATCCGCACCACCAATGCCCCCGTGCTGCTGGATGCGGACGGCCTCTTCGCCCGCGACGATGCCGGCAAGGAACTCGTCTGGGACCGCGCCACCCAAAGCCCCCAGCCCTTCGACAAACCCGGCCTCAAGCCCGCCCTCCACGGCACCCACGATGGCCTCACCCCCGTCTTCGAACATCTCGCAAACCGCTACCTCGCACCCGAATACGCGCCCGAAGCGGTGGCCGAGCGCTGCGGCATCCCGGCCGCGCAGATCAAACGCATCGCGGCCGAGCTTGCCCGCACCGCCTTCGAGGAAGAAATCGAGATCCCCCAGCCGTGGACGGATTTCCGCGGCACCCGCCACGAAACCACCAAGGGCCGCCCCGTCTCCTTCCACGCCATGCGCGGCATCTCCGCCCATTCCAACGGCTTCCAGACATGCCGCGCCCTGCACGTCCTCCAGCTTCTCCTCGGCTCGGTCGAAGTGCCCGGCGGCTTCCGCTTCAAGCCGCCCTACCCCAAGCCCGTTTCCGCCCACCCGCGCCCGCATTTCCGCACCACCCCCGGCAAACCGCTCGACGGCCCGCATCTCGGCTACCCGCGCGGGCCGGAGGATCTCGGCATCAAGCCTGACGGCACCGCCGCCCGCATCGACAAGGCCTTCACGTGGGAGGCGCCCCTCGCCGCCCACGGCATGATGCACATGGTCATCTCCAACGCCCACGCGGGCGATCCCTACCCGATCGACGTGCTGTTCATGTACATGGCCAACATGGCATGGAACTCGTCGATGAACACCGCCGGCGTGATGGAGATGCTGACCGACACCGACGAAACCGGCGACTACAGGATCCCCAGGATCATCTACTCGGATGCCTATTCCTCCGAAATGGTCGCCTATGCCGACCTGATCCTGCCCGACACCACCTATCTCGAACGGCACGATTGCATCTCCCTGCTCGACCGCCCGATCTGCGAGCCCGACGCCGTGGCCGACGCGATCCGCTGGCCGGTGGTGGAGCCCGACCGAGAGGTGCGCGGCTTCCAGTCCGCTCTCATCCAGTTGGGCGCGAAGCTCGGCCTCCCCGGCATGACGGACACCGAGGGCAACCCGGTCTACAAGGACTACGAGGACTACATCCTCAACCACCAGCGCCGCCCCGGCATCGGCCCGCTGGCGGGCTTTCGCGGCGATGGCAGCGAAAGCGGTCGGGGCGCGCCGAACCCCGAACAGATCGAGCGCTACAAGGCCAACGGCGCCTTCTGGTCCCAGCACATCGCGCCCGAAGCGCAGTTCAACAAGCCCACCAACATGGCCTATCAGGAGTGGGCCGCGAAAATGGGCTTCTACGTCTCCGACGCGCCCGAGCCCTACCTCTTCCAACTCTATGTCGAGCCGATGCGTAAGTTCCAGATGGCCGCCGAAGGCAAGGGCGACCACCAGCCGCCCGACCACCTGCGCGCCCGCCTCCGCGAGGCGATGGACCCGCTCCCGATCTGGTACGAACCCTTCGAGCAGGCGGCGGTGGACCAATCCGCCTACCCACTCCACGCCCTCACCCAGCGCCCGGCGGCCATGTACCACTCATGGGGCAGCCAGAACGCGTGGCTCCGCCAGATCCACGGGCGTAACCCGCTTTACGTCTCCGCCAAGGTCTGGCGCGAGCACGGCTTTGCGGAAGGCGACTGGGCCACCCTCACCTCCGCTCACGGCAGCATCACCATCCCCGTCGCCCTGATGGAGGCGCTGAACGAGAATACCGTCTGGACATGGAACGCCATCGGCAAGCGCCGGGGCGCATGGGCGCTGGATGAGGACGCGCCCGAAGCCACCAAAGGCTTCCTCCTCAACCACCTCATCCACGAGCTTCTACCGCCCAAGGGCGACGGCCTGCGCTGGTCCAACTCCGATCCCGTCACCGGGCAGGCGGCGTGGTACGACCTTCGCGTGAACATCGCCAAGGCGCCGCCCCAGCCCGCCACCAGCCCCGATACCGGCCACCAGAAATCCCCCGTGGGCACCGGCCCCGCCACGCTCGCCTACGGCAAGGAATGGACATGACGCGCCACCACCGCATCCACTCCGCCGACGGCACGGGCCTTTCCGTCGTCGATACCGGCCCGCAGGACGGCGCCCCGATCCTGCTTGTCCACGGCTGGGCGCAGAGCCATGCCTGCTGGCAGCGCCAGCTGGAAAGCCCGCTCGCCACTACCCACCGCCTCGTCGCCCTCGACCTGCGCGGCCACGGCACATCCGATGCCCCCGAAACCGAGCAGGCCTACGCCGGCTCCGAAGGCTGGGCCGCCGATCTCCACGCCATCCTCACAACGCTCTCGTTCGACCGGCCGGTGCTTGTCGGCTGGTCCTATGGCGCGCGCGTGATCGCCGAATATCTCGATGTGCACGGCGATGCGGCCATCGCCGGTGTCGTGCTGGCGGGCGGCATCGCGGCCACCGGTGCCGCGCGCGAGCCGTGGATGCTCGGCCCCGCCAGCCCGGCGCTTAACCGCGACCTCTACACCGACGATCCCACCCGCCGCCTGCAGGCCACGCTCGCCTTCCAGGAAGCCTGCACCGCCACGCCCCTGCCGCGCGCCCAGATCGCCGCCTTCACCGCCGAGGCGATGCGCGTCTCGGGCCTCACGCGGCGGGCGATGTTCGCGGCGGATCGCGACCTGCGGCCGATCTATGCCCGCCTTGGCCGCCCCGTCCTGATCATCCACGGGGAAAAGGATGCGGTCGTCGCCCCGGCCACGGGCGCGGCGCTGGCCGCCGCCATTCCGCAGGCCACCTACCTGCCGATGCAGGGCGCCGGGCACGCGCCTTTCCTCGATGCGCCCGAGCGGTTCAACGAAGCGCTCGCCGAATTCACCGCGACCGCGCGCGCCGCCGCCCCGGCACCGGAGCCCAGATGACCAGCCTGCCCGACAGCACCCAAAAGACCCTCGGCCTCGTGATCGACCTCGATACCTGCGTCGGCTGCCACGCCTGCGTCATCTCCTGCAAGGAATGGAACACCGGGGCCTACGGCGCGCCGCTGGGCGATGACGATCCCTATGGCAGCCAGCCCGTCGGCGCCTTCCTCAACCGCGTCCACACCTTCGAGGCCGTGCCCGAAACGGGCCCCGCCACCGTGACCCACTTCCCCAAATCCTGCCTGCACTGCACGGATGCGCCCTGCGTCACCGTCTGCCCCACCGGCGCCAGCTACAAGCGCACCGAGGATGGCATCGTGCTGGTGAACGAGAGCGACTGTATCGGCTGCGGCCTCTGCGCCTGGGCCTGCCCCTACGGCGCGCGTGAGATGGACCCGGTGGAGAAGGTGATGAAGAAATGCACCCTCTGCGTCGACCGCATCTATAACGAGAACATCCCCGAGGAAGACCGCGTGCCCTCCTGCGTGCGCACCTGCCCCGCCGGCGCGCGCCATTTCGGCGATCTGTCCGATCCCGAAAGCGGCGTCTTCAAGCTGGTGGAGGCGCGCGGCGGCTTCGACCTGATGCCCGAGCAGGGCACGAAACCCGTGAACAAGTACCTGCCACCCCGGCCCAAACAGGACACCTCGGGCCCCGATGTGCTGGGCCCGCTGCTCGCTGAAAGCACAGAAGGCGCGGGCGGCTTTTTCGGCTGGCTCGACCGGGCGCTGGAACGGCTCTGATGCACCCCGCGCCGTCGATCATCCTCTTCACCGCCCTTTCCGGTCTCGGCTTCGGCCTGATGGTCTGGCTTGGCCTCATGCCGGGCGACAAGGCGCCGTGGGTTGCCGCCACCTTCTGCATTCTCGCCCTCGCGCTGGCTGCAATCGGCCTCTTGTCCTCGCTGTTCCACCTCGGCCACCCCGAACGTGCCTGGAAGGCACTCAGCCAATGGCGCTCATCCTGGCTGTCGCGCGAAGGCATCGCCGCCATCGCCGCGCTCGCCACCTTCTCAGTCTACGCCCTGCTCTGGGTCACCTCCGGCAGCCCCAGCAGCGTGCTCGGCATCCTGTCCGCCCTCCTCGCCTTCGCCACCATTCTCTGTACGGCGATGATCTACACCCAGATGAAGACGGTTCCGCGATGGCATACGCCCGCGACACCGGCGCTCTTTCTTGCCTATGCTCTAACGGGCGGTGCCCTGCTCGCAGGCAACACGACAGCTTTTTTGTGGCTGTCCGCCATCCTCACCGCGCTGCAGGCCTTCGTGTGGGTTCATGGCGACACCGCCTTCGCCCGCGCCGGCCACACGATGAACACGGCCACCGGGCTTGACCCCGAGGCCCGCCTCCGCCTGCTGGAAGCTCCGCACACCTCCGTGAACTATCTGCAAAAGGAAATGGTCTTCCGCATTGGTCGCAAACACGGGCGCAAGTTGCGGGTCATGGCCCTTATCCTGCTGGCGCTGGTCCCGCTGGGCCTCGGCCTCATGTTCGGTATCGGCCACATGCTGGCGCTGCCGGTCCTCGCCAGCCACATCGCCGGTCTGCTTATCGCCCGCTGGCTGTTCTTCGCGGAGGCAGAGCATGTCGTCGGTCTCTACTACGGCCAGCCCACCGCCTGACTGGGCATGTCAGTCCTCTTCGAGATATCGTGCGATCTGGTCCAGATGCTCTGTGCTCAAAGGCTTGTTGAGGAAATCGCGGACAACCGAATAACTGCGGGCCCGCTCGGCATCGCGCGGGTCGAGTGACGTGGTCAGCATCACCACCACCAGCCGCGTGAACGCCGTCCCGAAGCGAACGGTCGCCTCTTCGAGGAACTGAAAACCGTTCACCCGCGGCATGTTGATATCCAGAAGGATCACGTCGATCTTCGGATGCTGCGGATCGTCCAGGTAGTCCAGCGCCTCCATCGCGCTGAGGCAGGTCACGACCTCTTCAACCCGGCCGGATCGCGCAATGATCCGCTGATACATCTTCTGATCGATCGCGTTGTCGTCGATCAGCATCAGACGGTTGATTTTTTCGGTCGCACTCATTCGCTCACGTCCTTACGGCAGCCCCCTCGCATCTTTCCTCAGATCAGATGCAGCCAGAAAGAACGTCCGTTTTCAACCCTGCTCTTGCTGGCACCAGTCTGAGAACCGACCGATGACAACAGCCCGGTCTCGGGTCTTCAGAGAACCAGAACGATAATGCCGAAGCCGATCAGGGCGATACCAAGGCATTCCGAAGCCTTCAGCCGCTCCCCGAACAACAGCACGCTGGTCAGAACCGTGAACACCAGCTCCACCTGCCCCAGCGCCTTGACATAAGCCGCGTTCTGCAACGCGAACGCCGCGAACCAGCCCAGCGAACCCAGCATCCCGAACAGCCCGACCAGTCCGGCCCGCGGCCAGGCCCGCGCCACACGCCGAACCTGCCCCGGCTCCCGCCACCGCATCCACGCAGCCATCGCCACCGCCTGCACAGTCGTTACGAACGCCAGCGTCACCACCGCACGGATCAGGAAGTCACCCTGTTCCAGCGCCAGCGCGGCGCCCCTATATCCGATCGAGGCCATGGCAAAGATCACCCCCGACAGGATGCCGATGCCCGCCGCCCCGCTGAAGATCCCCGTCGCCAGCGCGCCCCGGCCCGGCAGCCCGGACATGACGACGACACCGACTACCGTGATCAGGATCGCCACCAGCCCGCCCGGTGCCATCAACTCTCCCAACACCAGCGCCGACAGAATTGCCGTCATCACTGTCTCGGTCTTGGAAAAAGTGACCCCCACGGCGAAGTTGCGCAGCCCGAACAAGGCTACCAGCAAGGCTGTCGCCACGATCTGGGCCAGCGCTCCGACCAGTGCATAACCAAAAAACGCCGCGTTCATCCCCGGCCACGGCTGCCCTGCCGCCAGCAACGTGCCCGCCAGCATCACCGCCAGTGGCGCGGCAAACAGGAAGCGTGCGAAGGTCACGCCGAGTGTGGATAGTTCCGACGTCAGCCGTTTCTGCATCAGAAAGCGGATGTTCTGGAAAAACGCCGCGGCAATGGTGATCGGTATCCACAATTCCAAAGCCAGCGTCTCCCGAATGCTCCGGCGTCTCTATGCCTCCGCGCCACTGCGGCCACAAGTCGGCACAACCAACACGGCGAATCTTGCACTCCCCCCGTCGCTGGACATAGTCATGGCCATGGGCAAGAAACATAAGGTCAAGGATCGCCGCGCCCTCAAGGAGGGGAAGTACAAGCGCCGCCGCCAGCAGGTGTGTGCGCTGTGCTATCGACGCTCGCCGAAAAAGGGCCTGCAGTTCCTGCTCGTCACCTCACGCCGCACCCGCCGCTGGATCGCACCGAAGGGCTGGCCGATGAAACGCCTGACCAATGCCGAGGCCGCCGCGCAGGAGGCGCGGGAGGAAGCCGGCGTTGCCGGAGACATCTCGGAAAGGAGTATCGGCTTCTTCAGCTACCTGAAATATCTCGAAAACGGCAAGAGCATCCGCCTGACGGTTCAGGTCTTCCCAATGGAAGTCAGCACAAACCTGCGCTCATACCCCGAAAAGGGCCAGCGCCGGCGCAACTGGGTCAAGCCGCGCAAGGCAGCGAAACTGGCCACGCCGCCGGAACTCGGCAAGATGATCCGCGAGTTTGCCGCCTATCTGGAGGATGAGGCAAAGGACCTCAGCCCGGACGAAGCCGCTCAGAAAATCGACGGATCGTTGTAGAGCGCCTCTGGCAACCGCACGAACCCGCGAAGTGCAAGTCGCGCCGAAAGCCCAGGCGACATCGCCGATACCGCCCGCGCAACTGCGCCCGCGATCCGTTCCACCGGCTGGCCCGCAGCGCAGATCAACGGAAGTCCCGGCGTCGGCTTCGTCCAGTGCAGCACCCGCAAGCTTCCCGCCGCATCATGGTCACGCTGCGCCAGCCGCCACGTCTGTGCGTCGATGGCAGCCACGTCCGCCCCACCCGCCGCCACCGCATCTATGGAAGCCAGATGCGCCCCGGTCACCAGAACCCCGGCCAGATCGCTGCCAAGACGCTGCAACGCCACAGCGCCGGATTGGCTGTCCGCGCCGTTGATCGCCACCCGGCCGCCGTCGATCAGCGCCGCCAGCGTCCGGGTCTCCCCCCCGCGAACAACTATGGCGGAGCGATAGTATCCCGCCGGGCATCCCTCCAGACCAAAGTCAAACGCCCCCAGAATCCGCACCCGTCCCACCAGACTGTCCCGGTAGGGCTTGGAGCAAGTCTGGCTCAGCACCAATTCTGGTGCCGTCCAGTGCGGCATCAACTCGAAAGGCGGTTCGATGAGGGAAGGCACCGCAACATCAGCGGCCGCCAGTTCCCCGGCGATCAGCGCCCAGAGCATCCGCCAGTCCGCCGCCGTCCGCTCCGTCACGTACATCGGCAGGCTGGCGATGCCCGCCCCGCTCATGTCTTCTGCTTCAGCGGATGTGGCAACGGTTCCTTCGCCCGTAGCAGGTACTGCAAGATCAGGTCGCCGTACCCGTCGAACCGGTAGCCGCCATTGCGGGCGAGATAGAAAATGCGTTTCGATCTGAACACGACCGGCAGCGCATACCACGGCACCTGCGGATGGCTGTGGTGAACCGCGTGCAGGTTGTTGTTCAGAAACAGGAACGCCAGCGGTCCCCGGTCTTCGATTATGACGGAACGCGACGGTGCGCGCAGATGCGCCTGATGCTCGGCAAAGGTGCGGATCTTCAGGATCGCCAGTGCCCCGTAACAGGCAGCGACATAGGGCAGCAACGGCATCCCCACAGCGTCGAGATAGAAGATCACGGCAACCACCGTCAAGAGATGCACGACCCAGTCCCGTTGCACCGTCCGGTCTCCGCGCCGGATCAGCCGCATTTCCGTTCGCATGAACGCTTCGGTGCCCACCAACGGCCCGATGACAATCCGTCCCAGCAGGGTGTTGTTGACCTCCAGCACCCGCTGCGCCCAGCGCGGCAGGCTGTGAAACACCTCCGGCTCGAAGTAGAAGCTTTCCGGGTCGTCCAGCGGGTCCGTCAGGTTGGCATCCTTATGATGGGCCAGGTGTAGCGCCCGGAACCGGCCGTAGGGAATGAAGATACCCACCCCCGGCATGGCAAACAGGTCGTTCAGCCACTGCCGCCGGAACGGATGCCCATGCATGATCTCATGCTGAAGCGAGGAATGCAGCGTCAGCAAAACCGCCAGCAAGACCGCCGCCGGCCATTCGCCAATTATACCCGCCGCCAAAGTCAGTCCAAACCAGCCTGCGTATACAACGAAGATCAGGCCCAGCGTGGGCCACTCGATCCCCGGCGCAGGCGCTCGCGATACCGCACCCATATGCCTCCGACAATTTTGCTGAAAGGCGGCGGAGAAATTCCGCCCGACCTCACGCGAATGTTACCGCGAAACGGCGACCTTCGCAAGCCTGCGTGGACGTTGGGAGCGTGCCCCGTACGTCTCGGACCCGCAGCCCAAAACGGACGCATTCAAGAGCGGCGAAAAGCGGGGCGAGCGACGGGACGCAACATGCAGGGCGATGTCCCGGTTGCCACTCTTTGGCCTCGTCAGCAATTCTGCCTGACGACCGGAACCGCAACACCAACTGACGTCTCAATCCCCACAAACACCCAGCGGCGCGGTTGATTTACCCGCCAATGCCGTCGAAGGCTTCCACTGCTGCCCGTGCCGCCGCGCCCGTCTCCTCCGCCGTGCGCCCAGGCTTGTAGAGCGATGAGCCGAGGCCGAATCCGGCCGCCCCGGCCGCCACCCACGTGTCGAAATTTTCCGGCCCGGCACCGCCGACGGCATAGATGTCTGTCGAGGCCGGGAGCACTGCCCGCAGGGCCTTCACACCCGCCGGTCCCATCACCTCGGCCGGAAACACCTTCAGTGCATCCGCGCCGGCTTTCAGCGCCGTGAAACACTCGCTTGCGGTGAACACGCCGGGGTAGGAGCCCAGCCCCAGCGCCTTCGTCGCGCGGATCACCTCCGGGTCGCAGTTGGGCGACACGACGAAGCGCCCGCCCACTTCTAGCAGCCAGCCGACCTGCGCGATCTCCAGAACCGTCCCGGCCCCGATTTCCGCCCTGTCGCCGTGGGCCTCGACCATGCGTGCGATACTGTTGAACGGATCGGGGGAATTCAGCGGCACCTCCACGCGCGTGATGCCCGCGTCGATCACCGCTCCGGCCACCGCCACCGCTTCTTCCGGCGTCACCCCGCGCAGGATCCCGATCAGCTTCCGACTCATGTCACGCCCTTCCCTTCCAGTCCCGCCAGTCGTGCGGCGCGCAGCCCGGCCAGCACACAAGCGTCCGGCTCCGCCACCTCCGGCATCAGACCCACCACCCCCATCGCCTCACGATACAGGCCCAGCAATGGCTCCGCCGCCATCAGCACCACCTGCTGGCCCAACCAGTAGGGCCGTGCCGCCGCGAACTCCAGCCCCAGCAACATCCCCGAAAGCCGCGCGCCCAGCACCGCCTTGTCCGTGCCTGCCAGCAGATGCTCCGCCCGCAGTCCGAACAGACGCGCCGCCAGCGCCTCCGGCCGTGCCATCGCCGCCTCGAACGCCTCCACGAAAGCCGCACCGCCCCCCTGCGCCACCGAGTGTCGCAACACCGACTGCCGCGACAGCAACGCATAAAGTTCACCGGTCATGAACGTGCCGAAATGGAAGATCTCGCCATCCGCGATCTGCACCCACTTGGTGTGCGTGCCCGGCAGCACGATCACGCCGGAATACTTCGGTTGTTCGGCCAGATAGCCTGCAATCTGCGTTTCCTCGCCACGCATAACGTCCGCCGGGTTGTCCTGGCTGATGCCGGAAAGGATCTGCACCCGCAGTCGCCCATCGCGCACCGGCGCCAGCGTCAGGCCGTCGCCCAGCGCCGCCACCGGCACCTTCGCGTAGGGTGCTTCCACCCAGCCCTGCCGCGCGCCCACCATGCCGCAGGCGATCACATCGGTCACACCCGGCCCCAGCCACGGCTCCACCAGTTCCAGCAGCGCCGGTTCGAAACCGCCCGGCTCCAGCCCGCCCATGCCGTCCTCGCTCACCGCTTCGGCCAGCACCGCGCCGCCCGCATCCATGCCCCATGCACGCAGGTTGCTGGTTCCCCAGTCGACAGCGATCCAGTCGGCCTTCATCCCGTCACCACCACGCCGCCGTCGATCACCAGCGCCTGTCCCGTCATCATCCGGCTGGCCTGCGAGGCGAGGAACAGTGTGCCGCCGACCACGTCCTCCGGCTTCAGGTGCGTCTTCAGGCACTGGCGGTCCATCATCGCCGCCAGATCTTCAGCCGTCGCCCACATCTCCATCTGTTTCTCCGTCAGCACCCAGCCGGGCATCAGCGCGTTCACCCGGATGCCGTCCGGCCCAAGTTCCCGTGCCAGCCCGCGCGTCAGCCCGGTGATGCCGGCCTTGGCCGTGGCGTAGGAGACATAGCCGCCGTTGCCCATCATGTAGCTGATCGACGAATAGTTGATGACGGCCCCGCCGCCAGCCGCCCGCATTCCCGGCGCGGCCTTCTGGATGGTGAAGTAATGCGGCCGCAGGTTGACGTCCTGCGCCTTGTCCCACTCTTCGGGGGAATAGTCCTCCAACCCGTGGCGCAGGTCGTTGGCGGCATTGTTGACCAGCACCGTGATCGGTCCGTGCTCCGCCGCCGCCGTGTCCATCGCCGCCCGCAATGCCGCGATGTCGGTGATGTCGCAGGGCAGGAACAGCGGCCGGTTGCCCGTTGCCCCGGCCATTTCCTTCACGAATTCGTCTGCGTCGGAACGCTGCACGAACGCCACCTTGCAGCCCTGTCGCAGAAACCCTTCCGTCAGCGCCGCCCCGATGCCGGAGCCGCCGCCGGTAACGAAAACCGATTGCCCCGCAAGGTCATGAAAAGTCGCGAAATTCAAAACTTGCCTCCCGTCAGCTTTCGCAAGCTATCGGGAAACGGCCTCTCGATTGCAAGGGCCACGTCCGTTACCGCGGTCCCTACCGCACTCAGACGAAGAAGAAATCCTCCGCCGTACCGTTGATGAAGCCCAGCGCCGTCTCATACACGGTCGCACCCACGGCAGCCCCCAGATCCAGCCCGTTCTCGTTGCCGTCACTGAAATGGATGCCGCCGTAGATCCGGCTCATACCTGAAGACAGGGCGGCGTCGCTGAACGTGTCCCATGCCAGCGTAACCGTCAGGTCGAGGTCGTCGACACCGTCGAACATCAGGAAGTCGATGTCGATCGCCGCCCCGAAATAGTCCGACCCGGTGAACAGGCTCAGGATTTCCGCACCCGCCGCCGAGAAGGAACTGTGGCCGGAAGTGTATTCCGCGAACGGCGGCGAATACCCCGCACCCGGACGCTGATACGTAATGAAATCGGCGGCGAGGATCGTCTGCGTTCCCAGCCCCGGACCGGCATAGGCGTCGATCACGTAACCCTCATTGCCGAGGTAGTCCGTCCCCCACTCCCCGATCAGCCCCAGCTCGCCAAGGTCGGAAATCACGGCAACCGGCCTTGCATAGTCGTAATACACCTTCGATTCCCACGTCGCGATCCCGGCATCGAAGACCGCGTTGCTCATCATGAAAAAAAGCTGCGCGTCCTCGTCCAGCGTGTTGTCGTCCCGCGCCGAGACATACTCCGCGAACGTCATCCACGTTCCCGGCGGAAAAGATGTGCCGCCACCGTCCTCCCAGAACTCCGCGACGACTTTCGTCTCGTCGGTCAGCGCCGCGCTTTCTCCAACGACATACTCCGCCTGCTCAATGAAACCGGGATTGATCACCTCACCAATCAGGTCGGACGACACATCCAGCGTCAGCGCTCTCCGCAGGTTGTCGGGGTCCGCCCGGCCCTCGCCATTGATTGCCCGGATCGCCTCCTTCGTGAACCGGTTCACTTCTCCCCGGCTGATGTCGCAGTCATACTCGTTCAGCAGGAACCGCCGGAACATTCGCACATCCCGGATGGAGGTATCCTCGCCGAGTCCGAAAATCGTGATCGTCCCCGCATCCATGTCCAGCGACGCCTGCCACGTGTCGAGAAAGAATGGCTCCGGCTCCGGCGGGCGGAACTGGTCGCTCGCGTCCAGCGCAAACGGGGTCACATCCTGCCAGTGCGGCGTCAGAAACGTCTGCACGCTGTCCGGATCACTGCTGCCAGCCGGCACAAACTCCGGCGTCCAGTGCGCGATATCCGCCACGTTGTCCCGGTTGGCATTCTCCGGCTCATAGCCCGAAGTGTCGGCGTATCCGCCCGCCTGATTGGAACCGTCCCCGGCAAACCGCGCGACAACACCTTCCCCGGCCTGTATCCCCAACAAGCCGGCATCGCTGTTCACAGCGGCAGTATCGCTCGTGTATCCCAGATCGTCCATCAAAGCGTCAAAACGCTCGACCTGTTCCGGAAACAGGTCGACGAGGGCCACATAAGCCGCATAGCTCATCGCCTCCGCCTTGTTCACGTCCGTGATCGACCCGACATCCTGTTGCAACGCATCGCCGAACGCTGTGCCGATCGCCACCGGATCATAAGCCGCCCAGGCCTCGAACATCGCCGCATGCGTGACAGCATAGGCACGGGAGGCCACCGTCGGCCCCGTCGCCGCCTCTATCACTGCCGCCTGCACCGCCTGATCCCAGATCACGGAAATCGAGGGGTCCGGATCGACAATCGAAACGCCTGCGGTATCGGGATCGACAACAATTTCCGGTGCCGGCATCTCAAGTCTCCTCAATGGTTACACACGCGCCGGAGGAATGCCGACAACGCGGATCAGTACCACATGCCTGCAAACATCGAGAAATGTTAATTTCTGTACCCCACGCCTTGCAGAACCCTCCCGCGAGTGTCGGCCGCTCCCCGGATTTTGTGATATCCGCGCCCGATTTTCGGCGCACGCGCCTCCTGCGGCCTGCTATACATCGCCTATGCTGTTCGCACTGCCAGATAACTCCACGCTCTACAAAGCGCTCCTCTCCCGCGACGAGACATGGGAGGGCCGCGCTTATGTCTGCGTCTCCTCCACCGGCATCTTCTGCCGCCTCACCTGCCCGGCCCGCAAACCAAAGCCCGAGAACTGCGCCTTCCGCGAAACCATCGCCGAGTGTATCGCCGAGGGCTTCCGCCCCTGCAAACGCTGCAAACCACTGGAGTCCGCCCCGGCAGACCCTGTCGTCGCCACGCTCGCCACCGAACTCACGGCCGATCCCTCGCGCCGCTGGTCCGAAGCCGACCTGACCGGGCGCGGCCTCGACCCGTCCACCATCCGCCGCGCCTTCAAGCGTCACTACGGCATGACCTTCCTCGAAATGGCCCGCGCCACCCGGCTGAAAGCCGGGGCCGCCGCGCTCGCCGATGGTGCAAGCGTCATCGATGCGCAACTCGAAGCCGGTTTCTCCTCCGGCGCCGGCTTCCGCACCGCCTTCGCCCGCCTCCTCGGCCGCGCGCCCGGCAGCTTCACCGGCGACGAGCCGCTGAAGGCCCACTGGATCGACACGCCCATCGGCGAGATGATCGCCGTTGCCGATGCCCACGCCCTCCACATTCTCGAATTCTTCAGCCGCCGCGCCATCAGCACCGAACTGGCAGCATTGCAGAAGGCCACCGGCCAGCCCATCGGCATCGGCCGCACCGCCGTCACCGAACAGATGGAGGCGGAACTTACCGCCTTCTTCGCCGGCGAAAGTGGCCAGTTCAGCACCCGCATCGCGCCGCTCGGCACCCCGTTCCGCCAGAAAGTCTGGCGAGCCCTGCGCGCCATCCCGCCCGGCGAAACCCGCTCCTACGCCGACATCGCGCGCGAAATCGGCCAGCCCACCGCCACCCGCGCCGTCGCGCAGGCCAACGGCGCCAACCCCATCGCCCTCGTCATCCCCTGCCACCGCGTCATCGGTGCCGACGGGACCCTCACAGGCTACGGCGGCGGTCTTTGGCGCAAGCAGTGGCTGATCAGCCACGAACGCGGTCTCGCACAGGTCACGGCATGAGCATCAGTGAAAGAGCCCGCACCTTCGCGGCCCTCCACATTCCCGGAAACCCGCTTCACCTCGTGAACGTCTGGGATGCAGGCTCCGCGCAGGCTGTCGAGACCGCAGGGGCGAAAGCCATCGCGACGGGAAGCTGGGCCGTCGCCGCGGCGCAAGGCCATCACGACGGCCAGAGCCTGCCCCTCGACCTCATGCTGGCCATCAGCAGCCGCATTACCTCCGCCACTGCCCTGCCGGTGACACTCGATTTCGAGGGCGGCTATGCCGACACGCCAGAGGATTTGGCCCGAAACACCGAACGCCTGCTTACCACCGGCGCTGTCGGCCTGAATTTCGAGGATCAGGTCATCGGCGGCACCGGCCTCCACCCGATCCCTGCGCAGGCAACACGTATCGCGGTCGTCCGCCGCGTGGCCGATACCACCGGCATCCCGCTGTTCATCAATGCCCGCTGCGATCTCTTCTTCCAGTCCGGTCCCGCCGCACATAAGGGGCAAATTGAAGAAGCGCTACGCCGCGCGGAAGCCTATGCCGAAGCCGGTGCGTCCGGCTTTTTCACCCCCGGCCTCTCCGATCCGAAACTGATTGAACGCCTCGCCGCCGCCTGCCCGCTGCCGCTCAACATCATGACCGGCCGCGAAAGCCCCATCGCGTCGGAGCTTGCCAACGCAGGCGTCGCGCGCATCAGCCATGGCCCCGCGCCGTATCTCGCCGCCATGTCGTTCGTCACCGCCGAAGCCCGCGGGCACCTCAGCACCGCCTGAGCCCTGCGCCCTTTCGCCCCTTCCCAAACAGCCGCTGCCGCCCTAGGTATCTGCTGAAAGGGGCGCGCGCCCCGGGAAGGAACGCCCATGACATCCAACCCGATGTTCTACGTCACCCTGATCGCCTGCCTCGTCGTGGTCGTCGTCCTGATGGTCGGCATCGGCGGCTTTGCCAAGGGTGGCGATTTCAACCGCAAATACGCCAACAAGATCATGCGCCTGCGCATCCTGATGCAGTTCATCGCAGTGGTGCTCATCGTCGTCTTTGCCTTTTTCTTCCGGGGCACAAACTGATGGTCGTACTCAACCGTATCTACACCCGCACCGGCGACGCCGGCGAAACCGCGCTCGGCAACGGTACCCGCGTGCCGAAACATTCCCTCCGGGTCGAAGCCTACGGCACGGTGGACGAAGCGAATGCCGCCGTCGGCCTCGCCCGGCTTCATGCCGGGGGCGAGCTTGACGAAGGCCTCAGCCGCATCCAGAACGACCTCTTCGACCTCGGCGCCGATCTCTGCCGCCCGGACATGGAGAAGGACACTGAGGCCGAATACCCGCCGCTCCGCATGACGGAATCGCAGGTCAAACGGCTGGAATCGGAGATCGACCACTACAACGCGGACCTCTCCCCCCTCCGCAGCTTCATCCTGCCCGGCGGCACCCCGCTCGCCGCCCACCTCCACCTCTGCCGCACCGTCACCCGCCGCGCCGAACGCCTCGCCGTCGCACTGGCACAGGTCGAAACGGTTAACGAGCACGCTGTGAAATACCTCAACCGCCTGTCGGACTATTTCTTCGTCATCGGCCGAACGGCCAACGGCAACGGCGAGAAGGACGTGCTCTGGGTACCGGGGGCGAACAGGTAGTCACGCGATCCCATGGCGAGCGGGGGAAGGCAGATCCACAACCCGAACACGTCTGAACGCACCTCTCTGACTGACCCATCCCATCATTTCCCCTTGCACTTCCGTGCACCCGGGCGGAGCCTTTCCTCGAAAGGACCTGCCCAATGACCATTTCCCTCATTCTCCTTACGCTGCTGATCGGCGCCATGCTCTCCGTCTACATGCCGATGATCGCCCGCTCCGCCCAGCTTCTCGGCTCCACCCCGCTCGCGAATGTCCCGTTCTTCGCCATCGCCCTCGTCTCCTCCGTTGTCATCTCCTTCGCCTACGGCGACCGCTTCCGCGATTACGCCAGGATCCCCGGCCTGCCGCTCTGGCTGCTCACCGCCGGCATCATGTCCGCCACGATGATCATCGGCACCTCCTATCTCGTGCCCCGCATCGGCATAGGCACGTTCTTTGTCCTGATCGTCACCGGACAGCTTCTCGCAGGTCTCACCTTCTCCTATTTCGGCCTCTTCGGCGCCCCGGCCATAGACATCACTTTCGGCAAGATCGCAGGCATAGCCCTCGTGATCTTCGGCGCCTGGCTCTTCACCTTCAGATAGCGGCAGCCGATGTGACGCCATGTCCCCCTTGCTCCCACCGCCCCTGCCTGCTTAATTCGCGCAAGATTCTTTCATGCCGTCCGGCGCTCCAATTGGTCGTTTCTGGGTCAGAACCGACCGATCGGGTAAGGTAGGCAGCACGATCAGAGCCGCCGCGTCGCGGCAAGAACCGGAGAACGCCCATGAAGGTCCTCGTACCCGTCAAACGCGTGATCGACTACAACGTGAAGGTGCGCGTCAAGGCAGACGGCACCGGCGTCGATCTCGCCAACGTCAAGATGTCCATGAACCCGTTTGACGAGATCGCCGTCGAACAGGCTATCCGCATGAAGGAAGCCGGCTCCGTCGAGGAAATCGTCGCCGTCTCCATAGGCGTCAAGCAGGCGCAGGAAACGCTGCGCACCGCCCTCGCGATGGGTGCGGACCGCGCGATCCTCGTCGTCGCCACCGAGGATGTGAACACCGACATCGAGCCGCTGGCCGTCGCCAAGATCCTCAAGGCCATCGTCGATGAGGAGGCCCCGGGCCTCGTGATCTGCGGCAAGCAGGCCATCGATAACGACATGAACGCCACCGGCCAGATGCTCTCCGCCCTGCTCGGCTGGTCGCAGGCCACCTTCGCCTCCGAAATCACGGTCGAGGGTGACAGCGCCAATGTCACGCGCGAGGTCGATGGCGGCCTCCAGACGATCAAGGTAAAGATGCCCGCCATCATCTCCGTCGATCTGCGCCTGAACGAGCCGCGCTACGCCTCGCTGCCCAATATCATGAAGGCCAAGAAGAAGCCGCTGGACGAGAAGACACCCGCCGATTACGGCGTCGATGTCACCCCGCGCCTCGAAGTCGTCTCCACCGCCGAACCCGCCACCCGGCAGGCCGGTGTCATGGTCGGCTCGGTCGAGGAACTGGTCACCAAACTCAAAGACGAAGCGGGGGTAATCTGATGAGCGTTCTTCTGTTTGCAGAGGTCACCAACGGCGAACTTTCCTGGGATGCCACCTCCAAGGCGATGACGGCGGCCAAGGCCATGGGCGATGTCACTGTACTTTGCGCCGGTGCGCAGGCGGCCGCCGCAGCCGAGGAAGCCGCCAAGCTGGATGGTGCGGTCAAGGTACTCTGCGCCGAGGACGCCAGCCTCGGCCATCGCCTCGCGGAACCGACGGCGGCGCTGATCGTCTCCCTCGCGGGCGATTACACCCACATCGTCGCCCCGGCGACGACGGATGCCAAGAACGTGCTGCCCCGCGTCGCCGCCCTGCTGGATGTCATGGTCATCACCGATATCTCCGGCGTCGTCGATGCGGATACGTTCGAGCGCCCGATCTACGCCGGCAACGCCATCCAGACGGTGAAATCGGCGGATAAGGTCAAGGTCATTTCCGTCCGCACCTCCACCTTCGACGCCACCGGCGAAGGCGGCCCTGCCCCGGTGGAAACAATTTCCGCCGCCACCGATCCGGCGCTCTCCGAATGGGTCGAGGACAAGGTCGCCGAAAGCGACCGCCCCGAACTCACGTCCGCGAAAATCGTCGTCTCGGGCGGCCGCGGCGTCGGCTCTGAAGAAAACTTCGCCCTGATCGAAAGCCTTGCCGATTCCCTCGGCGCGGCCGTCGGCGCATCGCGCGCAGCCGTCGATTCCGGCTATGCTCCGAACGATTGGCAGGTCGGCCAGACGGGCAAGGTCGTCGCGCCAGACCTCTACATCGCCGTCGGCATCTCGGGCGCGATCCAGCACCTCGCGGGCATGAAAGACAGCAAGGTGATCGTGGCCATCAACAAGGACGAAGAAGCCCCGATCTTCCAGGTTGCCGATTACGGACTCGTGGCGGATCTCTTCGACGCCGTCCCGAAGCTGAAAGACGCACTGGGCTGAGAATCGGACGCACCGCCGCCGAAGGCGCGGCGGTGCCTCCCTCGGATTCGGGCACCGGCGTCCCGATCCCGCACGGCAAACTTCGCGGCCGTTTCGCCAAAGCCGGCGTCTTTCACCACCCGGGCAACCCCGGAAAATTCACTCGCACTCGCTGAACCGGACGGAAGACGGTAACCGCGCAGGCCATTCCGGCTGCACCCTTCAGCGTTTCTCGACGATTTGAATGTCGAGAAAGCCACTTGCGGCCCTTTTTGCCCTGAAATCCACAGGTCCATTACTGATATCGAAACGCGCCGGAAACCTTAGGAGCCCGGCGTCCCTCACGAACTCTCCCACCGTATTGTAGATCAGAACCGATATGTTCTGGCCTTGGATGTCGTATTCGTAAAACGGCGCTGAAGGGCGCCTGCACCGCGACGAACGCTCGTCCACTCACGTATGTCCAGCCGGTCCGCGCAGCGGCGCGTATGCTCTGTGATGTGCGCCTCTGGGTAAACGTCGGGACGGGAGATCGACAGGACAGTCAAAAATAATTCGATACTCAAATCAGGCGGCCAGCTCCGCGTTCAGCATCAACCAAACGCCACACGGCATCCGGTCGCAAACCCGCGCTAACTCACTCCTTCCGCACGAACCGCACCTCGTACCAGCCGCTGCGCGCGCCGGAATTCCCGACCCGCAAATAGGCTCCATCCGGCCGGATCGTCGCGCCCTTCGGGTCCGGGCGATAGGTGGCGATATCTCCGCCCGCGGCCTCGTGCAGCGATGCCAACACCCCTCCCCCGCGCACCAGCACCTCGAAATTCCCCCGCGGCAGCCGGTACACGGCCACGCCGGCACCTGTAAGCCGCCCTTGACGAACCGCCCCGATCGCCAGTCGTTGCGCCCCGGCCCTCTGACTGGCCGTCAGTCGCGGCATTTCCACCTCCGGCTCTTCCTCCGCCGCCTCCGGTGCCCGAAACTCACCGGGTGCCGGTGGATCGAAAGCGTCCTGCCGTTGCAGGATCACGCCAACCACAACCACCGACAGCAACATCCCCAGCAACATCCCGACCCGCGCCCTGCCGGAAACAAGAAAAAAGGCGATCAGCAGCATCGCCAGCAGTCCGGCAATCCCCGGTTGCGTCAGGTAGTCCCTCACCGCTCCATCACCCTGCCTGTCACCGTGTGTCCTCGTCGCTTTTTCGCAGTTGCACCCAAATATCTCCCCCCCTAGAGTCGCCGGGAACGTCTTTTCGAGAGTGTAGCAGATGGAAATCCAGAATGTTGGCGTCATCGGGGCAGGGCAGATGGGCAACGGGATCGCCCATGTCTTTGCCCAATCGGGCCACAACGTCCTCATCCACGATGTTTCCGAAGAGGCGATGGCCAATGCCCTGAAGATCATCGAGGCCAATCTCGATCGCATGGTCTCGCGCGAGAGGATCACAGAGGCCGAAAAGGCCGAGGCGCTCGGGCGCATCACCACCACAGGCGACATTTCCGAGGTCGGCAAGACGGACCTGATCATCGAGGCCGCCACCGAGAAGGAAGACATCAAGCACGCGATCTTCAAGTCGCTCGCGCCGCATCTCGGTGAGAACACGATCCTCACCTCCAACACCTCGTCAATCTCGATCACCCGCCTTGCCGCAGCGACGGACAGGCCCGAGCGGTTCATGGGCTTCCACTTCATGAACCCGGTGCCCATCATGCAACTGGTGGAACTGATCCGCGGCATCGCCACGTCGGAAGAAACCTACCAGCTTCTCGCCGGCGTCGTGGACAAGCTCGGCAAGACATCCGCCAGCGCCGAGGATTTTCCCGCCTTCATCGTCAACCGCATCCTGATGCCGATGATCAACGAGGCAATCTACACGCTCTACGAAGGCGTCGGCTCGGTTCAGAGCATCGACACCTGCCTGAAACTGGGCGCCAACCACCCGATGGGCCCGCTGGAACTGGCCGATTTCATCGGGCTCGACACCTGCCTCGCGATCATGAACGTCCTTCACGACGGGCTGGCCGACACCAAGTACCGCCCCTGCCCGCTGCTCGTGAAATACGTCGAGGCGGGCTGGCTCGGCCGCAAGTCCAACCGTGGCTTCTACGACTATCGCGGCGAAACCCCGGTGCCCACGCGCTGAAACGGCCGGTCCGGCCCGCCCTGACTGTGCCGCGCGGCTGGCGAACGCCGGGCATATCTGTCTCGATCCCTTTGATCTTCTAGGTGTCGTCAGCGATCCGCAGCAGTCAAGGCTGACCCAACCCGGGCCTTCTCGCCACCCCCGCCAAGCTGCGCAGCGCGGACAAAGGGCACTTTCGCCGCAGTGCCGCCGGTGGCTGCCCGGAACAGCCCAGCCCGGGACTCGATGAACCCCGCTTGATAGGCAAAAGATCTCAGCGACTTGCGCGTCGCGTAAAAAAACCCTTCTTTGCGTCTGTCCGCAGCCCGGAGCCGTGAAAACACAAAATGCTACGAATTGCTTCTTTTGCCGGATCAGGCTTTGACCTGGGTGCTCTGCATCGCGCCATGCTTGCCGCGTTTTCTGACTACATCGTGCCGTTGCAACCGGATGCAGACACCTTCAAGGCGACGCTGATCTCCAGAGGTTTCGACCCCGAGGCGTCCTTTGTCGCCGTCGACGATGATGAAATCATCGGGTTCTGGAACGTCGCGACGCGGAACACCAAACGGTATCTGATCGGCAGCGGAACGCGGATTGGTCACCGAGGTCGAGGATTGGCGTCCCGCTTGGGCATGGCGGCGATAAGTGCGGCGCAGAATGGCGGCAGCGAGAGCTTTTCGCTCGAGGTCATCGAAGGAAATGCAGCCGCTGAACGTCTCTATCGGAAGATGGGTTTCGATGTGACCAGAAAACTCGACTGCTATCGGCTTGATCATCCCTCTCCTGATCGATCCTCCTGCAAACAGTCGGATTTCGGCAGCGTCGCGAATGCCATTCACAGGTATTCGACATGGGAGCCAACCTGGCAGAACGCCACGGAAACCATTTCCCGCTTACCACTGACATGCTTCCTGCATGAAAAGGGTGGAGCGATCATCGGCACGGGTGGCCTTGTCCATCAGATTGCCGCCAGCGAACCCTCGGCTATCGAAGACCTGCTCGCTGCGGCCGCCACGGTCGGTTCGCTGACATTGGTCAATGTCGATTCCGCAGATAGCGCCTTGAGTGCCGTGCTGCAGGGGCTCGGGGCTGATCGCTTTATCGTTCAGTCTGAAATGCGCCTGTCGTTGTCAAACGCCTCCTGAAGGTCGTCCGAAACCGGCGCACCTTTTCCCTGCCGTGCGCTGCACCAGGCACTCTCAACCACTTCGCACCGGCAAGCCGGATCGTCTGCGGGGCACAAAAGCCCGTCTTGCCCGGCATGTGACACCGGATTTTCACGACTTGCCGCGAATATATTCGAAACCCGGCGCGTACTCCGTTCAGACACACATTCTGAAGGAAACGCCCCATGCGCCTCACCCTAGCCATCCTCGCCTTCGCCCTGTCGATCGGCAGCGCGATTTCCGCAACTTCCGCCCACGCCGAGACGTGGCGGATCGACACCGAGCGGACGAAAATCTCGACATCGGTCGAATATCTCGGCCGTGCCAAGGTAGATGTCCGCTTCCCCCGCTTCAACGCCGCGCTGCGCTTTGACCCGCAGAACCTCGATGCCACCCGCGCCGAACTGGCCATCGCCACCGGTGCCGTGCAGACGAGCGTTCCCGTCGCCACACCGCTGGTACGTTCCGCAGATTTCCTGGATACCAGCCGCCACCCGGAAATGCGCTTTCGACTGACCAGACTGGTCAAGACATCGCCCTCCACGGCCGACATCAGCGGCAACATCACCATGCTCGGCGTAACCCGCCCGGTGAAGCTGAAGGCAGACGTCACTGCCTACGGTCCCAGCGCCTCCAACCCCGATGTCACCGAAGCGGCATTCCGGCTCACCGGTCGTATCGACCGGCGCGATTTCGGCAACAATACCGGCTTCCCGCAGGTCGCTGCCGAACTACCGCTCGACATTCGTCTGGTGATGACGACCAAGCCCTAAGCCTGAATTTGCCGAACACATAAAGATAAACAAAATGTTATTTGACAGCATTTTGTTTATCTTTGCGAAACAATTTGTTCGGCATGACCCCCCTTCTCTTTTTCGCGGACTGTCGTATCTCTGTTCGCACATGCAACAAACGGAGCACCCAATGCTGAAATCTCTTGCCCTCGCGGCCTCGCTCGCCCTTTCCCCCCTTGCCGCCGTGGCTGCGCCGTGGGCGCTGGACAAGGCCCACACCCAGATCCAGTTCTCGGTGGAACACTTCGGCTTTTCCACCACCTATGGCATCTTCCATGACTTCGACGCCGAAATCGACTTCGACCCGGAAGACATTTCCGCCACTTCCGTCAACTTCTCCATCGACGCCACATCCGTCGATACGTTCTGGGAAGCACGCGACAAGCACGTGAATTCACCGGATCTTCTTGGCACCGAAGAGCATCCGACAATCACCTTCGTTTCCACGGAAGTCGAGCAGACGGGCGAAACCACGGCCAAGGTCACCGGCGACCTGACGATCCGTGAAGTCACCCAGTCCGTCACCTTCGACGCCACGCTCAACAAGCTCGGCCCCAGCCCGTTCAATCCCGACCAGCAGATCGCCGGCTTCACCCTTACGGGTGAAATCGACCGCACCGAGTTCGGCGTCAGCTACGGCGCACCCGCCGTCGGCGCGATCATCCCGATCACGGTCAACCTTGAAATGAGCCCGGCTTCCTGAGCCATACTTCGGGCGGGGCACGGCCCCGCCCATCCAACATCCGAGGAAAGAGACATGAGCCTGAAGAACACCACCACCGCCTGGGGCTGGCCGGCCCGCACCCTTCACTGGCTCATGGCCATCATCATCATCGGCCTGCTCATCGTCGGCACCTACATGGCCGATCTCGATCTCTTCGACCCAAATCGCTATTCGCTGACCCAGACGCACAAGTCATTCGGCTTCGTCGCCTTCGTCCTCGCCGTCCTGCGCGTCGGCTGGCGCTTCGCCAACCCCAGTACACCCGCCCTGCCGGCAGCCATGCCCGCGTGGCAGAAACTGGCCTCCCACGCCTCACATTACGCCCTCTACGTGCTGATCTTCGCCATGCCGCTGACAGGCTGGCTGATGGCCAGTTCCTCCCCCCTCAACGATGAGGGCGCTTATCCCACCCGCATCGCCAACAAGGTCTTCGGCCTGTTCGAAATGCCGGATCCATTCCCCACCGGCAGTGAGGACCTGTCGGAGTTCTTCGGCGAAGCCCACGAAATCGCAGCCAGCCTGATGATGCTCATCCTTCTGGTGCATGTCGCCGCGGCGCTGAAACATCACTTCATCGACAAGGACACGATCCTGCGCCGCATGATCCGCGGCTGAGGACCGGACGGAGCCTCAGCCTTCCTTCACGCGCTCCACGGAAACGCTCTGCGAGAGCATTTCCGCCGGTCCGAAGCTCGTCATGAACGCCACCCTGGCCGCGTCGGCACCGACGCCGATGCGGACCATCTCCTCCGCCGTGGCCATACCCGTCGCATCGACCAGATGCCACGCGCCGTCGAGATAGACCTCGGCAACAGCATGGAAATCCTGCGGTACCACGTCGGGCGCGTAAACACTGGCGAATCGCGCCGGAACCGCCGAGGCCCGCGCCAGCGTGATCAGCAGATGCGCGAAGTCCCGGCATACCCCCTGCCGCTGAACAAAAGTATCGCGGGCATCGGTCTCCGGCCCACTCGATCCCGGCACGTACTCCAGGTTGGCGGAAATCCAGTCCCGGATACCGGCAATCCGCGCCCCGCCTGTCAGATCACCGAACTCGGCCTGCGCAAACGCGAAGAATGCATTCGAGGGGCAGTAATACGACGGCATCAGGCTGCTCACCGCGCCCACCGGCAGGTCGGACAACGGTGTTGCCTGCAATGCCGTCAGCTCCGCCGTCTTGCGCTTGGTCTCGACCACGGCACGGTAGCTGCAATCGAAGGGCCCGCTGGCCCGCAGCCAGTGCCGCCGCCCGATACCCGCCTCGCCGTCCACCTGCCCGGCCTCCGGCTCCCCGGTCCAGTTCAGCGTGCCGTCCGTCACCTCCTGATCATCCATCATCGCCGCCTCGATCTGCAACAGCACATCGGTCGGCGCGGCAAAATGGTAATGAAGTTCCGACTGGATCGAGATTTTCATCAAAGGCTCCCGGCCCCGTGCGAGGGGCAAGCTTTCGCGCCCCGGCCCTGCGCCGGCGCTACGCACAAGCCCCGTACCTAGAGCATCCTCAGGGAAGGAAAAGGCCGTTCAGCGCCCTTCGCCGAATTTATCGGCCACCAGCGCTGTCAGTGCATCCGCCAGTGCCTCCGCTTCCGTGCCGTCGGTCACCAGGTCGATCGTCGTACCCCGGCTCGCCGCCAGCATCAGCAGGCCCATGATCGAATCACCGGTCACGGTCATGCCGTCCCTCGACACGCTCGCCGAGGCATCGAAGCCTTCCACGGTTTCCACGAATTTCGCCGAGGCCCGGGCATGAAGCCCCTTCTCGTTGACGATGGCCAGCGTCCGCGACACCGTCATCAGGCAGACACGGCACCCTTGTGCGCCTTCGCCATCATGCCGTCCGCGCAATTGATGTATTTCCGGGCTGCCGCCAGGGCGCATTCCACCGCCCGGTCCAGTGGCAGGTTCCGGGCCTTGGCCAGCTTGATCAGCATCGGCAGGTTGACACCGTAAAGCACCTTGCGGTCCTCACGCCCACAGGCGTTCATGGCAAGGTTGGATGGTGTCCCGCCGAACATGTCGGTGACGACGACAACGCCGTCGCCCATGTCCACCGCTTCCACGGCCGCGTCGATCTCACCCTGCTTGGAGGCACGTGTGTCATCCGGTCCGATGGAAATGGCACGCGTGCCGGGGCTGCGGCCAACCACATGTTCCATCGCCAGAAGATATTCCCGTGCCAGACCACCGTGGGCCACTATGACAATACCGATCACCCGCTTACCATCCGTTTCAGGCCGGCCCCGTCCGGCAAACGCTCCAGTTCCCTATGTCGAATAGACACCTGCCACCCAGCCTCTGCAAGGGCATTTGCAACTTTTTTCGCAGTTGCAACAGAGCGGTGCTTGCCGCCCGTACACCCGAACGCAATCGTGAAGTAACTTTTGCCCTCTGTCCGGTAGGCCGGCAGCAGGCTTGTCGTCATATCGACAACCTTGTCGAAAAATCCGGCGAAATTAGGGTCTGAAACCACATAATCCGCCACCGGCTGGGATTCACCCGTCAGCGGCCGCAAATGGTCTTCCCAGTGCGGGTTGCGCAGGAACCGGCAGTCGAACACCATGTCGGCGCTGCGCGGCGTGCCCCGCTTGTAAGAGAAACTCTGGACGGAAACGGACAGCCCCAGCACCGTCTCCTGCCCGAACCAGCGCCCCAGTTCCGCCCGCAGATCGTGGGGTGACATCTCGGTCGTGTCCACCAGCACGTCTGCCCGCTCCCGCAACGGCGCCAGCATCTCCAGTTCCCGCTCTATCCCTTCCAGCGGCGTGCCCGAAGGCGCCATCGGGTGACGCCGCCGCGTCTCGGAGAACCGTCGCAGCAGTGTGTCAGTGGCGCAGTCGAGGAAGACGAGGTTCACGTTCAGCCCCGGATGAGCCGAGAGCGCCTCCAGCGCCTCCCACAGCGCCGCAGCGCTGAAATCCCGTGTCCGCGCATCAACACCGATGACGATCGGCCGGGTCGTCGTGTCGGATGAAAAAAGCCGCTCCAGAAAAGAGAGCGGCAGATTGTCGATAGCCTCGAACCCGAAATCCTCCAGCGCATGGATCGCCGTGGATCGTCCGGCCCCTGCGGGACCTGTGACGATGGCGACGTCGCGCCGGTTGTGGTTATCGCTCGGTGTCATTTTCCTGGCCAATCCCGGGATCATCGTACAGGGGAAAACTCTCGGCAGAGTTAACGCCCACCCGGATCACAGATGATAACGTAGGATTCAATTTACCCGCGATCAAAGGTAAACACGCTGAAGTGAGGCAAAAATGTTGCAGTGCGGGCAAACGTGCATCAGCCGCACGCCCCATATCCACTGCCAAAACTGCTTTCACCCCCGATTTATGCGGCAGACGCAGGATTCCAACCCCCCGCGCCTCGATCAGGCCTTCCAGCCCCGGCGCCGGGCTCAGTCGCCCGTCTTCTGCCAGTATCTGGTCATCCCCGATAAGCTCTGCGCCAAGGGCCATCAACTCCAGCGCCAGGCTGGATTTGCCACTGCCCGAAGGTCCGAGAATCAGCACGGCCCTGTCGCCGAAGGCCACCGCGCTCGCATGCAGCCGTTCGGTCGTCACACGGGCAGTTCCACGATCATGCGGGCGCCGTCCGGTGCCACGTCGGTTCCCGCCCCCTCGGGCCGGATATTCTCCGCCCAGATCTGGCCGCCATGCGCCTCGACGATCTGCAGGGAAATGGCCAGGCCCAGACCGGAGTGATTGCCGAACGCCTCTTTCTGCGGGCGCTCCGAATAGAACCGGCTGAAGATATCGGCCAGGTTCTCGTCGGGTATGCCCGGACCCTGATCCTCCACCGTCACCCGCACCACACCCGCCTTGGGCACGGACGTGCGGATGACGATCCTGTCGCCTTCCGTGGCGAAGGACAGCGCGTTGGTGATCAGGTTCACGAAAACCTGCGCCAGCCGCCCGCCCAGCCCCTGGATCATCAACGGCTTGTCACTGAAGTCCGTCACCAGTTCCGCGCCCACTTCTTCGGATTGGGTCTGGTTGAACTCCACGAGTTCCCGCAACAATCCATGCAGGTCCAACTCGTCCATCTCGTCGCGCACCAGTTCACTGTCCAGCCGCGAGGCATTGGAAATATCCGTCACCAGCCGGTTCAGACGGTCCACGTCCTGCTTGATGACGTCCAGCAGCCTGCCGCGCTGTTCCTCATCCTTGGCGTAGGGCATCGTCTCCACCGCAGAACGCAGCGAGGTGAGCGGGTTCTTGATCTCGTGCGCCACATCGGCCGCGAACATCTCGTTCGCCTCGATCCGGTCATACAGCGCCGTCGTCATCGCCTGCATCGCCCCCGAAAGGAAGCCGATCTCGTCTGGCCGTCCCGTAAGGTCGGGCATATCCACCCGCTTGTGGTCCTTCTTGCGCCGCGTCCGCATCCCGCTTTCCTGCGCCGCCTCGGCCAGATAGCGCAGCGGCCGGACGATCGTGTTCGCCAGCACCAGCGACAACAGCACCGAACACAGGATCGCCAGCGCGAACACCTGCAGCGTCTGCTCCCGCTCCCGCCGCACGAGGTTGTCGATCTCGCCCGGTGGCGTCGTCAGCGTCAGCGCCCCGCGGATCTGGCCGGCAATCTCCAGCGGCACACCCAACGTCAACACAAGCTGGCCGTCCGAACTCGTCATCTCCTGCGAAACGATCCGCCCCTGGTCAATCGCCTGCCGCGCCACCGGGTTGGCAAGGGCGGAACTGATCTGCGAAGACGGCCCGCTCCGGTTGCTGGCAATCAGCCGCGCCGCCCGGTCCCACAGCTCACCGGCGATGGCGGTGAAGGCGCTCTGGCTGCCGTCGCCGGGCACCTGCACCAGTTCCACCACCGTGCCGCCGGTATTGGCGCCGCCGATGAAGTTCTGATCCTCGTCATAAAGCCACAGCCGGTTGGTGGTGCTGTCGGCAAAGCCCTGCACCACCGTCAGCGCCGCCTGCCGCACCTCTGCCGCGTCGCCCTCCGGCGGCACCTTCTCGCGAATGGCCGAGACGATCAGCTGCCCTTCCGTCCGCATGCTCCGCTCCTGCATCAGCAGCAGCCCATCCTGAAACTGGTTGAGGTACAAGACACCCAGAACCAGCACGACCAGCGAGACGAGGTTGAAGGTGATGACCTTCCGCGCCAGCGGGGATCGCCCGCCGAAGCGCCGCTCCCAGTCCATCTGGCTCAGGTTGAGGGATGCCGCATCCTCGCCCCTGCGAATACCGCTGAGGATGATGCGCGGCGCGGACCGTTCCTTGCCGGGTTCGTTCAGAATGATCTTCGGCCGTGGTCCGGCACTGTCAGCCATACCGGCTGCCTTTCAGCTTACGCCTCGTTGTAGCGATAGCCGATGCCGTACAGCGTTTCGATGGAAGTGAAATCATCGTCCTGCGCTTTGAATTTCTTCCGGATCCGCTTGATGTGGCTGTCAATCGTCCGGTCGTCCACATAGACCTGATCGTCATAGGCGACATCCAGCAGCTGGTCCCGGCTCTTCACGAAGCCCGGACGTTGCGCCAGCGCCTGCAGGATCAGGAATTCCGTCACTGTCAGCGTGATCGGCATCTCTTTCCAGAAAACCGCGTGCCGCAGCGGGTCCATCGTCAGCGAACCGCGGGTGATGGTATTGTTGTCGGCTTCCGAACTGCTGCCTTCCTTCATCGCCTCGCGGCGGCGCAGGATCGCGCGGATACGTTCCACCAGCAACCGCTGCGAGAAGGGCTTGCGCACGTAGTCGTCAGCGCCCATCCGCAACCCGATCAGCTCATCGATCTCCTCGTCCTTGGAGGTCAGGAAGATGACCGGCAGATCGGACTTCTGGCGCACCTGCCGCAACAGTTCCATTCCGTCCATACGCGGCATCTTGATGTCGAACACTGCAAGGTCGGGCATTGATTTCTCGAATGCCGACAGCGCGGTGGCACCGTCATTGTAGCTGCGCACCGTGTATCCCTCGCCTTCGAGCACCATTGATACAGATGTCAGAATGTTACGATCATCATCGACCAGAGCGATAGTTGCGGACATGTCCCGATCCCCGATTTTAGTCTGCGCCAATCTTTACCACTTCTTCACAAAAGACAATGGCGCAACGCTGCGTCGTCTTACCGTATACATAAGCACCTGAGAATTAAGCCTCGGGAAGCACCAAAACCGGTTGCAGGATAAATTTGTCACAATAGCCACTGGTCAGCCACAATTCCCATGCTAAACCGCTCTATACGTCGTCGCCGCGCGGGATTCGGTCGCATACCGATATCCCCATCGAAACGGCCCTTTCGGTGCGTCGCGGCAAATTCTAGGGGAGAAGGCCCGCGGACCGTCTGGTGCGCGGCCTTGCGATGCACAGGGAGCGCGCAACCAATGACTGTTTTGGTCAATCCATCCACAACACTTGAGAAGACCGGCATAAAGGGCGTCGGCACAGTCCACTACAATCTCGAACAGACCGGCCTGATGGAGGCCGCGCTCCGGCGCGGAGAGGGCACCCTTGGTCAGGGAGGTACGCTGCTGGTGGAGACAGGCAAGCATACCGGTCGTTCGCCGCAGGACAAGTTCACCGTCCGCGAGGCATCGTCCGAGGACAGCATCTGGTGGGAAAACACCAAGGAGATGAGCCCGGAGCACTTCGAGGTGCTGCATCAGGACATGCTCGCCCATGTCCGCGGGGGCGAGCTGTTCGTGCAGGATCTCTACGGCGGTGCGGACCCTGCCCACCGCCTGAACGTCCGCGTGATCAATGAACTCGCATGGCACAACCTGTTCATCCGCTACATGCTGCGTCGGCCGGATACGGCGGAACTGGCGACCTTCCTGCCGGAGTTCACAATCCTCAATTGCCCCAGCTTCAACGCCGATCCGGCACGCCACGGCTGCCGCTCGGAAACGGTCATCGCCGTCAGCCTCGAACGAAAGATGATCCTCATCGGCGGAACTTCCTACGCTGGGGAGAACAAGAAGGGCGTCTTCGCGGTCCTCAACTACCTTCTGCCGCAGAAGGGCGTGATGCCCATGCACTGCTCGGCCAACCACGCCACTGGCAACCCCGATGACGTTGCGATCTTCTTCGGCCTGTCGGGCACCGGCAAGACGACCCTCTCCGCCGACCCTGATCGCACCCTCATCGGCGATGACGAGCATGGCTGGTCCGACGACGGCACCTTCAACTTCGAGGGTGGCTGCTACGCCAAGACCATCGACCTCGATCCGGAGGCGGAGCCGGAGATCTACGGCACCACGCAGAAATTCGGCACGGTCATCGAGAACATGGTGTTCGACCCCTACACCAAGGAACTCGACTTCACCGACGACAGCCTCACCGCCAACATGCGCTGCGCCTACCCGATGGACTACATCGCCAACGCATCCGAAACCGCCCGCGGCGGCGCACCGCGCAACATCATCATGCTCACCTGCGATGCCTTCGGCGTCCTGCCTCCCATCGCCCGGCTGACACCCGCGCAGGCAATGTACCACTTCCTGTCGGGCTTCACCTCCAAGGTCGCGGGCACGGAGAAGGGCGTCACCGAACCGCTGCCCACATTCTCCACCTGCTTCGGCGCGCCCTTCATGCCGCGCCGGCCGGAGGAGTATGGCAATCTCCTGCGCGACCGCATCGCCCGCCACGGCGCCACCTGCTGGCTGGTGAACACTGGCTGGACGGGCGGCGCCTTCGGCACCGGCTCCCGCATGCCGATCCAGGCCACCCGCGCCCTGCTGACAGCCGCACTCAACGGCAGCCTGTCAGGCGGCAAGTTCCGCAAGGATCAGAACTTCGGCTTCGAAGTTCCCACCGAACTCGACGGCATCGACAACGGCCTGCTGGATCCGCGCAGCACATGGGCAGACCCGGCCGCCTACGACAAGCAGGCCGCCAAACTGGTGCAGATGTTCGCTTCCAACTTCGCACAGTACGAAGCCCATGTCGGTGACGACGTGATGGCCGAGGCCGTGCACGCCTGACCGGACACGGCCGCGCCCCTCTGCCGGGGCGCGGCAACTCTCCCCCGGAGCCGCTGGATTCAGCCTGCCAAATTACCCGTCAATCGCGCCCGCCACGCCAGGTAATCAAAACCGTTACCTGACAGGTAATCTTTTCACTTACCTCGCGGCGCCGGCCTGCCGATCAGCCCGGATCGGCCTGAAATCCGCAAATCAGCCATACCAAACCCATACCGAAACCATACGAAACCCATATCGCCGCAAACCGCTCAATCCTGCTGCGTCACGTTAACCTTTGCCGCCACAGGCACGCCGTCGTTAACATATGCCTCGTGCGTATTGGCGTTCAGCACCACGCTGAAAATATGCTCTCCATGCGGCAGTTCGCCCACAACTTGTGATGGCCCATACATGCGTCCCAGTTTCAACCCGTTAAGGTACAAATGGCCGTGGCCGTCACGCTGCACATGCTGGCCCTCCGCCTCACGGCCCTTGAAACTGAACCCGTCCGTCTGCAACAGGATTTGCCAACCGCCGACCTCATTGGGCGCCACCGCGATCGCCACATTCATCTCACGCCCGGCTTCCTTCACACCGTAGTCCTGCGCTGCCGTGTCGCTCAGCACCGCTTTGAACCGCTGCAAGCCACTGTTCTCGAACCGCAATTCCACCGGCACAATCCGCCCGGCCTTCAACTCCCCGGAAACGCCGATCAGTTCCACATAGGCTCCGTCCGCCGCAAGCAGCGCGCCACTGTCCGCAGGTATGGCGGCAGCGTGGCCTTCGGTGATACCGACAATCCTTGCGCTCTCCGCTTCCGGGCTGCTGGCCGACAACAGCCTGTCGGGGCCATCCCGTGCGACTATCCGCGCGAAGACGGCCACATTGCCGTTCACCACCGCCGCCGAAGGCTCCGCGATCTCCACCGCCATTCCGCGCGAAGTCCACCAGATCGTACCGACAAATGCCAGTAAAACCAGCAGGATAACTGCCATTCGTGCTTTCATTTTGACTTGCCCACCAAACCTGTCATTGCTTGACCATGTGCCGCGCCTTGCTCTCCGTCAACCTGCTGCATTCACGGCAATGCCCGGTCACGGCGGGGGTTCGGATACCGGTGGTCGGTGTTCTCCCCGTGGTCGCATGCGCAGCGCCGCTTGCCCTCATGGCCTCCCCGGTCACCGCCCATGTCTCGGAGCAGGCCTTCGTGCTGTTGCTGCCCACCGACGCCTACATCGCCTGCGGCCTCGTCATCGTATTGGCAACGCTTGCATTTCTCGCCTTTTCGCGGCCGCGCATGCCGGTCGTACCTGCGGATGTATCGCCCGCATCCCTGCCGCGGGCCGCCCACTATACCAGTCTTGCCGCAACCGCCCTGCTCTTCCTGCTACTCTGGCTTGGCATCACCGGCCCCCGCGATCCTCTTTCCAATCTGCTGCCGCTCTCGATCTGGAGTGGTTTCTGGATTTTTCTTGTGGTCCTGCAAGGGTTTGTCGGAAACCTGTGGGGCTGGATCAACCCATGGCGCGCCATTGCCTCACTCACAGCGCCCGATCACATCCGCCCCATTCCCGGTGGCCCGTGGCCCGCCTGCGTCATCCTGCTGATATTCTTCAGCTTTTCGCTGGCCGACCCGGCCCCGGATGATCCGGATCGGCTGGCCCGTATCACCGGCGGCTACTGGCTTTTCACCTATGTCGGCACCCAGGTCTTCGGCACCCGCACATGGTTAACCAGATGTGAAGTTTTCACGGTTATGATGAGCCTGTTCGCCCGCCTTTCCGTTAACCAATCCACCGGCCCGTCGTTCCCAGGCAATGCACTCCTCGCCCACCGCACGCAAATTGCCACCGGCCTCTTTGCCCTGCTCCTCCTTGGCGCCGGCAGTTTCGACGGGTTGAACGAGACATTCTGGTGGCTCGCCCGCATCGGGGTGAACCCACTCGAGTTTCCCGGCCGGTCCGCATTGATCCTGCCCACGACACTCGGTCTCGCAGCCACTTGCGCCCTGCTGTTGACGACATTCACCGCCTGCGCCGCACTTGGCCATCTAATTGCAAATAAAAGGAAAATCCGGTTTTTCAGGGCATGGTCCCTGCTCGCCGTCACCACCCTGCCCATCGCCTTCGGCTATCACATCGCCCACTACCTGCCTGCCGCTCTCGTCAACGGTCAGTACCTGCTCGCTGCCCTGTCAGACCCGCTTGCAACCGGCGCCGATCTGCTCAATCTCGGCACGTTCTACGTCACTACCGGCTTCTTCAACACCACCGCCACCGTCCGCATCATCTGGCTCACGCAGGCCGCCGCCGTCGTTGCCGGCCACGTCCTGTCCCTTGTTCTCGCCCACCGTGCCGCGAGAATGCTTTACGGATCAGACACTTCCGCCCTCCGCAGCCAGATCCCACTGTCGCTCTTCATGGTCGCCTACACCCTGCTCGGCCTCTGGTTGCTGGCCGCCCCAAAGGGTGCCTGATCCGCGGGCAAACCCCCTGAAAACTGTAGACAGACGCCAGCGGAAGCGTCACGTTTCAAGGGAACTCCCGCAAAGGGATGAAGACAACAGGGGACCAGCCGATGACCGACAGCAAGACACCGCTATTCCTGCGCACACGCCGCAAGGCCCTGAAAACACTGGGCGCGGGCACCGCCGCCGCCCTCCTCCCCGGCCTTGGAACCTACGTACAGGCCCAGTCGTCGGAGCCGGTACGCATCGGTTTTCAGGTTCATCGCACCGGCATTGGCGCCGCCTACGGGCGCTGGTACGATCGTACGACACAGGCAGCGGTGGAGAAGATCAACGCCGAAGGCGGAATTGCCGGCCGCCCGGTGGAAATCATCGCCGAAGATGACGGAACCGACCCGAAACGCGGTGCCGAAGTCGTGGAGAAATTCGCAACCCAGCACAATTGCGACATCGCTTTCGGCACGCTTTTCAGCCACGTCGTCTTCGGTTCCGCACCGCGTGCGGGAGAGCTGAAAATCCCTTATTTCGTCGTTTCCGAGGGTCATCACGTCGCCTCCGGTGCGCTCAACCGCTACACCCTTCAGCCCGGCATCACGGACGTGAAGAGCCAGGTCCAGGCCATGGCCCCCTTCGTTGCCGAAAACCTCGGCAAGAAGGTCACGATGATCTTCCCCGACTTTGCCTTCGGCCACGACCACCGGGACTATTTCTCCTCTGCCATCGAAGCACAGGGCGGCGAAGTTCTGGAAATGATCGCCATTCCGCCGACAGAAACCTCCTTTACCAAATACTTCCCGAAGATCCCGCGCGAGACAGAAGTGATCTATCACGTCATGGTCGGCCCCGCCGTCCTGACATTTGTCAAGGAGATGGGCGAGTTCTTCGGGCCGTCAAAGCCGGAAATATTTGGTTTCATTGACAGTCTTGAAGCAGTAGATCTTTCCAGCCCCGGTCTCGAGTTTCTCGAAGGCACCTATTTCTGGGAGGGCAACCCCCGCTACGCTCAGGCCGACCAGTCGGAGTACGACAAGGCATACAGGCAAGCTGTCGGTGTCGATGAGAACGGCGCCTCGGTCAGCGATGCCAAGGACATCTCCACCTATGCTCACATGTTCGGTTGCTGGGAAACGCTGCACATCGTCAAGGCCGGCATGGAGGCCGCGGGCTATTCCGGCACGGACGACAGGGCAGCATTGATCGAAGCTGTTGAATCAATGACGGAAATGCCTCTCTCCGCGGCCCATCCACAAGGTGCGAAGATGTTCAATGGCAAGACCCACCAGGTTTTCGGCCACCAATACATTTCCAAGGTCGAGGGCGGCAAGCTGGTCCTCCAGCACACCACTTCCATCGAGGATACCTTCTACGAAGACGAGGTGGACTACACGACGCAGTCCTTCTGATCAGTCCCGATGGATTTGGGCCCATACCTGCTTCTGGCCACGCTGGAAGGCGCGATCACGGCGGCCGTTCTGGCGCTTACCGCCGTCGGCCTGAGCCTCGTTTTCGGAGTGATGCGCGTCGTCAATGTCGCTCACGGCGAATTCTTCATGCTCGGCGCCGTCCTCTCCTGGTTCGTTGCCAGCCACGTCGGCGGCCACCCGGCCCTCGGCTTCGTCGCTGCTCTGCTTATCGCCCCCGCTCTCGCCGGCCTGATCGCGGCCGCCGCTGACTGGCTCGTCCTCCGGCGCATCGATTACGACCCGGAGCGGACAATCGTGGCGACGATCGGCATGCTCTACATCCTCCAGCAAGGTGCGCTGATGACGTTCGGGCCCGATGCCAGACCGGTGGAGCCTCCGTTCAATCAGAGGCTTGCACTGCCATGGCCAAGTTTTGAGGGCGGTTTCCACCTTACGTGGCCATGGGGGCTTGGCACAACGAGCTACAAGCTCTTCATCATTGTCGCTGCGGTTTCAATCCTCTGCATCCTCTGGGCCATCATGGCTCGAAGCCGCATTGGCCTGATCATGCGTGCCACTCAGATGGACGGCGAGATGGCACAGGCGTTCGGAATCCCGGTCGAGCGTGTTTACGCCTTCGTTTTCGGCCTCGGCGCCGCCCTTGCTGCCCTTGGCGCAGTGCTGATTGTACCCGTACAGCAGGCACATTACCTCATGGGTGGTGACCCGCTGCTTTTATCCTTCATCGTTGTGATCATCGGCGGTCTGGGCAGTCTGCCTGGCACGGTGATAGCGGCTCTTCTGATCGGCCTTAGCGATGGTATCGTGTCCGTCTTTTTCTCACCGACGCTGGCCAAAATCATCGCCACCCTGCTTGTCGCATTCGTACTGATCCTTCGCCCGCAGGGACTGCTTGGCAAACGCGCAACATGACCGTGCAGCGCAAATCCGCATTGCTCCACCTAGGCGTACCCTTGCTTTTGGCGGCCCTGTTCTTCGTGCTGCCAGCGTATCATATGGGCAATCTCTCGCGGATCATGGTCCTTGCGGTCTACGCAATGGGCTACAACCTGCTGTTCGGCTACACGGGCCTGCTCAGTCTCGGCCATGCGTTGTTCTTTGCTGCGGGAATGTATGGTCTCGGCCTTGCCATGCACCTTGGCGGTGTCAGCCCCGCACCCGCGTTCCTCGCCGGGCTCGCATCGGCGCTGGTGATTGCTGGCGTCACTGGTTTCCTCGCATTGCGCACCACGGGCGTTGCATTCATGATCGTCACACTGATGTTTGCGCAGGCTGGCTATCTGACGGTGCTCTACTTCGGCACCTATACGCGCGGCGACGAGGGTTTTGTTATCCCACAGGCCGCGAGAAACCTGCTGGGGCTCGATCTCACGGCTGACAGCATCCGCTATTTCACCGCGCTTTTACTATTTTCCGTGATTTTTCTATGGCTCGGTTGGCTGGTGAACACGCCGCTTGGCCGCGCCTTCGTCGCCATACGGGAGAACGAGGAACGCGCGCGAATGCTCGGCTACGACGTGCAGCGCATCAAATGGTATGCCGTCACCCTTTCCGGCCTACTGTCGGGGGCATCGGGAGCGGCGTATGCATTGTTGTTCGGCTATGCCGGAGCAACCTTTGCCTCCGTACAATATTCTATCCTGCCCCTGCTCTGGGTATTGCTCGGCGGTTCGGGCACCACCATCGGGCCGCTGGTCGGCACGATCTTCATGTTCTACCTGATAGACTATGCCAGCAGTATCACCAGCGCATACATGTTGGCGGCAGGTGTCATTCTAGTTCTTCTGACAATGTTCGCACCCGGTGGCCTCGCTGGCGAACTCCGGCGGAGGGCGGTGCCATGGTTGCCGTAAACCTGCTGGAATCGCGGGGGCTTTCCAAATCCTTCGCGGGGCTCGATGCTGTGACTGACGTGAATTTTGCCCTGCCCGAAGGCCAGATCCGCGCCATCATCGGTCCGAACGGCGCAGGCAAGTCGACGTTCGTCGGCATGCTCTGCGGCAGAATTCCAGCTACACGCGGCGAGATTTTTTTTGCCGGGAAGCAAATCACCGACTGGCCTGCGCACAGGCGGATTTCCAGCGGCATGGCATACACCTTCCAGATAACGTCCGTCTTTGCCGGCCTGAGTACCCGCGAGAATGTGGCCCTGGCCGCACGAAGGGTGTACAGGCGAGACCACGTCCGAGTTCAGGCGGCGACCGATGAGGCGCTGGCGAAGGTAGGCCTTGCTAACCGGCAAGAGCAACTTGCCGGTGATCTGGCCTACGGTCACCAGCGTCTGCTTGAAATTGCCATGGGCCTGGTTCAGTCCCCGCGGCTTTTTATTCTTGATGAGCCGACCCAAGGGCTGGCGGAAAGCGAGATCGAGGGTTTCAAGTCCCTGATCCAGACCTTGGGTAGAAGCTCCACCATACTACTGATTGAACACAACATGGATGTAGTCATGGAAACCGCACAGTTCATTACTGTGTTGGATCAGGGCCGCACCCTTGCAGAAGGCACGGCAGAGGCAATTCGCGTAAATGCCGAAGTTCAGGCCGCGTATCTGGGCACGGATAATGCTTGAAGTCTCCAGCATATCAACCGGCTACGGCAAAGCCCGGGTGATTACCGATGTCTCCTTTAGCGTCGCGCCGGGAGAGGTCGTGTGCCTGCTCGGTCGTAACGGTGCAGGCAAGACAACAACAATGAAGGCGCTGATGGGCATTCTGCCCCTCTGGCAGGGCGACATCGCAATGGACGGAGAGAGCTTCGCCAGATTGCCACCCCATCGTATTGCCTCAATCGGTCTTGGCTACATACCCCAAGGTCGCCGCCTGTTCCGGGAATTGACGGTACAACAGAACCTCGATGTGGGTCTGATGGTCAGCGGCGGCGGCCGGGATGATCTGACGCGAATCTTTGAGATGTTCCCTCGACTGGAGGAACGCCGCAGCCAGCGTGCGGAAACCTTGTCGGGTGGAGAACAACAGATGCTGGCCACCGCTCGCGCGTTGGCTACCCGACCCAAGGTTCTGCTTCTCGATGAACCATCCGAAGGCCTCCAGCCAACCATGACCGCTCTGGTCGCGGACGTAATCTGTACCATGCGGCAGGAGGGCCTCGGTGTGTTGCTGGTCGAACAGCGCGTTGACACGATATTGTCGCTGGCCGACCGTGTGGTCTTTCTTGAGCACGGCCGGCTGGCCCACACGGCCAGCGCTGAGGACCTGAGGGAAAACCCGGGCACGCTCTCGCGCTACCTCGGGGTATGATCAGCAAGTTAAAGGAGGCAAAGGCCATGGCAGACGACGCGAAACTGGTGATCCGCAATATCGGGCTGTTGCTTTCCGGCAAGCTGGAACAGCCGATTTTCGACGGTGATTGCGTCGTCGCAGATGGGGGCAAGATCAGCGCCTGGGGATACGAAGCTGATCTCGACACCGAACGCGCGACAACGGTGGTCGATGCTCATGGAACGACTCTGGCGCCGGGATTGATCGATAGCCATGTGCATCCCGTTGTCGGCGACTACACGCCACGCCAGCAGCAACTGCACTGGATCGACTCAACGCTCCATGGCGGTGTCACCACGCTAATCTCGGCGGGAGAAGTGCACATGCCAGGTCGCCCAAAGGATATTGTCGGCCTGAAAGCTATGTCGATTGCAGCCCAGCGTTGGTACGAGAATTTCCGTCCTTCCGGCGTCAAGGTTCACGCCGGTGCTCCGGTGATTGAACACGGTATGGTCGAGGAAGACTTCAAGGAACTTGCCGCCGCGGGTGTAAAATTGATGGGCGAGGTCGGACTGGGCACCGTAAAGGATGGCAAGACCGCGCGGGAGATGGTCGGTTGGGCCCGGAAGTACGGAATCCAGAGCACGATCCACACAGGAGGTCCGTCCATACCTGGCTCCGGCCTAATTGATGCCGACATGGTTCTGGAAACCGGAACTGATGTCGTCGGCCATATCAACGGCGGCCATTCCGCCCTGCCGGATGATCAGATCGTCTGCCTCTGCGAAAGCTGCAAGGCGGCGTTGGAAATCGTGCACAATGGCAACGAAAGGGCGGCTTTGCTGACTCTGAACACGGCACGGGAGCTCGGGAAACTCGACCAAGTAATTCTTGGCACCGATGGTCCGGCCGGCTCGGGCGTGCAACCGCTTGGTATCCTGCGAATGATCGCTATGCTCTCAAGCCTCGGCAACATCCCGGCGGAGCAAGCATTCTGCTTTGGCAACGGGAACACCTCCCGCCAGCGGAAGCTCGATACCGGACTGATCGAAGCGGGATATTGTGCGGATTTCGTACTGATGGATCAGGCGCAGCACGCTCCGGGAAAGAATATCCTCGAGTCTGTGCAGCTCGGTAACCTGCCAGGTGTCGGCATGACGGTCATAGATGGCGTTGTCTGCAGCCAGCGTAGTCGGAACACCCCACCAGCTGGTCGCATCCCGGAACTCGTCACCATCTGAATGCAGTTTGCCGGCGGTCGTTACCGCAGTCCGTCTTCACCCTTTGCGTCACCGGCTTCCAACCCACCTACTCTCGGCAAGGGCCTGCCACTATCGGTTACAGCGACGGCGACCATGATCTCGTTCGCACGGGGCGCATCGTTCAGGCGCACTTCGACGCCGTCGAAATGGGAGCGGACATAAGCCGCATCCTTGTGGCCAAGCGGGACGTCCAGGACCTGCCCTGGACCGCCCATCTTCTTTGAAGACGGAACCAGTGCCGCACCTTTCTCCACGGCGGCCCGCAAAGGTGCACCGAGCTTGGGGTGCAGGATGGCCGCGGCATGTTCCAACTCACCACTCTCGCCGACCATCGCCGCCTTGCCATAGCTTTCAGCCGCTGACGGCGCGATCCCCAGCGCTGAAACGCATCGCCCGCCCAGCAGACCGCCTAGTTCCGCGCCGATTTCCATCAGCTCAGACAGGTCTTCGGTGAAACCTCCGGCAAACGGATTGGCGATAACCGCTACCGCCACCGCCTTGCGTGTCGGCGGTGTGATCGACTTGCCAGCCTCTCTGTGGGTCTCCTCAACCCACACGGCAATTTTTCTGATATCGGCACTCATCGCAGCCCGTCCTCCCCTTTCACATCCTCGACCCGCAAACCGCCAACCCTGTCATGAACGCGACCACCCGTTGTCATCACCAGCACGAAGGCCAGTTCGCTGGCTCGCGGTCCATCCGGCACACCGACTTCCATTGCGTCAAAATGTCCCCGCACGTATGAGGCGTCGATATGGGTGATCGGCACGTCCAGGCGGGCACCAACACCACCGACCTTCTTTGCTGAAGGCACGATTGCCTTCGCCCCGCCCAGCACTTCGCGCATAGCGTAGCCGCCCGGCACATGCCATAGAGCACCATGTTCCAGTTCGCCTGCCGCGCCGACGATAGCCCCTTTACCATAGGCTTCAATGTTCTTCGGATCGCCGCCGAGAGCGGCAACGAGATCATTGGCCATTTTCAAACCGAGTATTTTCAGGTCATCCATGAACACCGCGATCTCTTCGACATAGCGTCCCGCATATGGGTTTTCGATCACGGATATTGCGGCGGCGCGCAGCAGGGGCTTTGGTGGAGGCGGCCCGAATTCGTGAAATATTTCCTCGACACAGAGAGTGCTCTTTCGAATTGCTATGTCGGGCATGTCAGGCTGCTTTCGTGGTATGAGGTTGGGCAATGAGGCGCGGACCGAATTGGGCGAACCGCCCCTGAAGCAGAAGCAGGGCTGCGTCCAGCCGCGCGGTGGCGTGCAGGCGTTCTGCCTCCTCCATGCCAGCAGCAAGAGCCTGTTCGATCTCCCCGTCGGTAAGCCTGCCGCATCCTGTCGTCACCAGCCGTGCGCCGAGGTCCGACTCAGGTGAAAGTTCTTCCGCCGGGCTTCGTCGAACCGCCGGATGGCCGGGTAGGTCGACGGCGTTCGTGACCAACGTGGCGGCAGCATCAGCCTCAGCGGCGGTTTCCGCCAACACCGTCACGCTATCCGCAATCCCGAGCGAGAAACTGCGCCCGCCCCAACCACTGGTGGCAACCCCGCCCCGGCCCGCCGGAAGGTTTGCCACGCCAAGTCTCTCACCCGCGAGTGTCGACATGAGAATGCGCAAAGGTTCGCCCGGGGCCGCAAAATAGGCGATGTCGCCGCCGTTGTTCACCAGCGCCTTGCGCAAAAGAGCCACCGAAAGCATCGTATCGAGAATTTCATCGGCCACGGCCCCGGCCACGGCGGCCATGGGTGTCAAAAACAGATCTCGCTCCGTCACCACAGCACAATACATCCGTTCCGCCACCGGTGAGAGGGGTACACGATCTCCCACGGGGCGGCGCAGGAAGCACAGATCGCCGACAAGTTCTTCCAATATGGTTGCGAACCGATCCTCTGCCGCTGCGAACGCAGCCCTCCGATCACTGGGGTTGGCGGCCTCCACCGCAATTGACAACTCTATCGGCCCATGCCGCAAATGCAGCTTGTTACCCTGCACGTGCGAATTGATCTGCTCCATTTTCACCCCCGTGATTTCAATGTGCGCACATTTTCCTCAAGAACGCCTCCGATGGAGCGGATATGCTCAACGTGTCCACCCAGCGCTCCGTAGTCCTGCCTTGTCATCGTAAACTCGATCGGCGCTACGAGTGCTGGTGTTGGAACATAGCCAAATGCGTTCTCCGGCATGTTCAGCACATCAACCATTACCGTGATGCCGCCCCCCGGCCACACATAGGTTTCCGCGCCGCCGCAGGTTACTGCTGTCAGGGCTGCCTTGACAGATTTCGTCAGACCAACCGGATTTTCCGTTACCCCGGATCGCAGGGACCCACCTGCGCCACCCATGAATAGAACGGAGCAGAGAGCCGGCTCGCAATTTTCGGCGATACGGGTCACCGAAGCTTCCAGTGCCGGAGTGAGCGGCGCCGGCTGCGGAACAAGGTCGTCATCCAGCAGAAAGTAGGCCCATTGCTCTCCTGTAGTTGATACCATCAGAAGCCGTAGTCCGGGCCAAGCAGCTTTTGGGTCTATTTTGGAAATCAGAACCAACGGATCTTCGATATCCGTGCCGCCCCAGCCCGTACCCGGCTCCGCCACCTGAAAGTACCTGCCAGGGGTGGACCGTCGTCCACGCACACGGATACCTGCAGGGCGCATGCCGAGTTGCTTGCCCGCTTCATGCTCGGTAAGGACGCCTGTGATGTGGTCATCGACCACGATCACCTCGTCTACATGCGGCTGCCATTGCATCGCGAACATGCCAATTGTGGCCGAGCCGCAGCCGACACGCATCAATTGTTCGACCTGCCCGTTGATGATCGGCGGTCGTCCGGCCTGAACCACCAGGGCAGCACCATCATCGACCGTCAGTTCCACCGCCTCCTTGTTGCAGAGACACAGAAGCGCATTGCAGGTCTCCCGACCTTCGGTCTTGCTTCCTCCGGTGAGATGATCGACACCGCCCAGCGACAGCATTTTGGAACCGTATTCCGCAGTCATCACATGGCCGACTGCCTCACCGTTTGCCCGGACGATCGCCCGCTCTTCTCCGATATGTCTATCGGTGTCGATTTTCACCTTCACGCCGCAATAACTGAAAATGCCCTCTGTTACGACCGTGATCATGTCCACGCCGTCGACATCCTGTGAGACGATGAACGGGGCCGGCTTGTAGTCCGGGTAGGTCGTTCCCGCACCGATCGCCGTCAGGAAGGGACGTTTGGCAAGGACGAGGTCACCGTCCCAGGTGGCATCGTTTCCCAAGAACGGGACAGTGGCTTTGCCGGCCTCTATCGTGCGCTCCACGATCGTCAGAGCGTCGAGTCTCACAAGCTCTCCGGCTCTATTTGCATAACGATCACAAGCACCGGCACGGCCCTCGGCGATGTAACACATCACCGGACAGGCATCGCAGCGGATTTTTTCCGCCCTGTTTGCATCATCAGCCATTGCGCGCCTGCAGAGCGGAAAAAAGGGCGGAGGGCGTCACGGGGGTGGCCTTCATGCGCACTCCGGTGGCATCAGCGATTGCGTTCAGCAGTGCGGGCGCGGTCGGGATGAGGACATGCTCCCCCAAGCCTTTGGCGCCGAACGGGCCGTGAGCATCCGGTTCTTCGATGATCAGGGTTTCAACGGGAGGCATATCCCCAATGGTCGGAATCAGATAGTCGTGTAAATTCTCGGTCCGACCTGGCACGTATTCCTCCATGAGCGCCATACCCAACCCCTGCGCGATACCGCCTTCGACCTGCCCCTCTATGAGCAGGGGATTGATTGCGCGACCAACGTCGTGCGCAGCCACAAATTTCAGTGGCTTTACGAGCCCAAGAGACTCGTCAACCTCAACGATTGCCAAATGTGCGGCATAGCCGAACTGGGCATAAGGTGCACCCTGACCGTTTGAATCCAGCGGCGAGGTTGGCGGGTCGTAGGTTTCTGCGACTTCGAAGACATAGCCATCATGGTTCACCGGTAACAACGACAAATCGAGAGAGTGCACATTTTCGCCGTCCGTAACCAGCACGGTGCCGCCTTCGCAGGATATGACCGCTTCCGGCCCGGCGTTACATCGTTCCAGTATCCTCGCCCGCATCGCCTCACCCGCACGCAATGCCGCAGCGCCGGAAACGAATGTTTGCCGGGAGGCTGAGGTCTTGCCGGCATCCGGGGTCAGGTCCGTGTCCGCGCCGACCATTTCGAGACATGTCGCCGTGACACCCAGAGCTTGCGCAAATATCTGCGGGATCACCGTGTTGGAGCCTTGTCCGATGTCCATGGCACCCTGATGCAGAACCAACTTGCCGTCCGCGCGCAGACCGGCACGGATAGTGGACGGATTTGGCAGCGAAGTATTGCCGCAACCGTACCAGCCCGCAGCCACGCCGACGCCACGGCGCACCTTTTCACCCCTGCTCTTCGCCTGACGGTTCCACTCTGCCACTTCGGAGCGAGCCTCGCGCGACTGCTCTCGCAACGCCTTGAGACAAGCGCCAATACCGACGCCCTGTTTAAACACCTGGCCGCACACGGTTTCTGCACCGTTTTCCAATGCGTTGTTTATTCTAAACTCCAGCGGGTCCAGGCCAAGTTTTTGCGCCAGATCGTCGAACAACGTCTCCTGCATCAACGCGGCCTGTGGCACTCCGAAACCGCGGAAAGCACCTGCAGGCGGGTTATTGGTGTATACCGCCAGCGAGCGCGCACTGTAATTTGGTACCCTATAGGGACCGGATGCATGCACCGGAACGCGATTGGCCACAGTTGGCCCCCATGAAGCATAGGCGCCGGTGTTGAAGGTTCCCTCAAACTCCATGGCCGTGATGCGACCGGACCCATCGACCCCAATCTTCATCCGCATCTCCGCCGGATGCCGTTTCGTCGTCGATTGCATCGATTCCTGCCGGGAATAGGTCAACCGCACTGTTCGACCGGTTTTCCAAGCGGCGAGAGCCAGCAGTGGTTGCACGGATATGTCTAGTTTGGAACCGAAACCACCGCCGACAGCTGTGGGTACGATGCGGATATCGGACATCGGCAAGCCCATGATCTCGGCAACGGCTTCCTGATCCATCACCGGTGCCTGCGTGCAGGCATGGACAATGATCCGCCGATCTTTCATCTCCGCATAACCGGCTTCCGGCTCGATGTAGGCGTGTTCGACGAAGCTGGTTGCGAATGAGCCCTCGACTATCTCGGCAGCGTCGGCCAGTGCCTTCGCCGGATCACCACGTCGAACCACCCCACGACACAATATGTTTTCGGACCGGTCGGCATGAAGCAGGTTCGAGGAAACCAAGGCGTCGGAAGGATGCAGATCGGCTACCAATTCCTTCCACTCGACCGGAAAATTTTGAACTTGGTAACTTGCCAGTGTTTCAGGAGCGCCAACAATCGCGGCAACAGCCTCACCCCGAAAACGTGCCTCGCCTTCGGCCAATACCGGCTGATCTGCGAAACCGGGGATGACCCCGAACGCATTTCGGCCCGGAATGTCGCTAGCCGTCAGGATAGCCGTCAGCCCCTCGTTCCTGCGGTGAGTTTCGAGATCGCCAAAGGAAAAGCCGGCACGGGCAAACGGGGACCGGATGATTTTCAGGCAGAGGGCAGATGCTGGCGCGACATCGTCTCCGAAACGTTCACTACCATCGACCTTCGGCCAACCGTCCAGCCGCAGGAGCCGTGAACCCACCCCGCCATCCGTTTCCTCCGCAAGGTCGTCGAATGCAGTCCGAACGGCACGGATGATCTTGCGATAGCCCGTGCAACGGCAAAGAACGCCACCCAATGCGTCCTTCACCGCCTCTTCTGTTGGCGCCCGAGTTGTTTTCAGCAGCGCTGTCGCAGCGACAATCATGCCGGGCGTGCAGATGCCACATTGCGCAGCACCTTCGCGGTGAAAGGCCGCGGCTAGCCTGCGTCCCTCATCAGTGTTTACAACAAGAGAGCCTACAGTCTCGACTTGCCGACCACTGGCCTGACGCGCGGACATGAGACAGGCGCAGACCGCTTCGCCATCCAGCAATACAGTGCACGAGCCGCAGTCTCCGGCACCGCATCCGACCTTGACCTCGCGTGCGTTTAGGCGTTGCCGCAACACAGTCGATAGTCGCTCTGCCGGTCGACACTCAATGCAGGTCCGTCGCCCGTTAAGTGTAAACCTCAGATAGTCAGTGGTGCTGGCCTTATCCATCGGCCAACACCACCGGCTCTTCGATCAGGCGCTTAACGCTACGCGTCACCAGCTCCGGGACAGCTGAGAGCCGGTATTTTCCGGTTCCACGAATATCGTCCAACGGTGTCAGGGCATCCAGATGTCGGCCTGTAACCACTTCCAGACCCGAGAGGTCAGCGACAGCGGTTCCAGCCAGTGCGCGTTCCAAGCCGGTCAGGCGTCGAGCAACCGGCGAACAGGCACCGACGGCAATGCGCAAGTCCCGCAGGCGTCCGTCTTCCACTCTCGCCGCAACGGCTACCATCGCAATGGAGATCACGAGGTACCGGCGCGCACCGAGTTTCTCGAATGCCGACTTGAGAGAATTTGCCTGCGAAGGCACGATCAATGCCGTCACCATTTCGCCTTCCGCAAGCGCCACCTCGCGCGGGCCGGTTATGAATTCGCTCAACGGCAGCACCCTTTCCGAACCAGCGGACCGGATTTCCACTTCCGCGTCCAGCGTCAAAAGTGGTGGCACGCCGTCTGCTGCCGGTGAGGCATTACATACGTTGCCTGCAATTGTTCCCGTATTCTGAATTTGGACCGAACCGACTGTCAATGCCGCCTCAGCAAGCCCGTCGAAAGCAGGTGGCAGCCCGGCTCGCGCTATATCGCGCCAGCGCGTGCAGGCACCAATCCGCCATCCATGCTCAGCGGTACGACGGACGCCGTTCAGTTCCGGCAATCTCGAAATGTCGAGGATCGAACGCCCTGCCGGTTGCCCGGCGAGACCAGGGTAATAATCCGTACCCCCGGCGAGAATATCCATCGGCCCGGCAGAAAGCGCATTGAGCGCTTCGCCAAGATTTTCAGGGACGAAGTACTCCAAGATGGGTCCTTCAGCAGCAGTGCAAGTGTCCGAAGATAATGGATACGCGTACTGCTTTCTGTCAAATGAAATAGGCGAACGGTATCACTTGCATTTGCGCCTGCACATTTGTCACGCTGAGTGGGGCTGAAACTGATTGGTTAGTGTAGATGAAACGAGCAACCTCAATAGTCTTTGCTGCTTCAGCGTTGACAGCTGCCTGCACACCATATTCGGAAACGGTGGGCGCTGCCGCGCCGCTCGGTACGGTGTGGGAACTTGAGACCGTGAACGGTCTGCCAGCGGCGAGCCGGATGACGCTGACTTTCCTGGCCAACGGCAAACTCCAAGGCCTGTTGCCCTGCAACAGTTACACGGGCGAGCAATCCGCGCCATTGCCGTGGTTCGAGATCGAGAAACTGGCCGTAACCCTGCGGAGTTGTCCTGCGCTGCCGGACGAACAGAGCTACCTCGCCATCCTTAAAAGTTCCGATTATGCCGAGGTTGCTGGCGACAGCCTGCTCCTTAGTGATGTGGACGAGAACAGCCTGTATTTTGTACGCCGCGGGAATGGCTGATTTCAACGTGTCAGGACTGCTTCCAGTCTTTCCCGCGCCGGCGGCAAGTGCTCCACTCCCGTGGCATGACACACCCAGTTGCGCAGGAAATGACCGGTGAGGGCCATACCCTGTTGCAAATGCTCCCTGGAAATCGGGATGTCGCTAGCCTCGGGGCGGAGAAACGGCGGCAACGGCAATAACCGATCCGCGTATTCCGCCCCTGCTTCCGCCGTGACTGCATGACCGGACTTCGGAGACACGTAGGCGAGCCCCGTGGAAATACCCGTAACCGCACAATTTTGTAGGGTCAGGCGATAACCAAGTCCTTCCAGCAAGCGGATTTCCCAGAGGATGTAATGGGCAGGCCAGTCGGGCGTGTCCATTCGATCCAGCAAAGCCTTCGTTGCTTGGTACTGGTCCCGAAAGGGTTCCCGTTCAGGCAGAAGGGCACGTGCCATGGCCGTGATGGCGTTCAAACCGGCCAGCCCAGTTCGGCTGGACAGAAGATGGGCTCGCGATTTTTCCGGTTCCACCGTGAACGTCCCGAGGTGCGCCTCCAGCCGGGCCCGCCAAGTCACATGGACACCGCTGCCGGGTTGCAGGACCGGACGCAACCTTCGGGAGACGCCACCGCGCACGATTCCTGCGTGGCGCCCATGATCCACGGTCAATATCTCTACGATAGCCGATGTTTCGCCATGCGGGCGTGTAGCAAGCAATATCCCGCTGTCCTGCCACTCCATCCTTCACCGCGTCCTTTGCATTCTGCCGATGCAGTGGAGCCTTGTTGCCTTCGATGTTCAAGCCGCTCTGGAATCTAATCGGCGAGACCTTCAGCATCCAGAAGCGTCCGGCCCTGTCGATCTTCTACCTCCACGATCCAGAGATCGCTATCATATCGCCGCTGCCGCGCGAGGGCCGCATCGACATCCGGCTCCGCTCCCTCTTCCAACATCACCCAACTGCGATTACCATCGAAATCGAAGCTGCGCACGTAGGCCTGCGCCTTGCCGTCCAGTGTGTTGGATTTGACGATGACGGCACCGGCAGTGTCGTCACCATGCGCGGTGATGAACGCTGGGATGCCAGCCTGTGCGAGACGCGCGACATATGCATGCACCCAAAAGTCGGCCGTCAATCGCAACTCTGTTACTCCTGCCCGTCGGAAAAATCGAGACCGATCTCCGAATAGCGCTCCGCCTCTTCCTGCCAGCCCTCACGTACCCGGACCTGAAGGAAAAGGTGTACGGCTCGACCCAGAAATTCCGAGATCTCCTCGCGCGCAGCAATCGAAACGGCTTTGATTGTTTCCCCCTTCGGACCAAGCGCGATACCCTTGTGGCCAGAGCGTGCGACATAGATGACCTGATCAATTCGAACCGATCCGTCCTTGCGTTCTTCCCAATTCTCGGTCTCAACCGTCAACTGGTACGGCAACTCCTGATGCAGTCGCAGCGTCAGTTTTTCCCGCGTCATCTCCGCTGCGATCATCCGCATAGGAATATCGGCAATCTGATCTTCAGGATAAAGCCAAGGGCTTTCCGGCAGACGATCAGCAATCCAGCGGCGAAGGTCGTCGACACCGTAGCCTTTCTCGGCTGAGATCATGAATGTTGCCTCAAACTTGAACCGCTCGTTGAGATCCTGCGTAAGGGACAGAAGCTTGTCACGCTGTACACGGTCGATCTTGTTGATGGCGAGAACCACCGGCCTTTCCCCGCCGCGCTCAGCCAAAGCCGAAAGTATGTTTTCCACTCCCTCGGTGATGCCTCGGTGAGCCTCCACCATCAGGACCACGATATCGGCATCTCCCGCACCGGCCCATGCCGCGCTGACCATGGCCCGGTCAAGCCTGCGGCGCGGCTTGAAGAGACCTGGCGTATCTACGAAGACCAGTTGGCTATCGCCCTCCAGCGCCACGCCACGAATTCGGGCCCGGGTCGTCTGAACCTTATGCGTAACAATCGAGATTTTTGCGCCCACCATGCGGTTCAGCAGGGTCGACTTGCCGGCATTCGGTTCTCCGATCAGGGCAATGAAGCCGGCACGTGTGGTCATCAGATTATTCTCCTGTAAGGGCAGTCAGCAAGGCCGCCGCGGCCGACTGCTGCGCAGCTCTCTTGGAACCGGCACGACCGATGGCGTTGGCTCCGTTTTCGAGTTCTACCGAAATTTCGAAGACAGGGGCATGGTCTGGCCCTTCGCGCGACATCTCGATGTATGCGGGTGGTGTCATGCCGCGTGCCTGTGCCCATTCCTGCAGCGCTGTCTTGGCATCCTGTGAGTTTTCGTCCACCGCAGCGACGCGGTCTCCCCAAAGATCAAGCACGAAGGCACGTGCCGCCTCGAATCCCTTGTCCTCATAGACTGCCGCAATCAAGGCTTCCATTGCGTCCCCCAAGAGCGCTGTCTTGCGGCGACCGCCGGATGCCTGTTCGGACCGCCCCATCATAAGTGCACTTCCGAGATCAATCTGGACAGCGACATCGGCGCAGGTCTCCTTGCGTACGAGTGCATTGAAACGAGGCGCCAATTCTCCTTCGTTAGCTTCAGGTGCCTGTTGAAGCAGAACTTCGGCGATCACCAATCCTAGAACCCTATCGCCCAGGAATTCCAACCGTTGATTGTCACGCTGCGGCGCACCAGAAAGGGAGGCATGTGTCAGTGCCTCAAGCAGTAGGTCAGGGTTGCGGAAAGTCAGCCCGATGTTCTTGGAAAAACGCTCTTGCGCAGGGTTCAGCTTCATGCATCGGCCCTTCAATCTACTGATGCTACAGCGTGCCAGCGTTGGCGGCGCTATTCAATTGCCTTGAAAAAACGGTCACTCCGCCATGTCCAGAAGAACAGAATGGACTTCCCGGCGGACGAGAAAATCACCCTGTCTGCACGGCCGATCAGGTTTTCCATCGGCACGAAGCCTACGCCGCGCGGACGTGCGAACCGACTGTCGAGGGAGTTGTCACGGTTGTCACCCATGAAGAAGAACTGGCGGTCGGGTACAGTAAACGGGCCGGAATTGTCGCCGGTAGTGGTGCCGAAGCTCAACGTGGCATGCGCAACGCCATTGGGCAGCGTTTCAACAAACTGTTCCTTCTCGCAACGTCCGCCGAGCCCCACATTTTCCGTACATTGCGGCAACGAACGCGCTGGCCCTTGCAGCTCCTTGATTTCCACGAAGGGCGCGGCAAGCTCTTGCGACACTGTCTCCCCATTGAGGATTACCTGGCCATTTCGCACTTCGATTGTATCGCCAGGCAGGCCGATCAGCCGCTTAATGTAGTCTTGCCCACTGACGGGGTGCCGGAAGACAACGACATCACCACGCTCCGGCATGGATTCGAGCAGACGTTTGTCCGACCCTTCGGCGAACGCGCAAAGATTGAAATCACGATATCCCGGACAGGAGTACGCTGAATAGCCATAGGCGAACTTGTTCACAAACAAGAAATCACCGATCAGCAGGGTGGGCTTCATGGAGCCGGTCGGAATCCAGAACGGTTGGAAGATGATCGTCCGGATTAGCCCGGCGAGCAGCAGCGCATAGACAATCGTCTTGATAAGCTCGCCCAAGCCACCGCCGCTCGATTTGGTCTTGGATGCCATAGGCCTGCCCGCTTCCGTCGTTTTTGATTTACCGGCGGGTTGTCGCGCGGCGGCCCTGCAGTGTCAAGCGGATGCGGTGGGTGACACTCCGACCGGCAGTGCCTCTATGATCACGAACGCCTGAGCCCACGGATGATCGTCGGTCAGGGTGACATGAATATGCGCCTCGTAGCCGGGCGGCGTCATCTCCGCCAGTCGCTCCGCCGCCCACCCCGTCACCTCCATCCGCGGTTGTCCGGTGGAGATGTTAGAGACACGCATATCCTTCCAACTGATTCCCATCCGTAATCCTGTGCCCAGTGCCTTGGAACAAGCCTCTTTCGCGGCCCACCGCTTGGCATAGGTTCCTGCGGTATCGGCCCGCCTCTCCGCCTTGCGTTGCTCTATTTCAGTGAACACACGATTTCGGAACCGGTCGCCGAAGCGTTCCAGGGTGCCTGAAATCCGATCAATGTTACAAAGGTCGGTACCTATCCCCAGGATCATCTGCTCCGCCCGCTTAAAATCCGGCAAACCTTATCCCCTCCAACCGGTCTATGCCAGCGACAGGAAAGCAATGCGGAGTGCCACCATTGCCAGGATACACGATGCACCGATTGCAATAGCCCGGCTTCGGCCGCCAACTGCGCCGCGTACCTTTTGGCCAGAAAAGACCAATGCATATGTACCGAATCCAGCTAGGGCCATCATACCGCACCCTGCGACAACCACGCCAAGCGTAAACGCACCGACGCCAGGCGTCACAACTAGGGCGAAGAGCCCGATCCAGAACAACGCGGCATTGGGATTGGCCAGATGGATCGAGAATCCGATGAGAAAGGCGTGTGGCCACGACTCCGGGGCGAGCGTCGGTAGTATCTTACGGTCGGAACCACCACGCCATCCGGCCCGACCAAAGACGAACGCCAGCCAAAGGAGGTAACCTGAGCCTAGAAGGCGTAGCAAAACCACACTTTCCGGCCAAGTCCTCACCAACGTAGTGGCACCAATCGCCGCGCCGGTGCTCCATGCCACCGACGCCATCGTTACGCCCAGCGAAGTTGCCAAGCCGAGGTATCGCCCGGATGACAGCGCCACGCCGATTACCGCCAACTTCGCAGGGCCCGGCGAGAAAAGTGTCAGCGCGTACAGCCCAAAGACTGACAAAAGATCATGCCAAGGCATTCCGGACCCCGCCGCGTGTCTCAGGCAACCCCGGTACCGAACGCGTCGTGTCTCGCATCATCCATCATTGCGCGCATCCGGCGAATGGCGCTGTCAAGACCACTGAAAATCGCTTCACCGATTATGAAGTGGCCAATGTTCAGTTCCATCACCTCGGGGATAGCTGCAATTGGTTTGACCGTTTCGTAAGTCAGACCATGGCCAGCATGAACTTCGAGGCCGAGACCGGCGGCGAATGAAGCCATATCATTCAGTCGCGCGAGTTCTGCATCACGCTCCGCCACCCGCCCTTCGGCGTGCGCATCGCAATAAGCACCTGTATGCAGTTCTATTACTGGCGCACCAATACGAGCCGCAGCTTCAATCTGCCGCTGATCAGCGGCAATGAAGATCGACACCCTGCAACCGGCATCGGCCAAGGGTGCGATGAAATGCGCAAGCCGGTTTTCCTCCCGTGCAACCTCAAGACCGCCCTCCGTCGTTCGTTCCTGACGTTTTTCAGGAACGATGCAAACGGCATGCGGGCGATGGCGCAGTGCGATCGCCTGCATTTCATCGGTGGCCGCCATTTCGAAATTCAGCGGGACGGACAAAGTCTGCACCAAACCGTCGATGTCTTTGTCCGTTATGTGGCGCCTATCCTCACGCAGATGCGCCGTCACTCCGTCAGCCCCCGCCGCTTCCGCCAATTTCGCCGCGCGAATCGGATCTGGCGTATCGCCGCCGCGTGCATTCCGCACGGTCGCTACATGGTCGATATTGACGCCAAGGCGCAGGCGGCCCAAAGGTTTGCGATCCGTCATGGTCTCCCCACTTTCTGGAAGCCCCGTCAGGAGTGCTCCCCGACCATCTTGCTTCCCTTCTTGCGCACCAGCTTCTCTTTCGCACGCTCCAGCAAACGGGAACGACGGCGCACCTGATAGGCGGCGATCAGCGGTCTGGTAAGAAAGTAGAATCCTGCAGCAGTAATCAACCCGGGAATGATACCGCCAACACTGTATGGAAGGAAAATGTCTGTCCAGAAAGGCTCCAGCCTGCCCAGAGCAGGCTCTGCCATGCCAAACGCTGCCTTCAAGCTCTGCCACAGGCCGGCAAAGGCTTCGACAAACGCAGTCTTGACGCTGCCGAACCCCATCTCACCGGATGAGATGCCCATGAAACGACGCCCAAGTGACAATGAAGTAGTGGCTATGAACGGAAACGTCAGCGGATTACCCACGAGCGTGCCGAGAAAACTAGCCAGCACGTTGCCGCGAACAAGCATCGCGCAGAGGCCTGCAAAAACGAAGTGAAATCCAAACAACGGAGAAAAGGACACGAATACGCCGCAGGCAAAACCCAGAGCGATCTTGTGCGGCGTATCTGGCAAACGTTTGACCCGGTGGCCAAGGTATTCAATTGTACGCCGCCAGCCAGCTCTCGGATACAGAATGTCACGCGCGCGCTGAAGCCAGCTTTGCCGTTCGCGGCGCTTGAAAACCATTCTCTCCTACCCCTTTACTTCCGCATTGCGGCGGAACTGTCAGTCTGCGGCCCTCACCGCACCTTGCTCGATTCTCTTCAGGTTACGCTCATGCCTTGTTCATGAACAACACCCCGAAACCGCATAACCTGTGTCACAGCCGAATCTGCCGCCAAGGCTGTCTGGACGTTATGCAGGTGGGCCAGATCCCGTACCTCTAGATCTAGCACCATTTTGTAAAAATCAGGTTTTCTGTCGGTGAAAACGATATCGCTGATATTCGCATGCTGTTCGCCAATCAATGTGCAGACCTTGCCGAGGCTTCCAGCATCGTTCGACAATGTGACTTCTATGCATGCCAAATGCGGCATCCGTGAGGCTTCTTCAGTCCAGGCGAGATCCAGCCACTCATCAGCCTTCTCTTCCAGCTCTGCAAGTGAGCGACAATCGATGGCGTGCACTTCGACGCCATGACCACGGATCGCTATGCCTACAATTCTCTCACCGGGAATGGGCTGGCAGCAGGGTGCAGGCTGAGCAACCTGGTTCGAATCGAGACCGACGATGCCGGAATTCGGGCTGACCTCGTATGTGACGCCTTCCGTGTTGTGCAACTCCGGATAAAGCATTCCCACGAGATCTTGGCCAGTAATGAGCGCGCCACCAATCCTTTCAAGCAGGTCTTGCGAGTCCGTAAGGCCGAACCTGTCGGCTGCTGTATCAAGCGCCTTGTCCGAAGCAGTCTTTCCGACCCGCTCCAGTGCCACGCGCGCAATCTCGCGTCCAAGTCGGATATGGGCGGACCGGCTCTCCTCACGCAGGCTGCGGCGAATTGCAGATTTGGCCCTGCCTGTGACAACCATTTCTTCCCAACTTGCCTGTGGCCGCTGACCTTCTGCGCGAATGATGGTGACAGACTGGCCATTGCGAAGCCTGGTCCAAAGAGGCACGCGCTGGTTGTCCACTTTAGCCCCAACGCAGCTGTCGCCGATTCGGGTATGAATTGCGTAGGCAAAGTCGATCGGCGTCGCCCCACGAGGCAATTTGATCACCTCACCTTTGGGCGTGAAGCAGAAGACTTGGTCGGTGAACATCTCGAGCTTCACGTGCTCAAGAAAATCGTTGGGGTTGTCCGCGGCTTCGAAACGCTCCGTCAACCGTTCCAGCCAGCGTACAGGATCGACCACGAAAGGATTCTGGAAGCGTTCGCCCTCACGATAGGACCAATGCGCCGCGATGCCGGTCTCTGCGACTTCATGCATGGTTCGCGTCCGGATCTGCACTTCCACCCGTTTGGCACTTCGGCCGGAAACTGTCGTATGTATGGAGCGATAACCGTTGGATTTCGGCTGGCTGATATAATCCTTGAACCTGCCCGGAACGGCGTTCCAGCGTTGATGTATCGCACCGAGAACGGTGTAGCATTCATCGACGCTGTCAGTGATTATCCGAAAGCCGTAAATGTCGGAAAGCCGCCCGAACGCCTCTCCCTTTTCCTGCATCTTGCGCCAAACGGAGTACGGCTTTTTCTGTCTTCCGAATACTTCCGCTTCCACCCCGGCCTGATCGAGCACCTTGCGGATATCTTCGGTAATCTGTGGAATCAGATCGCCTGTTTCTCGGCGGAGAGAAACAAACCGACGCAGGATGGACGATCGGGCCTCCGGGTTGAGGATTCGGAAGGAAATATCTTCCAGTTCCTCGCGGATGGATTGCATCCCCATGCGACCCGCCAAAGGCGCATAGATGTCCATTGTTTCCCGCGATTTTCGTATCTGTTTCTCGTGCGGGAGGAAACGAATGGTGCGCATATTGTGCAACCGGTCCGCCAATTTGACCAGCAGCACCCGTGGATCGCGAGACATCGCCATAAGCAGTTTGCGAAAATTTTCCGCCTGCTTGGTCTCTACGGACGAAAGTTCGAGGTTCGTGAGTTTGGTGACACCGTCCACCTGCCGCGCGATTTCCTCTCCAAACAAATCGGAGATGGCGCTGTAGGTGGAGCCGGTATCCTCGATCGTATCATGCAGCATTGCCGTGATGATCGAAGTATCGTCGAGGCGCTGCTCTGTCATCAGCGCCGCGACTTCCAGCGGATGGGAAAAATAGGGCTCGCCCGAAACGCGTACCTGACCCTCATGCGCCTGCTTCCCATAGGCATAGGCGCTGCGTATCAATGCTTCATCAGTCCGGGGATTGTAGGCTTTGATCAGATCGACAAGTTGATCGTCAGAGATCATTTCTGCACTTCCCGGAAGCAGCCTCAGCCTTCGCCCTGCGCCTCCATCAGCGCACGCAGAAGTTTCTCTTCAGACATGTCGTCCTCTACCGGCGCAGGCGCATCGTAGCCCATCAGCAAAGACATGCTGTCCTCTTCCGGTTCATCCACTTCAATCTGCCGCTGATGAGATTCGATCGAGCGCTCACGCAACGTTTCCGCCGTCAGAGTCTCTTCCGCTATCTCGCGCAGGGCAACAACCGGATTCTTGTCGTTGTCGCGGTCGATCGTCAACTCACCGCCGGATGAGAGCTCCCGCGCCCGATGGGCGGCGAGCATTACAAGCTCAAAACGGTTCGGAACCTTGTCTACACAATCTTCAACGGTCACGCGTGCCATGAATGGCCCTCCGGTCAGCGGCGTCAGGAAAGTCGTACAAATAGGCAATAAAAAAAGGTTTGACAAGGGCGAATTCTCTTTGCCGGTTGGTTCATCGTCCTATCACCAAAACGTCAGATACCTGCTCACTCGGCAGGGCTGCAAGCATCTCGTGAACAGTCAGACCGGTCACCGGATGCGCCCATTCCGGAACGATTTCCGCCATTGGTACGAGAACAAAGGCCCGGTCCTGCATCCGCGGGTGCGGCAAGAGAAGCGACTGAGGCGTTCTCTGTAATTGTTCTTCCGGCCGCAGTGTCATCCACTGCGTCACCGTCTCAACATCCGGCAGCACAAGGTTTCCGCAAGCAATCAGGTCCAGATCTATCGCCCTCGGCCCCCATCGCTGCGTGCGCATCCGCCCGAGCATAGCCTCGATACGATGCAGTGCTTCCAGAATTTGCTCCGGCGTCAGTTCGCTTTCGACGATCACGATGCCGTTGAGAAAGTCCGGCCCGCTGCCGGCTGGGAAAGCCGGATTTGCAAAGAAGCTGCTGCGTGCGCGGATGGTCAAACCCTCATCCGCAAACAACTCCAGCGCATGTTCCAGCAATTCGCGTGGAACCATTTTCTGCGTACTGAGATTTGAACCCATGGCAACGATGCAGGTCAAGCAGGCTCCGCGATTTGGACTTTTATCTTCCTTCGAACCCCACTACCCTGCGTGGGTTGTCATATAGTTCAAGCCCTTTTGCGAGTATCTGCAAAAGGCATTTGCATTTTGGGAGACACCAATGTTCTACAGAGACGAACGTCTCGCCCTGTTTATCGACGGGTCAAACCTCTATGCCGCTGCCAAAGCCCTCGGATTTGATATTGATTACAAATTGCTCCGGGCAGAGTTCATGCGCCGCGGCAAGCTTCTCCGGGCTTTCTACTACACTGCACTTCTCGAAAACGAGGAATATTCTCCAATCCGTCCACTCGTGGACTGGCTGAATTACAACGGCTTCACGATGGTTACCAAGGCAGCGAAGGAATTCACGGATTCCACTGGCCGCCGAAAGGTAAAGGGTAACATGGATATCGAACTGGCGGTAGATGCCATGGAGCTTGCGCCCCATGTCGATCACATCGTCCTGTTTTCCGGTGACGGCGATTTCCGCCCTCTCATCGAGAGCCTGCAACGCCAGGGTGTCCGTGTGTCAGTGGTGTCCACAATCCGTTCCCAGCCACCGATGATTGCCGATGAGCTGCGTCGCCAGTGCGACAATTTCATTGAACTGGAAGAACTCCGTGATGTCATTGGTCGCCCGCCGCGCGACGATGCGCCGACCTCTTGATTCAGCAGCCGGAACCACCGAAGGACTGCCAGCTCTGCCCCCGCCTCGTGACCTACCGGGAGGATGTACGGGCGCGGGAGCCAGGCTGGTATAACGGCGCGGTGCCGTCATTCGGCGATCCGGCCGCTGAGCTCTTGATTCTTGGTCTGGCCCCCGGCGTCACAGGAGCACATCGCACGGGCAGGCCATTTACCGGGGACTACGCCGGCGACCTTCTCTATGCCACGCTGACAAAGTTCGGTTTCGCAAACGGAAAATTCGCCGCCGACCCGGCGGACGGCCTCGAACTTCACAAAGCTATGGTCACCAATGCCGTCCGCTGCGTTCCGCCCCAGAACAAGCCAATAGGTGCGGAAATCAACAACTGCCGCCCCTTCATGCTTTCCCGACTCAAGACCCTTCCAGACCTTCGGGCCATCGTTTGCCTCGGCCGCATTGCCCACGACACTCTGATCCGCGGTTTGGGAGAGCGACTGGCCCTTTACCAATTCGCGCATCAGGCCCGGCACCAGATCGGCGAACTGGCCATCTTCGACAGCTATCACTGTTCACGCTACAACACGAACACCGGTCGACTGACGACGGAGATGTTCGAGGCGGTTTTCAGGGACGTTCGGGCCTACCTGAATTGAACTCTCCCACCGCTTGCGGGCTGGAAGCCGGCCACTGTGCGGGTTATGTATCGGCAGAACGATAGTGGAGACCCGATGCCCGACGCTCTTACACTTTATCTGGCGGCACCGCGCGGCTTTTGTGCAGGCGTGGACCGTGCGATCAAAATCGTTGAGATGGCCTTAGAGAAATGGGGTGCGCCGATCTATGTGCGGCATGAGATCGTCCACAACAAGTTTGTTGTCGACGGTCTGCGGGCCAAGGGTGCTGTGTTTGTCGAGGAATTGGATGAGTGTCCAGATGACCGGCCGGTGATCTTCTCTGCACATGGCGTTCCGAAATCTGTGCCGGCAGCAGCCTCCAAGCGACAGATGGTTTATATTGACGCCACCTGCCCTCTGGTTTCCAAGGTTCATATTGAAGCGGAACGTCATCATCATGACGGACTGCAAATGGTGATGATCGGCCATGCTGGCCATCCGGAGACTGTGGGAACAATGGGACAACTGCCTCCGGGAGAGGTGCTGTTGGTGGAAACACCCGAAGACGTCGCCAGAATTTCTCCGCGTGATCCCGGAAAGCTCGCATTCATCACCCAGACGACGCTCAGTGTCGATGACACCACCGAAATAGTTGCCGCGCTGCGTAAACGCTTCCCGAACATTGTCGGGCCGCACAAGGAAGACATTTGCTACGCCACAACCAACCGGCAGGAAGCAGTCAAGGCGATGGCATCCAAAATTGATGCGCTGCTGGTCATAGGAGCGCCGAACTCTTCCAATTCACGAAGGCTGGTCGAGGTGGGTTCCAAGTCAGGCTGTCGGTACGCCCAACTCATACAGCGGGCGGGGGACATCGACTGGCGGGCGCTGCAAGGCGCCAAGGCGATTGGTATCACAGCCGGAGCATCGGCGCCGGAAGTGCTGACCGAGGAAGTCATCGCAGCGTTTTCCGATAGGTTCGACGTGACGCTGGAAACGGTCGTCACTGCCGAGGAACGGGTAGAGTTCAAAGTACCGCGCGTCTTGCGCGAAGCCATGGCGGGCTGACAGCGTGGCTCGTCCGCCTCTTCCCGCAATCATTCTTGGCGCTGCTGGCCTGCTGCCGTTTTTCGCAGGGGCACTTGCCGTGCACGGCATGCTGCCCGGCGTCTCCAGCCCTTTCACCGGCGTACTGATCCTGCAAAGCTACGGCGCGGCCATTCTTGCCTTCATGGGCGGTTGTCTTTGGGGTTTTGCTGCACGCGCCGGTCGCACAAGTTGGCGGGAAATGGGGTTCAGTGTAATTCCCGCCCTCTGGGCCACTTCGGCCACTTTCTTGCCGTCCGCACTTGTTACGCTGATGCTTGGTTTCGTGGCCCTGTTCATTATCGACCTACTGTTTCACCGATGGCACCTCTGCCCTGACTGGTGGATTACACTTCGTCTGCCGCTGACAATTGGCGTCCTCGTCAGTCTCACTGCCGGGGTCCTGCTGTGAGCATCGACGTTGACACCCGCGCTTTCTACGAGGCAAACGCCGCCGCCTACGCCGATTTCGCTGAACCTGCCGAGGAACATCCCCGCCTCACGGCCTTCATGCGGCGGCTGCCTGAAGGCGCCCGTGTTCTCGATTTCGGCTGCGGTTCCGGCTGGGCCGGCGGCCAGATGCTTTCCCAAGGCATCAACGCAGATGGCATCGACGCAAGCCCTGCCCTCGCTGACGAAGCGCGACATCGGTATGGCCTTGCTGTCCGTGTCGCAGACTTTCGCACCCTTTCCGCCCGGCAGCGCTATGACGGCATCTGGTGCTCCTTTGCACTTCAGCATGCGCCGCGAGAGGATAGACCGCAGATTTTCGAACGGATGCACACCGCACTTAGGCCCGGCGGCCATTTGTATATCGGTGTCCAGAAGGGGCCGATGGATTGGCGCGACGATCATGGTCGCCTATACGTTCCCTTCATGAAGGATGAATTGGAGGCGCTGCTGAACGGTTTCGAAGATGTCGAGTTCGATACCGGCACCGGCAAGAACTATGACGGCACATCTGTTCTCAATATCTATGTGACAGCTATCCGCACATGACTGACCTCATCGCCTACACGGATGGTGCATGCTCAGGCAATCCAGGACCCGGCGGATGGGGCGTGGTCTTGAGAGCGATGAATGGCGCAACCATCGTAAAGGAGCTTGAACTGAACGGTGGCGAGCCGGACACGACCAACAATCGCATGGAACTGCAGGCCGCAATCGCCGCGTTGGAGGCACTTTCCAGACCGTCGACGCTGCGAGTGGTGACGGACAGCGTATACGTCCGCGACGGCGTCACCAAGTGGATGCATGGCTGGAAACGCAATGGTTGGAAAACATCCGCAAAAAAGCCGGTCAAGAATGAAGATCTTTGGAAGCAACTGGATAACGCTCAGTCACGGCATCAGGTGACATGGGAGTGGGTCAAGGGTCACGCAGGCCATCCGGAGAATGAACGCGCAGACGAGCTAGCAAGGGCCGGGATGGCGCCGTTCAAATCCTAGCGTTTCTCGATGAAGGTCTTGTAGCCCCAGAGCAACAGCACAACGCCGAGAAACGCGCTGGCGAACCACGCGAACAATCCAAGAAACCCCAGTGCCAAGCGGATCACCCAGATGCCGAGGATGGCACCGATCACGCCCAGCGCAACTGTCTGAGGCAGAGGCAGCCTTATTCCCATGGCGCGTGTTGCCACGAAACCTGCCGCCGACCCGACCACGAGAAGAATTATAAAGCCCATTTCCCACCGCCAGCTTACTTCAGGTTCACTATTGCCGATCTCGTGCCTAAAATCAGCCCTGATCTTGTTTCGTGCCCAAAGTCACTCCTTCGCTTAAAGGAAACCCTCGCAGGAAATCGGTTGCTCCGAGTGCTCCCTTACCCGGCCGCTGTAGTCGAAGGAGTTCTACGGCCCCTGACCCGCAGGCAATTGTAGTACCTTTCAGAACCATTCCAGGCGCGCCATCGCCATTGGCCACCCGACTCAGCAGAACCTTCACCCGTTCACCCCCCATCAGCGTCCAGGCACCGGGAGCCGGTGACAGTCCGCGGACCTGCCGATCGACGTCGAAGGCGCTTTGTGTCCAATCAATTTCGGCTTCGGCCTTGGAAATCTTCTCCGCGTAGGTCACGCCTTCTTTGGCCTGTGGTAACGCCTCCAGCGGCCAGGCACTCAAAGCCTCGCAAATAAGTTGACCTCCCAGTCGCGCCAACCTGTCGTGCAGGCTGCCGGTTGTGTCGTCCGAACGAATGGCGATTCTGCGCTCCAGCAGTACAGGTCCGGTATCCAGTCCCGCTTCCATCTGCATGATCGCAACTCCGGTTTCTTGATCTCCCGCCATCAAGGCCCGATGGATTGGCGCCGCGCCGCGCCAACGGGGCAATAGTGACGCATGGATGTTCAAGCAGCCGTGGAGGGGCGCGTCCAGTATCGCCTGCGGCAAGATCAAGCCATAGGCCACGACAACGGCGATATCTGCCTTTAGCGCCGCAAACGCCTCTCGATCTTCCTCGTCACGAAAATTGACGGGGTATCGGACTGGCAGTCCCATTTCCTCTGCCCGTACCTGCACCGGCGAGGGCCGCATTTTTTTCCCCCGGTCAGCCCTGCGCGGTGGCTGCGTATATACAGCCGCAATCTCGTGCCCTGCATCTACAAGCGCATTAAGGGCCTGCACCGAGAAGGCAGGTGTCCCCATGAAAATCACGCGCATTGCTAGTCCTTTCCCTTTGCCGATCGGGCGACAGCCTTCGTGTGCTTGGCAAGGATCATGCGGCGTTTCATCGGCGTCAGATGGTCTATGAACAGCTTGCCGTTCAAATGATCAATCTGGTGCTGCACGCTGGTAGACCACAATCCTTCGAACCGGCGATCAACGGTCGCCCCCTGTTCATCCACGTAGCGAACATCCACTTTTGCAGGCCGGGAAATTCTCGCGAAATGACCAGGTATGTTCGGACTACCTTCTTCGTGTTCTCGCATGGCTTCGGAGGCGTCCAGCAATTCCGGGTTTGCCATCCTGACCGGCGAATTTCTTCCATCCGAACAATCCAGCACGGCAAGCCGCAGCGGTTCGCCAAACTGCGGCGCAGCCAGTCCGACGCCGGGCATCGCATACATGGCCATCAGCATCTCGTTCCAGAGGGCACGAATCCTGTCATCAATTTCCGGTACAGGTGTTGCGACCCTACGCAGGCGTGGATCAGGCATTTGCAGGAAAGGCCGGTGCATCACACCCTGCCTTTTTCCCTTTTGACCTTTTTCATCTTGTTCGTGATCATCGTGCGACGAACGGCGCCGAGGTAATCGATAAAAAGTTTACCATTCAGATGGTCGAGTTCGTGCTGGGCGCAAGTGGCCCACAACCCTTCCAACTCGCGTTCAACCCGCTCGCCATCGCGATTGGTATAGCTAAGGCGGATAGTCTCCGGCCGCGAGACATCTTCGTAGAATTCGGGAATGGAAAGGCACCCTTCCTCACCCGTAACCAGTGTCTCGGAAGCCCATGTGATTTCGGGGTTGATGCAGACCGTGGGTTCCTTGCCGGCGTCTTCGCGGTTGCAATCCATGACAAAGAGCCGCTTCAGCACACCGACCTGCGGAGCGGCCAACCCGACGCCGGGTGCATCATACATTGTTTCCAACATATCGTCCGCCAGTTTAAGCAAGCCTTCGTCCACCACTTCGACAGGTGGACAGACTTTTTTCAGCCGCGCATCAGGGTGCAGGATTATCGGTCTCAGTGCCATAACGCTCACATAGTCGAACGCCCGGCGTGCTGCAAGCGCACGCCGAGGCTTGGCCTTCGCAACACAAAACAGTAGCGTCTGCGCAAACTGTCAGGGAAAGACTCCATGGATTTCGATTTCGATGAGCCGATAGACCGGCTCAACACCAACTGCGTAAAGTGGGACATGCTCGACAAGATTTATGGCGTATCACCCAAAGACGGAATCGCCATGTGGGTTGCGGACATGGACTTCAAGGCGCCGCCTGCTGTCAATGCTACATTGCAAAAAATGGTGTCGCATGGCGTCCACGGATATTTCGGGGATGACAGGGCCTACAAACAGTCAATCATTTCGTGGATGGAGAAACGACATGACTGGCGGGTTGATCCGAAGTGGATTTCGACGGTTCACGGTCTCGTGGCCGGTACAGCACTTTGCATTCAGACTTATTCGGAGCCGGGTGACAGCGTGATCCTGTTCACGCCTGTCTACCATGCCTTCTCTCGAATGGTCGCAGCCAACGATCGCGAAATTGTCGAGTCGGAGCTCGAACTCCGTGATGGCCGATACCACATGGATCTCGAAGCTCTCGAAGGGCAATTGACAGGCCGCGAACGGCTGGTGATCTTCTGCTCGCCTCATAATCCATCAGGTCGCGTCTGGTCGGTGGAAGAACTGAAGCAACTTGCCGATTTCTGCGCCCGGCATGATCTCATTCTGGTGTCCGACGAAGTTCACCATGACCTCGTGTTCCCGCATGCCAGCCACACGCCCATGGTAAACGCTGCACACAAACATCTGGACAGAATCGTTATGCTGACAGCGGCGTCGAAGTCCTTCAACCTTGCAGGCGGCATGACCGGCAACGCCATAATCCCGGACGACGACCTGCGTGCCCGCTTCGCCAAGGTGCATGCCAGTGTCGGCACAAGCCCGAACAAGTTCGGTGTGATGATGACGACAGCCGCCTATGCATTCGGAGAAGCGTGGCTGGAAGCGCTCGTAACCTACCTCGATGGCAACCGCCAACTCATGGATGAGGGCCTCAACGCCATTCCCGGCGTTCGCTCCATTCCAATGGACTCGACATATCTCGCTTGGGTGGATTTCTCCGGCACCGGCATGGAAGCGGAGGAGTTTACGCGTCGGGTCGAAGGAACGGCACGCGTCGTCGGCAACCATGGTCCGACGTTTGGCAAAGGTGGCGAGAATTTCTTGCGGTTCAACTTTGCAACGCAACGGTCCCGTGTCGAGGAGGCTGTTGCCAGAATTCAGGATGCCTTCAGGGATCTCCAATAGATGCAGAGAAATTTGGCTGGACCTCCCGACTAAACTGGCTAGTTTACCGAAAGGTGGCACACCCACCTTTCTTGCCCGCGCATTCGCAGGCGTCAGCCAGAGACGACCATGACCGTTATGGATAGTCCTTCAGCGCCCGTCTCGGGCCGCTGGATGAACCGATCTTCGCCGCCACACATTACGACGCTTGTTCTTATTGCCGGACTTGCCGCTCTCAACATGAACATCATCCTGCCTTCGCTGCCCAGCATGGCAGTGTATTTCGAGGCTGACTATGCGCTGGTGGCACTGTCCATCTCCGCCTATCTCGGCGTCACCGGCGTTCTCCAGCTCTTTGTCGGCCCACTTTCGGACCGGTTCGGCCGCCGCCCGGTTATGCTCGTCAGCCTCATTGTTTTTGGCTTGGCCACCATTGGCACCCTCGCAGCCCAAACGATCACAACATTCCTGATCTTCCGGCTGGTCCAGGCCGCTATCGCCACCGGTCTCGTTCTGTCCCGTGCCGTTGTTAGGGACATTGTCGGTACCGACAGGGCCGCATCAATGATTGGCTGGGTGACAATGGGCATGTCTCTGGTGCCAATGGTCGGCCCGGTGCTGGGTGGTGCGCTGGACGAGATGTTCGGTTTTCACGCCAGCTTCGCGCTAACTCTGGCATTCGGCGTAATCGTCGGTCTGATTGTTTACTTCGACATGGGCGAGACCAACCATAACCGTTCGGCAAGCATCACCGCGCAGTTCCGGCAATATCCCGACCTCGTCACCTCGCTTCGTTTCTGGGGCTATACGCTGGTGGCCACTTTCGCTTCCGGAGCATTCTTCGCATTTCTCGGCGGCGGCCCGTACGTCGCCACAGAAGTGCTCCATATTTCCCCGGCCAGCCTCGGCCTGTATTTCGGAATAATTGCCTTCGGGTACATGATCGGCAATTTCCTGTCCGGCGTGTTCTCCGAGAAGGTAGGCGTCAATCGGATGATGTTGTCGGGCTCCATCATTGCCGTCGCCGGCATGAGCTTCTCCCTTTGTCTGTTTCTTGCGGGTGTCTTCCATCCGATTTCATTGTTCGGACCGATGCTTTTCGTTGGGCTTGGTAACGGCCTGACCTTGCCATCAGCCAATGCCGGCATGGTATCTGTCAGGCCTCATCTGGCAGGCTCAGCCTCCGGGCTCGGCGGTGCGGTCATGATTGGCGGCGGAGCAGGGCTTTCGGCCATCACCGGTGCCCTGCTTGGGCCGGACACAGGGCCCTATCCGTTGCTCTTCATGATGCTCGGCTCGTCATTCCTGTCCATGTTGGTCTCGGTATACGTTATCCACGTGGCCCGCATTCGCGCCGCAAGTGCGAATGCCACTTCGCAAGCGCAACACGAAACTTGACATCCGCACGAAATCTTGTGATCTAAATCATACATCAAACGCAATATCGTTTCACAGGAATCCCGCATGAGCTTCCGCTTGCAGCCACCGACTACGGCGCGCCCCAACCGCTGCCAGTTGTTCGGTCCCGGTTCACGCCCTGAAATATTCCCGAAGATGGCGGCCTCGAAAGCGGACGTGATCAACTTGGACCTAGAGGACAGCGTCGCACCAAAGGATAAACCTGCAGCCAGAGCAAACATCATTCAGGCCATACAGACTATCGACTGGGGTAATAAGACAGTTTCGGTTCGCATCAACGGCCTCGACACACCCTACTGGTACAAGGATGTCGTCGAACTCGTGGAGCAGGCGGGTGACAGACTGGACCAGATCATGATCCCGAAAGTGGGGTGCCCGGAAGATCTGTATGCCGTCGATGCACTCGTCACAGCAGCCGAGACGCACATTGGCAGAAGCAAATCACTGGACTTCGAGATCATCATAGAATCCGCTGCCGGCTTCGCCAATGTGAATGTCATCGCCGCCGCCACTCCAAGGCTCAAGGCCATGAGCCTCGGTGCTGCCGACTTCGCGGCATCCATGGGTATGGCGACCACCGGCATCGGGGGCACTCAGGACAACTACTACATGCTGTCGCCTGATGGCTCGCAGCATTACAGCGATCCCTGGCATGGCGTGACCGCTGCAATCGTTGCTGCTTGCCGCACACACGGCATCCTGCCGGTTGACGGCCCGTTTGGCGACTTCTCCGATGACGAAGGGTTTCGTGCGCAGGCGCGCCGCTCCGCCACATTGGGCATGGTTGGCAAGTGGGCGATTCATCCCAAGCAGATCGCACTCGCCAACGAGGTTTTTACGCCGTCAGACGCACAGGTTGCAGAGGCAAGAGAAATTCTTGCTGCGATGTCAGAAGCAGACAAGGCCGGACAAGGCGCTGCTGTCTACAAGGGCCGCTTGATCGACCTTGCTTCGATCCGGCAGGCCGAGGTCATCGTCAAACAGTCGGAACTTATCGGCGCCTGAGCCTCTGACAAACTCTGAAAGCAGCTGCAAATCTGCACCCTGGCGTTGCAAATGCCGCCTCATCCGGCCATATACAGCCAAAATCATGAGGGCCGGGATGCAGAACTACCTCGAATTTGAAAAGGGCTTGGCCGATATCGAAGGCAAGGCCGAAGAGCTTCGTGCAATAGGGCGGCAAAACGAAAAGGCGAATGTCGAGGATGAGGCCAAGGCCCTCGACATCAAGGCCGCTCAGATGCTTACCGAACTCTATTCCAATCTGACGCCCTGGCAGAAATGCCAGATCGCCCGTCATCCCGATCGTCCACACTGCAAGGATTACATCGACGCACTGTTCAGCGAATACACGCCGCTCGCCGGTGACAGGAACTTCGCGGAAGACGAGGCAATTATGGGTGGTTTGGCCCGTTTCGAGGATCAGCCGGTGGTCATTATTGGGCATGAGAAGGGACACGACACCAAAACCCGACTTGAGCGAAACTTCGGCATGGCCCGCCCCGAAGGTTACCGCAAGGCCGTTCGACTGATGGATCTGGCTGATCGCTTTGGTCTACCGGTCATCACGCTTGTGGACACGCCGGGCGCGTATCCGGGCAAGGGAGCGGAGGAACGGGGACAGGCCGAGGCCATTGCGCGCTCGACCGAGAAATGCCTCTCCATCGGCGTGCCTCTGGTTTCCGTAATCATCGGAGAAGGCGGATCCGGCGGCGCTGTAGCGTTTGCCACCGCTGACAGGCTGGCAATGCTGGAATATTCCATTTATTCCGTAATTTCACCGGAAGGATGTGCATCAATCCTCTGGAAAGATGCCGCGAAGATGCAGGAAGCAGCGGAAGCTCTGCGCCTCACGGCTGAGGACCTGCATTCGCTTGGCGTCGCTGACCGTCTGATCCCAGAACCGAAAGGCGGGGCCCAGCGGGACCCCGCAGGCGCCATAGCCTCCGTGGCCAGCGGAATATCCGAAATGCTGAAGGAACTTTCCGGTCAGGATTCGGCAGCGCTGATCAAGCAAAGGCGTCAGAAGTTTTTAGATATGGGCGCCAAGGCGCTCGCCGCCTGACCTCAATCGGCCGGCGCGACGGGAAACCCGGTTTCCTGCAACAACCGGTTGGATGCGGTTTCAATCCCAGTCTGCATGGTATCCATGAAATCATGCAGTTCCAGACCGACCGGGATGGTTTCCAGAAATTCGACCACCGCAACCCCGGGACGTCGGCGCCAGCCACGCCGCGGCCAAAAGGCGCCGACATTCGTGGCGACAAGGCAGCACTCTTGCCCGAGCCGGGTGTAGATCACACCTGCCCCAACCTTGTAGGCAGGCGGTGCGCCCGGCAGTGTCCGGGTCCCCTCCGGATATATGATCAGCTGCCCAGCCTCGCCCTTCTTTGATTCAACATCGCGGGTCATGGCGGAAACGGCCTTCCCCTTCTTGCCGCGCGAAACTGGTGTAGAGCCTATGCGCATGGTGTAGAAACCAAACACCGGAACCCAGCGCAATTCCTGCTTCATGATGAAACGCGCGCGCGGCACATTCAGAAACAAGACCATCACATCGAGAAATGACTGGTGTTTGGCCGCAATCATTACATTGCCCTGCGGTGGCGTGCCCCGAACCTCGACGCTCAACCCACAGAGGACGCGCAGCAGGAACAGCACTGTCCGCGCATACTGCCGCATCACCCAATAGGTGCCACCGCGCGAATAGAGCGCAATGGGCAAACCGAGAATACCGATGATCGGAACCAGTGCGAACATCAGGAAATCGAACAGAATGGAACGGAACAGCGTCATCATCCTGCCGCCCTCACATCAGTCGCGCCAGAATGCGCCGTGTCGCGAGCATTGTTGAAGCCAACGCGATCAATCCGGCAAAGAATGGGATCAGTATGAACAGGAGCCAGCCCCAGGGACCAGCCGGGCGCAACTCTGATAGGAAACTGCCATCTCCGCGTGTCAGGATCAGGAGCAACAGGATACCAATCACAGTACCACACGCCGCACCGGCGAAACCTCTCATGGTGAATCGGCGAACGAAAGCGCGTGCAATGAATTCGTCCTCGGCACCTATCAGACGTAAGGTCTCGATGACGCTGGCCTGGGCGACAAGGCTACTTGTGGACGCCAACGTGATAAGCGCGGCCACCACGCCGGCAGTCAGCACCAAAAGACCGAATGCAGCAGCACCCACTTTGCCCGCATCACGCGCAACCTGGGCCTGCCAGTCGCTGGCGTTGTGATACACTGCCGTCGGAACCTCCTCGCCTAGACGGAGCACCAGGCCCTGCCTGTCTAGATCCGATCCTTCGCGCAGCTCCACCAGACGCGGCAGCAGCAGGCCTTCAAGCGGGAAATCCTCACCGAACCATGGCGAGAGCAGTTCGCGCTGACGTGTTTCACTGACAACCTCGGGCTCGAGGACTCCCGGTGTGGTTTCCAGCACCGCCAGTACCCGTTCAACATCTGCGCTGTCACCCGAGGTCACCTCGATGCTGGCCACCCCGTCCAGTGCGTCCTCCCATCGGTCTGCCAATCGCGCGCTGGCGAGACTGGCAGCTATCGCAAAAACCGCCATAAATGCCATCGCCGCCGCCACAAAAATCGTTAGCCGCGCCGTGGCTCCGGTGGGCGGTACGATCTTGTCAGCGGCCGAAGGCCCTAGCGACCGTATCTTCAGAATGACGCCGCTCACAGTTCCGATCCCGCCTGTACAATTCGGCCTTGCGAAAGACGCAACACACGGGTTGGAACTTCCGATTTCGTCGCGCGGATCAGATCAAGGTCATGCGTGGCTACCAGAATTGTCCGTCCCATACGGTTCAATTCCACCAACAGGTCCAGGAGGCGCCGACCCATCTCCCTGTCCACGTTGCCCGTAGGTTCATCGGCGATGACAAGGTCCGGTGAAAGGATAACCGCGCGCGCCAGCGCCGCCCTCTGCATCTCTCCTCCCGACAGTTCCCGGGGACTCGAATGGGATCTTTCAATCAGCCCGACCCAAGTTAGAAGGTCGTCAACATTCTCCATCCTCTGTGCCGAGCGCCGCCCCGTTACGTCCAGCGGAAGCGCAACGTTTTCCCTGACAGAGAGATGATCCAAGAACCGGCAGACCTGAGGTATTACGCCGATCCTCTGGCGCATCCGCGCCGCCGCGTCACGTTCCAGACCCACGACGTCCTCGCCGAAAAGCGTTTGTATGCCCTCTTGAACCTGCAAATCGAGATAGCAGAGACGCAGAAATGTCGTTTTGCCTGAACCGGACGGTCCCGTCAGGAAATAAAAGCCGCCAGGCTCGAGATTTACTGAAAGATCTAAGAGGATTGGCCCCTGACCATAGTCGAATTTGGCTGCGTCGAATGCGATCACGGTCCATCTCCCTGTCACGCAGCATATGCCACGCACCACAATCCGTGCCAAGGGCAGAAGCAAGCAAGCTTGCAAGCCTCTGCAAGGTTGTTAAAACTGCGGTAACTCTTCCGCGCTGAACGGTTTTCGTATGTCGCGGCCGGTTTGAAGGAAACACCTATGCGGATTGTCTGCCCTAACTGTTCTGCCCAGTACGAGGTCGATGGAAGACTTTTCACCAGCGAAGGACGCGCGGTGCAATGTGCCCAGTGCAATACGCGCTGGACTCAGCAGAAGGTGGAAGACGAGCCGCTGGCTCTCGACAATCCTGTGGACACATCGCAAAGGCCTTCGCAATCCCTGCCGGACGACGAACGCGAAGCAATTCGCGCGGCGGTACAGGAAGAAGTGGCCATTCGCGACGCTGCCATCGGCACACCTGCAGACAAGGTGAAAGCAGAAATCGCCAGCCATCGCCGAACATTCAGCCAGGATGAAGAACCGCCCGCTCCGATCGCCGACGACGACTCCGAGGAAGACCTCATCAAGTCGCTGCGCGAACAGCTTTCCGAAGCGGACAGCGATTACGACGATGACGACACCTACACGCGGCGTCCGACCGGTCGGCGTGACCTTTCCCATGCCATCGACATGGCCGGCATTGACGTCGAAGACGATGAGGATGAACCGGTAAAGGCTCACCGTGGCAAAAGAGGCGCCGCAGTCAACCAGAGCGAACTGGCGGCCGCACTTCAGGAATACGAGCGGGAGCGCACTCCAACTGGAGGAGGCAGGTGGGGCTTCGTGACGGCTGTATTCCTGTTTCTCATCGCGTTCGGCATTTATTTCGCACGCGATGAGATCGGCGCATCATTCCCGGCAGCGCAACCTGCGTTGGCTCAGTACGAGGCCGGAGTCGACTCCGCACGAATTTGGGTTGCCGATACGTTTGGCGTTGTGAAGACCTTTGTTTCGGAACAACTCGCATCTTTCCAGGACGAAGCGGCAACGACCTCGGAATAAGTTTGCCTTTCAAGCATGTCAGAAGCGATCCAGCAGACGCCGCAGATAGTCCAGTTCCTGCTCCGGTCGCTCCCTTTCTGACGCCCGCCGCCTGATTTCGTCAAAAAGCTCCTGAGCGCGTTCCAGAGCATTGAGATCATCGAGCATCCGTCCCTCGTCTCGCAGCGTACCCGTTGCCGCATTCGGTCGGCCAAGTGGATCGCGATTGTCGCGTGCAAGGCCTTCGCCACTGTTCTGGCCCGACTGGCCCTGGTTTTGCTGGGCCTGTTGTTGCAGTTCTTCGCCCAATCCCCGCAAACCGTCGCGCAATGAATCGATCGCGTCGGCCTGTCTATCCAGTGCACCCGGCAGATCGCCCTCGTTCAGATTATCGCGGGCTTCACCCATGTTGCGTTCTGCATCTTCCAGCGAACGTCGTGCATTCTGCCCCTCTTCGGAACTCGGCCCAGGCAGGCGACCGCGAAGGTCGTCCAGCATACCGCGCAAGGCTTCCTGCCGACGCCCGAGTTCCTCGGCGCTCAACCCCTGCCCCTCGCCCTGTCTACCTTGACCCTGGCCCTGTCCGGGCTGATTATTTTGACCGAACTGGCTGCCGCCTTGTCCCTCTTGGCCGGGCTGTTGCCCCTGCTGTCCGTGTTGGCCCTGCTGACCTTGCTGTCCCTGCTGCCCTTGTTGGCCTTGCTGTCCCTGCTGCTGGAACTCGCGCTGAAGTTGCTGGAAACTGTCATCCGCAAGATCCTGTTGCTGACGCAAAGTGTCCTGCAACTCCTGCATCATTTGCTGGCCTTCGCCGCCCTGCTGGCCCTGGCCGTTCTGGCTCATCTGCATCTGCAGGTTTTCCAGAAGCTCTTGAAGTTGCTGGAGCAACGCCTCCGCCTGCTCCGTTTCGCCCTGTTCCGCAAGCTCCTGAATCCTGTCCATCAATTCCTGGATCTGATCCTGGGTGACTGTCATCTGTGATCCGGGCTGATTCTGCTGCGCCTGTTCGTTTCCGTTCTCCAGTGCCTCTTGGGCGAGTTGACGCAGGTAGTTCTCCGTCGCTTCGCGCAACTCCTGCATCAGTTCCGCAATTTCTTCCTCGGTTGCGCCGTTCTCCAGCGCATCCTGCAATCGCTCCTGTGCCCGGCGCAGCCGTTCCCTTGCATCGGAAAGTGATCCGTCCTCGACCAGCAGTGCGATCTGCCACAGAAGGGCTGCGATCTGGTCCCTGTCTTCAGACGAAAACCCATCTTCGCCGGCGTAACCCATCCGGTGAATCGCCATGCGCGTCATCATGTAAGCGGTGCGGTTGGTGAAGATGTCCTCGGGTGCATGCGTAATCACCCGCAGCATTTGCGTTACCCGGTCCGCGTTGTCGATGTTCCACAGAAGGTCGCGCCGTTGCTCCACTATGGATTGGGCAAGCGGGTCAAAAAAGCGACGCCCGGGGAGGATAGCACGTATTTCGTCGGACGAGCCTGTCTGATCGGCAGCATCGGTTGCGTGCAGCGTCAATCGGATCGGCAAATTGGCCCATGGGTGCTCCGCCAGATTTTCAATCAGGGTTTCCGAAATATCTCCGGCATCGCCTGACAGTGGCAGCGGTAGGTCGAGGAGGATATCGGGGCGGCTTTCAGGTTCAGGCGCAAGCCCGAAACGGCGGTCAATGTCCTCCAGATCGAGTGTGATTTTCGCTTCACCTGCAACGACACCATAGTCGTCTCTGGCCTCGTAACTCAATTCCATGGCACCGGCCACATTGCGCGTAAGCTCTTCCGCCATCGTGATAATTGGCGTTTCGTCCGGGATGTTTGTGATCGTCCACTGGCCCAGCATCTTACTGCCGGCTTTCAAGGAGTATTCGCCTGAACGAGTGACTACAAAGGTAGCACTTCCGATGCCTTCGGCGATGTCGGCCAATGAAGCGGCATTGTCGGAGACGGTTTCAGTCAGTGTGAACTCTTGCGCTTCGCCATACACCCGGACGGTGATTTCCGTACCTTCCGGCAGGTCGAGTTCCTGCGCCGTGGTTTCGTTGAAATAGATCGTCGGCTTGCCGGTATAGGCAGGCGGATTGGCCCACGCCTCAAAACTCGGACCGGCGGCCACGGTCTGTGTTGTGTCGGGTGTCAGAAGTTCCGTAAGGCCAATGCGCTCGGGCGTTCTGGCGAAGAATATCGCAGCGATGATCGCAACCAGTGCCGTGAGACGGAACGCCCAAGGATCGCGACCAGAAAGCCTGAGATCGGGGGCGGAGGCGCGGGCATTGCGAGCGGCGAGAGCCATGCGTTCAAGGTGCCGTGCCCAGATCGCCTGACTTTCGCTGTCATCCTTGCCGATGGACTGTTTGTCCGCGAGGGCCGCCAACGGACGGTTCGGCAGCGACCGATCAAGGCGTTCGCGAGCCTGTTCGAGTGTCGGCCAACTGAACTTTCGCACGCCGTCGAGCAGTGCCATGCCAACTAACAGCGCTGCGACAAGCAAGCCTACCAGCAGTCCGTTGGGCCCAACCGACTCTGCCGCACCGAACGCCCAGAACGCTATCGAAAACAACAGGATAGAAAACAAGGGCCAGAAGCACCGGACCAAAAGCTCCATGCTCATGGCGAGACGCGTACGTCGGATTTCGCGATTCAACAATGCCGTAGCCCGCGCTTCCTGCTGCGCGGGTGTCTCGGCGGATCGGGGTGCGTTCATATCCGGTCCTCTGCCGCGGATGCCGGGATGAAACGGGGGATTCCTAGCGCATCCATTCGGGTATGGTATCGCGGGAAATCATTTCGTCAAAGGTCGGACGTGCGCGAACCACAGCGAATTGATCACGATTTACCAGAACTTCAGGGATCAGTGGCCGGGAATTGTACTCCGACGACATGACGGCACCGTAAGCACCGGCAGAGCGGAAAGCGACGAGCTCTCCGGCGCCGATGGGTGGCATCAGCCGTTGTTTGGCGAAAGTGTCGCCACTTTCGCAGACCGGACCGACGAGATCCACCGGTGCCTGATCGGCGCCTGGCACTGGCTCTCGAACAGGGACAATATCGTGATGCGCGTCATACATGGACGGGCGAATGAGATCGTTCATCGCCGCATCGAGAATGAGGAAGTCTCGGCCCTCACCCTCTTTGCGGTAGATTACGGAAGTGACGAGAATCCCTGCATTTCCTGCGATGAGACGGCCCGGCTCGACCTCGATTTCGCAACCGAGGTGGCCGACCGTTTCGCTGATGACGCGGCCATAATCGAACGGCAGAGGCGGGGCTTCGTTGCTGCGTTCATAAGGGATGCCGAGGCCGCCACCAAGATCCAGCCGGGTGATCTCGTGACCGTCGGCACGCAGGATTTCGGTGAGCGCCGCGACCTTGAGGAAGGCATGCTTGTAAGGTTCCAGATCCGTAAGCTGGGAGCCGATGTGGACGTCTATGCCGACAACTTTCAGGCCGGGAAGCTGGCTCGCCTGGGCATAGGCCTCCCGCGCCTTTGAAATGGGGATACCGAACTTGTTCTCGGACTTGCCGGTGGCAATCTTGGCGTGGGTCTTGGCGTCCACGTCCGGGTTGACGCGGATTGTGATAGGAGCCGTGACGCCCAATTTTTGCGCGACTTTTGAGAGGGTTAGCATTTCCGGCTCGCTCTCGATATTGAACTGGCGAATGCCGCCGGTGAGTGCGAGTTCCATTTCCGCAACCGTTTTGCCAACGCCAGAGAAAACGATCTTTTCGCCGGGGATGCCGGCGGCGCGGGCGCGGTGGTATTCGCCGCCGGATACGACGTCCATTCCGGCGCCAAGATCGCCCAACAGTTTGATAACTGCCTGATTTGAATTGGCTTTCATTGCGTAGCAGATGAGGTGCGGCATGCCTTCCAGTGCGTCGCTGACAACCTGGTAGTGGCGGGTCAGCGTGGCGGTGGAATAGAGGTAGAATGGCGTGCCGACAGCGGCTGCGACCTCCGGTATGGAGACGTCTTCGGCGTGGAGGATGCCGTCGCGGTAGAGGAAGTGATCCATGAAAAGTCAGTCCAGTGAACGGGAGCGAAGGAGGAGGTAAAGCGGCAGACCGCAGCTTACGCCGATGCAGTAAGTGGCGGGAATGGCGATCAGCGGCAAGAAGTCCTTTCGGACACGACTCTCTACAATGATGAACAATGTCAAAGTGATAGCTGCTATCGTCAGGTCATAGGTCAGACCGGTTGTGGCAGGATTGGCGTGCCATGCGACAGTGATCATCTGCGTTAGCGACCAGCCGTTTTCCTGAAACCAGCGGATGAAATAGATCATCGGCAGGATGGTGCCGATGATGGTCAGAACCAGGTAGGCAATGCGGAGCGGCGACATCGGGGCGTTATTCCTGTGCAGCGTTCGGGAGCGTTTGGCCGCCGGGCACTATAGGGGTATTGCCGGGTTTCGCAATGCAGGGTGCGAAAGCTGGAAACCGTATGGATTTGGTATGGTTTTGGTATGGCAATTTTCCCGGATTCCGGCCCGGTTCGGACATTCGTGCCGGAAGGTAACGAAAACGATTACCTGAAAGGTAGTCGCATCATTACCGATGAATATGAAACCTGAATCGCGCCTATCAGAGCACGCCTGAACTCCGTGTGAGGCGCGTTGACAGTGGCGGCCGATCCGGCATGGTGAACGCTGGGAGGACGTGCTGAATGAAGTGGCAACGCATCGCTTTCGCGGTGGTCGGGCTGGCGGCGGCGGTGACGGTGCTGGTGCAATACGATATCAACGTCGAGAGGCGGGGCGGCTACTGGCCGGCGGCCGTCTCGTTCTTCGGGTACTTCACGATCTGGACCAACATCCTCGTCGCCTGTGTTTGCCTTTGGCTGGCACGGATGGGGGCGTGGCGGGATGTGCATGTCTCGCTGGCGAGTGCGACGACGATGTTCATCCTGTTCGTCGGGGGCGTCTATCACGCCCTGCTGGCCGCCGACCACAACCCGCGCGGATTGGCGGCCGTGACCAACCTGTTTCTGCATTACCTGATACCGGCCGGGATGTTGACGCTGTGGCTGGTGTTCGTGCCCAAGGGCCGGCTGGGATGGGGGGCGGCGTTGGCGTGGATCGTGTTTCCGGCAGTCTACCTCTGCTTTGCGCTGGTGCGGGGCGAGGTTATCGGGCGCTATCCCTATTTCTTCATCAACGTAGCCGACTACGGCTACCGTCAGGTCCTGATCAACGCCGCCGGCTTCACGGCGCTGCTGCTGGTGCTGGGGCTGGGCTTCGTGGTGGTCGACAGGCTTCTGGCGCGCGGCTCGCGGACGGTGGCCTGATGCGGCTGCTTTCAACCGCGCGGCGGCCCGTGCATCTGGGCCCCTATCCGCTGGAGACGCTGAAGCGGGTGGAGGCGGCGGATTTCACCGGCATTGCCCCCACGGAAGCGCTGGCCTTCGAACGGCTGGAGACGCCGCATTCGCTGGTCAACGCCATGGGCGAGTACCAGGCGATGATGGATACCATCCGTGGCGGCATGGTAAACCCGGTGCGATCGGAAGTGCCGTCGGACCCTGTGGAGCGGGCGGCGCATCTGAAGGCGTTCGGCTACTTTTCCGATGCGTCGATGATGGGGGTGTGCCGGTTGCCGGAGGGAGCCGCGCTGGCGAAACCACATCGCAACCCGGACATTGCACGGCTGGCGGAGGATCTGCGGACGCGGCAGACGAAGACGCTGGCTTCGGGCATCGACCTGATCATGGCCGATCTGCGGGATTCGGTTGCGGAGCCGCGCGAGGACATCACCGGACACGGCCATGCGTTGGTGATCCTCAACGAATATCTGCGTGATCCCACCGCGGATGAACCGGGGGCGGAGTGGATCAGCGAAGCGCAGGCGCATCGGGCCTGCCTGCGGGCGAGCGAGACGGCGGTGGTGCTGGCCAACTACCTGCGGGTGCTGGGCTTCGGGGCCGTGGCTCATACCGGCACAAGCGCGGATGTCTGCCTGAACCGGCTGGCGGTGGCTGCAGGCCTGGGCGTGGTGGAGGATGGCGCGGTTGTGGTGCCGTGGCTGGGGCGCAGGTTCGGGCTGGCGGTGGTGACGACGGAGTGCGAGGTCGCGCCGGATGCGCCGCTGGCACCGATGGCAGCACAGCCGCTGGGCAGCGTTGCGTGGCGGCTGGGACGTGCGGGCAAGGGGGCATTGAACCGCGACCCGTTCGCAAAGCGGCACTATGTGGACGGAGCGCATCCTTTCGAGACGCTGAAGCGGGTGGACCGGCCCACGACATACATAGACGAACCGAACGTGGCGCGGGTGCCGAAGCGCACCGACATGTTCGCGCGTGCCCAGTTCGGCGACATGGGGCCGGCGTTGCAGGCGGAGGCGGCGGGCGGCAAATACGCCCGCAAGGCAGCGCCATCTATGGCGCAGCGGCGGATGCTGGGGGCTTTCGTGCTGTTGCAGGACGGACCGGCAGAAGGCCCACCGCAGGCGACGGAGGCGGAGCGCAATGCCGCCAACGTGAAGGCTGCGGCGTATTTTCTCGGTGTCGATGCGGTTGGCATTTCGCGCTGCCCGGAATGGACATGGTACAGCCACGATGCCACCGGCGCGCCGATCGAGCCCAGCCACGATCAGGCAATTTCGATGATCGTGGATCAGGGCTACGAGACGATGGAAGGTGCCAGCGGCGATGACTGGATCAGCGTCGCGCAGTCGATGCGGGCATATCTGCGGTTCTCGCTGCTGGGAGGCGTGATAGCCAAGCAGATCCGGCGGATGGGGTACAGCGCCAAGGCCCATTCGGTGATGGATGGCGAGGTGTTGCAGCCGCCGCTGTTGCTGCTGGCGGGGCTGGGCGAGGTGAGCCGGATTGGCGAGGTGATCCTGAACCCGTTTCTCGGACCTCGGCTGAAATCCGGCGTGGTGACGACGGACATGCCGCTGGCGCATGACAGGCCGGTTGATTTCGGGCTGCAACGCTTTTGCGAGGCTTGCAACAAATGCGCCCGCGAATGCCCCTCTGGCGCCATCACCGCCGGGCCGAAGCTGATGTTCAACGGGTACGAGATCTGGAAATCCGACAGCCAGAAATGCGCGTCCTACCGGATCGGCACCGAGGGCGGAGCGATGTGCGGGCGTTGCATGAAGACCTGCCCGTGGAACCTGGAGGGACTGTTCGCCGAGGCGCCGTTCCGCTGGGCGGCGATGCACATGCCGGGGGCGGCGCCGGTGCTGGCGAAGCTCGACGACATGGCCGGACGCGGCGGGCTCAACCCGGTCAAGAAATGGTGGTGGGATCTGGCTTTGCAGGCGGATGGAAGCTACCGGCCGACAGATGCGCCGGTAAACGCGCGGGGGCTGCAGCGGGATCTTGACCTGAAATACGAGGACCAGACGCTTGCGGTCTACCCCGCGACGCTTGCCCCGCCGCCGTGGCCTTACCCGTTCCCCATGGACCGGGAGGCGGGGATCGAGGCGTATCAGGCGCTGATCACCGCCGAGGAATACCAGCGGCGGGCGGCGGCGGGCGAGGACGTGGCGCACCGCTACAACGTGCCCGGCGATGCGCCGGTGTTGCGGGTGGAGGTGGTAACGGCAGAACGGATGAGCGACGCCGTGACGAAGTACGAATTCGCGGCGCTGGATGGCAGCGCGTTGCCTGAGTGGACGGCGGGCGCGCATCTCGACATCGTCGTGGCGCCTGAATACTTGCGGCAATACTCGATGTCGGGCAATCCGGCGGACCGCAGCCGCTACCAGATCGGCGTGCTGCGCGAGGATGCCGGACGCGGCGGCTCGGCGCTGTTGCACCGGATTTTCACCGTGGGGCGGAAGGTTTTCATCTCGAAGCCGATCAACCATTTCGAATTGGTGGAGGATGCGGGGCGCACGTTCCTGATGGGCGGTGGGATCGGGGTGACGCCGATGATCGCGATGGCGCACCGGTTGCATGTGCTTGGACGGGAGTTCGCGCTGCATTACTCGGTGACAACGCGGGCGGCGGCGGGATATCTGGATGATCTTTCGGCGGTGCCCTGGGCGGAGCGGGTGCGGCTGCATGTCTCCGATGAGGGCAGCCGGGCCGATCTTGGTACCATTCTTGGCGATTACCGGCCGGGAGATCATGTCTATACCTGCGGGCCGGCGGCCTACATGGATGCTGTGATGGCGGCGGCTTCGGCGTTTCCGGAGGAGGCGCGGCACCTTGAGTATTTCACCGTGCCGGAGGTGCCCGAGCGGGAGAACCTGCCTTTCGTGCTGCGTCTGAAATCGGGACGCGAGCTTGAAGTGCCGGCAGAGAAGAGCGCCACGGACGTGCTGGCGGCGGCAGGTGTGGCGGTGGACGTGAAGTGCTCGGACGGGATTTGCGGGGTTTGCCGCTGCGGGCTGATCGCGGGCGACGTGGACCACCGGGATTTCGTGCTGTCGAAGGCGCAGCGGGCAACCTCCGTGATCCTCTGCCAGAGTCGGGCGGCCGCGGCGGGCGGGGTGATCGAGGTCGATCTCTGAGTCAGGCAGGCAGCAGCGTTCCGGCGCGGACCAGCCTGCGGAAGGTCGGACAGTCCATGTGGTTTTCGGCCGGGCAGTCTGCGACGTGGCGGATGGTATCACTCAGCGCCGTGAGTTCGGCGATCTGGCGATCGAGAGCGTCGGCGCGGGCGTGAAGCTCCGCCCGGCCAAGCGCGGGCCGACCCTCGGAGGCGAACATCGCCGCGATCTCTGACAGTGAGAACCCCGCCGATTTGCCCATGGCGATCAAACCGAGCCGGAGCAGCACATCGGGGAGGTACTGTCGCCGCAACCCGTGGCGGGCGGCGGAGGCAATGAGGCCGATCTCCTCGTAATAGCGGAGGGTGGAGACGGGCAGGCGCGCGGCGGTGGCGACCGCGCCGATATCGAGGAGTTTCATGCTTGACCTAAAGTTGACTTGAGGTGGCAGAGTGCGCCCGATCACTGATTCTGACAAGGGAGCACGATGATGAAGACGACGGAGACGCCAGCGCGGCACGGAGCTTTGGCCTGTGCCGCGCTGTGCATGTTACTGGCCTCGCTGGGCACCAGCATCGCCAACATCGCCCTGCCGGCGCTGACAATTGCCTTCGCCGCACCGCTGGCGTCGGTGCAATGGGTGGTGATTGCCTACCTTGCGGCAATGACGGCGACGGCGCTGCTGGCCGGGCGGTTGGGCGACAGGTTCGGCCACCGCAATATCCTGTTGGCAGGGCTGGCGCTGTTTCTGGTGGCATCGCTGGCCTGTGCGGCGGCGACGGAACTGTGGGCACTGGTGGCAGCGCGGACGGTTCAGGGTGCGGCGGCGGCCTGCCTGATGGTGCTGACGGTGGCAATGATGCGCAGCACGGTCGGGCCGCAGCGGGTGGGACGGGCCATGGGAATGCTGGGAACGATGGCGGCGGTGGGCACGGCGCTGGGGCCATCCCTTGGCGGGCTGCTGCTGGCGCTGCTGCCGTGGTGGTCAGTGTTCGCGGTGCTGGTGCCGCTGGCGGCGCTGGCCTTGCTGCTGGGCTGGCGGGTGTTGCCGAAGGGGGCGGAGGCAGTCGCAGGCACGGGCTTCGGCTGGGTATTGCTGCGGCAACGTCAATTCGTCCTGCGGCTGGTGGCCAACGCGGTGGTCGCGCTGGTGATGATGACGACGCTGATCGTCGGGCCGTTCTACCTGACTCTGGGGCTGGGGCTGAGCACGGCGGCCATGGGGGCGGTGATGTCCGTGGGGCCGGTGATCTCGATCCTGAGCGGCATCCCTTCGGGACGGCTGACCGATGCGATCGGGGCGGAGCGGGTGACGGGCCTTGGGTTGGTGGCGATGTGCGCGGGCGCCGGTGCGCTGGTGATGCTGCCGGGCGTGCTGGGGCTGACAGGCTACCTGCTGGCTATCGCCGTACTGACGCCGGGCTATCAGATGTTTCAGGCGGCCAATACCGCCGGGGCCATGGCGGCGTCACCAGCGGACCGGCGCGGCATGACGTCGGGGTTGCTGGGGCTGGCACGCAACATCGGCCTGATCGGCGGTGCTTCGGTGATGGGGGTGGTGTTCGCAACCGGGGTCGGAACGGACGAGCTTACGGAGGCGACTCCGGCGTCGATCGGCGCGGGACTGCAACTGGCGTTCGGCATATGCGCGGTGTTGCTGGCGATGGTGCTGGCGGTCGGGCGGATGAAACAGGAAGCCAGGGGCCAGGAAATTGGTTGAGACCGGGCTTGTTTTCGTGGTCGCCGTATGGATTGCTTGAGGTTCGACAGAAGTGTGGAGCGCCAGAGATCATCGAACCAGCCGTGTTGACGACCTATTTCCTGATCGTACTGGGCTTTGTGTTCATTCCGGGTCCGGCCACGCTGCTGACGGTGGCGCGGGCAACGACTTCGGGCACGAAAACGGGCATCGCCACAGGGGCCGGTATTACTGCGGGAGATTTTCTGCATACGATCATGGCGGTGGTCGGAATCTCGGCGGCCATCGCTGCTTCGGCGACGCTGTTCACGGTCATCAAGTATCTGGGGGCAGGCTACCTCGTCTATCTGGGTCTGAGGGCCATCCTGGAGCGAACGCCGCTGGATCCGGGGCGGGGCATGGTGCCGATCTCTGCCCGGCAGGCGTTCCGTCATGCGATAGTGGCCGAGGTGCTCAATCCGAAGACGGCCCTGTTCTTCCTTGCCTTTCTGCCGCAGTTCGTGGCGCCGGAGCGTGGTGCGGTGATGGTGCAACTTACCATCCTGGGCGGTGTGTTCGCACTGATCGGGTTTTTCAGCACAATCGTCTATTCGCTGGCAGCGGGCGGGTTGGGCAACTTCCTGCGGCGCAACCCCACGGTACTCAGGTGGCAGGGCAAGGTTGTCGGCGGGATCTATTGCGCGCTCGGGCTGCGTCTGGCGTTGCAGGAACGGTAGATCGGGCCGGCAATAGCCTCAAAATCCGGCGCGATGCGGCGGCAAACACAACCGCAATGCAATGCTCACGCCGTGATCACGAAAACGTATGCAGGCGTTTTTCGTGCGCCAAATTGGCCTGCAAGCATTTGATTTAATTGATCTAAGATTGACTTTGCTGCACTCGCCGCAAGTGGTGACCGCCCTGCACATCTTCTGGCTTCCGGAAACTTCATCGGCTGCGCATCCGTGTCTTATCCCGCAAGCCGGACGCAGCAAGTGGCCGGCGCGATAGACACACCGAGAGGAACACCATGAAATTCCGTACACTTACCGCAGCATCCGCCCTTGCCCTTTTCGCCGGTAGCGCGATGGCCGACGGACATGCCGGGAATGCCGGATACGCGCTGGCCGAAGACGGCGGCACGCTGGTCGTAATGTCCAACATTGCGGCACCGGGCGACGTGATGACCTACGACCTTTCCCAGAGCCTCGACGCCATTGCGTGGCGGCCGGTGACCGGCGAACTGCTGGGTTTCACCAACGGCATGATCTACTCCATCGACACCGCGACGGGTGAGCTGACCGACCTTGGCGCGACGTTCATGGACGATGCCAAGATCGCAGACGACGCTTACGTCGCCTTCGACTTCAACAACAAGATCGACGCTGTGCGGGCGGTTTCCTCCGCCGGTGACAACCTCGTCTACTTCCCGAACGGTTTTGGCGACGGTGACGAGAAGGCCGGTTCGGTGCGCCGATTCACCAGCCTTTCCTATGCCGAGGGCGATGCGAGCGAAGGCGCGGAGCCGCTGGTTTTCGCCAACGCCTACACCAACGCCATTGCCGGCAAGACGGCCGGCGGCACTTTCCAGTACGCGTTGGACGCACGTGCCAACGCACTGGTGAGCCTCGCCAACAACGAGGGCACGCTGGAAACCATCGGCCTGGTGACGATTGATGGTGAAGCTGCCGACATCACGCCGTGGGGCGGGTTCGACATCATTTCGCCGGCCGAGGGTGAGGATCAGGCTTACGCGATCCTGCAACTCGACGGCGCGGATACGGCCGGCCTTTATGCCATCGACCTGGAAACGGGCTCTGCGACGATGCTGAGCGATCTCGGCATGGGTGGTTTCAGCGGCTTCGCCGTGTCCATGGGCATGTGAAGCCACAGGGTATGTGACGAGTATTTCAGTGTGTCGGAAGGGGGAGCCTGCGGGCTCCCCTTTTTCGTGCGGGGTCAGCCCGGCTCTGCCAGTTCGGATGGGCGGGTGTCGGAGCCGTTCTTCAGCGTGCCCTTGCTGGCGACTTCCGCCTGCATGTTCATCTCGCCTCGGATGCGTGGCAGGGCGTGGGGGTGTTCGTCCTTCAGCCATGTCAGCATCGCTTCACGGATGTCGCAGCGCAGATCCCAGGCCCGTGGCGAGGTGCGGGCGCTCATCAGGGCGCGGACGGTGATGGTGTGGGTCTGCGATTCGGTGACCTGAAGGTTGGCGACGTCGCGGTCCCAGTGTTTGTGATCCTCCAGCAGTTCCGTCAGTTTTGCGCGCATCTCGGCGATGGGGGCTGTGTGGTCCAGCTCCCACGTTACCGTGCCGATGATGGCCGCGCTCTCCCGCGTCCAGTTCTGGAAGGGCTGTTCGATGAAGTAGGAGAGTGGCACGACCATCCGTCGCCAGTCCCAGATGCGGACGACGACGAAGGTGGAATAGATTTCCTCGATCCAGCCCCATTCGTCCTCGACGATCACCACATCACCCAGCCGGATCGGCTGGGTGATGGCGATTTGTACTCCGGCGATGAGGTTGGCCAGCACCGGCCGTGCGGCGAAGCCGACGACGAGACCGGCGGCGCCGGCGGAGGCGAAGAGCGACACACCGTATTTCTGCACGCCCTCAAAGGTGAGCAGGACGATGCCGGCCGTGACCATGCCGATGATGATGACGGCCGTACGGCGGAGCACGCGCATCTGGGTGATGTGCTTGCGGGCCATCAGGTTGTCGTCGATGTCCATGCGGTAGCGGCGGGTGGACCGCTCCGCGAAATAGTTGACCAGCACGATCAGCGTCCAGCCGATCAGGGTGATCAGCATCACGGAGGCCGCGTGGCGGATGCCGCCCTGCCAGTCGTTCGGCAGTTGCACGAGCGGGACTGTCAGGATCAGGGCCACGAGAACGAAGGCGAGGCGCGCGGGGCGGCGGGCCTTGTTGAGGAGGGAGGTCGTAAGCCCGAAGCGGGTTTCGATGCGGGCGAAGACGATCCTGTAGATCAAGGCGTGGAGCGCGATGGCCGTGACGATGGCTGCCAGGATGCCGGCCAGCGGAAGCACGAAATCAGGCAGGCGGGCAATTTCGTCCCGCAAACGCACGAAGAAATCGACCAGGGAATTGTCCGGTTCCATGGGTCCTCTCTTTCATTGATTGTCAATATCAACCGGTACCGCGCGCACCGGGTTCCGGTTCCGGTGCCGAATGCCGTGATTTTGTGCAGAAAAGACTCGCCACCGCGCCGTATACCTTCCGTTTATGCGCATGGCCCCCGGGTTTAGGCCCGCCCCTCTAAGCCCGGCGCCAGTATTCGCGCTTCGCCCGTTCATTCAGGCTTGCCCAGGTCGCCGCGCCCGGCGACCGCAGCAACGAACGGAGACCCGACATGACAACGAGACCGATCACCACACTCGCGACACTGGCACTGGCAGGCACCTTGCTTGGCGGCGGCGGCGCGGCGCTGGCACAGAGCAGCATCGATGCCGTGGTCCGCACGCTCGGCAACCAGGGTTACACCAACATCGAGATCAGCCGCCGGGACGGGACGGTGAAAGTAGAAGGCAAACGAGGCGGGCAGGAGCGCGAACTGGTCTATGACGCACGCGATGGTTCACTCCTGAAAGACGAGACGTACCCGCGCGGCGGGCGAGACGACGACCGTCGCGACGACAGGAGGGACGACCGGGACGACCGGGACGACGACGATGATGATCGCGACGACGATGATGACGACGATGACGATGACGATGACGATGACGATGACGATGACGATGACGATGACGATGACGATGACGATGACGATGACGATTGAACGAGTGACCGCAAGGGCCTGAGAGGCTAGGCTTGCGGCAACGGGCCGTGCGGATCACCGTCCGCGCGGCCCAGAGCGTGGCAATGGGCGATACATGAACATACCGAGTTTCCACAATTCAATCTGTCGCATCCTCGCGCGGCAGCTTTCCTGCGTCGTGCTTGTGGCCTGCCTGATCATGGCCACCTGCCACACGGCGGCCGCGCAGGGTTCCAGCGCAGAGAATCAGATCGTCACCCAACTGCGCGATCAGGGCTTCCGCATAGCCTCCGTCGAGCGCACCTTCCTCGGCCGGGTCCGCATCATCGCGACTTCGGGCCAGTACGATCGCGAAGTGGTGTTCGTGCCGAGCACGGGCGAGGTACTGCGCGATTTCTGGGAAGAGCGGGGGCGCGGCGGCGTGGTTCCCCGGCTGGCTTCTCCCGGTGGTGGCGGCGACGATGATCGTGGCCGCGGATCGGGCGGCGGAGGCGGCTACGGTGGCGGGGATGACGATGATGATCACGACGATGATGATGATCACGACGATGACGATGATGATGACGACGATGATGACGATGATGACGATGACGATGACGATGACGATGACGATGACGATGACGATGATTGATCATCCGGAGGTCCGGGAGAATGGCGGCTAACAAGAAATTGCCGCCGGCGCTGCTGTGGATCGTTCTCGGCCTTCAGGTGCTCTGCACCGGTTTCTTCCTGTGGGACATGCTGGCCTCCACCGTCGGGCTCGGCTCCCAGCCCCTGCCCTGGCGTGTGCACGAATTCTTCCAGCTCGCAGCCGGTCTCGGGCTTCTGCTCGGCGTCATGGCCGGGGCCGTGATGCTGCGGATGGTGCTGGCCCGCAACCGCCGGGTTGAGGATCAGCTTCGCGCCGCCTCGGGTGCCTTCGCCGACCTCATGGAAGAACGCTTTGCCGAATGGGGGCTCACCGCGGCAGAGCGTGACGTGGCCATCTTCACGATGAAGGGTTTCAGCAACGGCGAGATCGCGGCCTTGCGCGAAACCCGCGAAGGCACCGTGAAGGCACAATGCACAGCGATCTACCGCAAGGCCGGGGTCCATGGCCGCGCGCAACTCATCTCGCTGTTCATAGAGGATCTGATGGCGGCGCCGGGAGCGGCGCCGCAAGAGCCGGCAGAGCCGGAAACCACGCTCAGGGCGGCCAGCAACGTCTGAACCGCATTACGCGGTGTCCGTGTAAACCCTCACGTTGAACCCTTCATCGGCAGACGGTGGCCTGTAGTGCGCCGAAAGCCTCCGGAATTGCGCTTCAGTCGCCGCGAAGGGGTGCTCTCCCGCAGCGTTGCGTGCCCGCAACCGCTCCAGGCAGCTCTCATCAGGAAGGTCGAGTACATGCAGCACATGCGCGGCATGCGTGCGGTCGAGAATGCCGCGCATCCATTCCCGCGTCTCGATCGTGTTGGCCGGGAAGTCCAGAACCACGCTCAGGCCCTGCCCCAGCAACGTGGCGACATGGGGCGCCATGATCTCGCGAAGCTTCGCAGAGCAGCGCACGTAATCGGACAGCGTACTCATCTCGTCGCCAAACAGTGTGGCGAGCCAAGCATCCTCGGCGATGCATACCGTTCGCGGCGCATCGGCCAGCCGCCCGGCCAGCGTCGATTTGCCGGACGCGGGCTTGCCACACAGCATGTGAAGGGTCGGTTCGGTCGGCATCGTCGGTATCAGACTTGGAGCGGGGATCGCATCGGAAACAGTCAGTGAGCGGACAAGGCCGCGGGCGGCGGCCCATCTGCCCGCGTCACCGGCAGGGGATCACCCTTGATACCGCAGCCGGCAAGCAGGGTGCAGAGGACAAGCGCGCGGATCACAGCTTGGCCCGCCAGCGGGCGATCTGGGTGTGGACCTGACCCGGCGCGGTGCCGCCGTAGCTGGTGCGGCTGGCGACGGAGGCCTGCGGGGTAAGGACGGAGAAAACATCCTGCGTGATGTCCGCATTCACCTCCTGCATTTCCGCCAGCGACAGGTCCGCGAGGTCGGCATCCTTGTCCTCAGCCTTTTTTACCAGCGCCCCGGTGACGTGGTGCGCCTCCCGGAACGGCAGGTTGAGGGTGCGTACCAGCCAGTCGGCGAGGTCGGTCGCCGTGGCGAAGCCGGCGCCGGCGGCCTCTGCCAGCACCTTTGCGTTCGGCTTCAGATCCCCCATCATCCCTTCCATCGCCGCCAGAGCCAGCATCAGGGAATCCGCCGCGTCAAAGACCTTTTCCTTATCTTCCTGCATGTCCTTGGAGTAGGTCAGCGGCAGGCCCTTCATCACCGTCAGCAGTCCGACCTGGGCACCGAGGATGCGGCCAATCTTGGCGCGGATCAGTTCAGCGGCGTCGGGGTTCTTCTTCTGCGGCATGATCGAGGAACCGGTCGAGAACCGGTCCGACAGCGCGACGAAGCGGAATTGTGCGGACGACCAGATCACCAGTTCCTCCGCCAGACGCGACAGGTGCATGGCGCAGATCGTTGCCGACGAGAGGTATTCGAGCGCGAAATCGCGATCCGACACGGCGTCGAGCGAATTGGCCATCGGGCGATCAAAGCCCAGCGCCTTCGCCGTCATCTCCCTGTCGATCGGGAAGCTGGTGCCTGCCAGCGCGGCCGCACCGAGCGGGCTTTCATTCATGCGGGTGCGGGCATCCTGAAACCGGGCGCGATCCCGCCCCAGCATCTCCACGTAGGCCATCATGTGGTGGCCCCATGTGACCGGCTGGGCGGATTGCAGGTGGGTGAAACCGGGCATCACCATGTCGGCCCCCCGCTCCGCCTGACCGAGCAGCGCGGCGATCAGGGCGGTGATACCGGAGATGGCGGCATCGCACTGGTCCCGCACCCAGAGGCGGAAATCGACCGCGACCTGATCGTTGCGGGAACGGGCGGTGTGGAGGCGACCGGCGGGCGTACCGATGAGATCCTTCAGCCGCGCCTCCACGTTCATGTGAATATCCTCGAGCGCGGTGGAGAAGTTGAAATCTCCGGCCTCGATTTCTGACAACACCGTGAGCAGGCCTTCCCGGATGGCCTCCGCATCGCTATCGGTGATGATGTCACAGGCCGCCAGCATCGCGGCGTGGGCGCGGCTGCCTTCGATATCCTGGGCAGCGAGGCGCTGGTCGAACCCGATGGAGGCGTTGATCGCCTCCATGATGGCGTCCGGTCCGGCGGCGAAGCGTCCGCCCCACATCTTGTTGCTGTCGGTCATCTTTGGTCCTTGAAGGAGGCTCTGGTGAGAATTCTGGCAGGTGTTTCGATTGCGGTTCTATACGTGGCCACGAGCCTCGGTGCAAATGCCCTTGCCGGGGAATTGCAGGACGATATCACCGCCCTGCGCGAAGGCCCGATGCGCAAGCTGGTGGTGCATGACACACCGAAACCCACGAAGGATGTGAGATTCGGGCGCAAGGATGGCGGGACCGAGCAGCTTTCCGACACCAACGGCAAGGTGCGGGTGCTCAACTTCTGGGCCACGTGGTGTGCGCCGTGCCGGAAGGAGAAGCCTTCGCTTGCCGCGCTGGAGACAGCGATGGGTGGCGCGGATTTCGAGGTGGTGGCGCTGGCCACGGGCCGGAATTCACCGGAAGGCATTGCGCGTTTCAACGCCGAGTACGGCACGGGTGCGCTGGCAACACGGCTGGACCCGAAGGGCGAGGTGGCGCGGGCCTACTCCGTGCTGGGACTGCCGGTTTCCGTGATCCTCGACCGTGACGGCCGCGAGATCGCGCGACTTCAGGGCGGAGCCGACTGGGAGAGCGAGAGCGCCCGGGCGATCATCGACCGCCTGCTGGCTGCCGACGGCTGACGCCCTTTCTCTTTGACGCCACGCTCCAGCGGGCTAAACTGTGATGGTATTCAGAAGGATAGGACCTGACCATCATGGCTTACCGCGCCGCATTACTGGCCGCCTCGCTCGCCTTTCCCGCTGGCATGGCGCTGGCTCAGATTTCCATTCCCGAACCGCCGCCGGAACCGGAGGTGGTCGATCCGGAGGTGGCTGCAGAGGAACTTGCCAAGACAGTCGCCGAACTGCCGCCGGTGGATGAGAGCGTCGGCACCAGCTATTATCTCGTACAGGGCAGTACACTGGAAGGTCTTGAGGAAGCGATGCGGGCCAAGGGGCCGGACGCGCTGGCCGGACAGGGGATCTGGAACGTCAGTTACGGGCTGGAACCCTGCACGGTATCGCTCTCCGCTACGATTTCCATGCCCAAACTCATCGGCAAGTCCGCGTTCACGGACGAGGACATGATCGTCTGGGAGGAGATGCTGACGGCGCTGGAGGCCTATCAGCAGGAACATGTCGCCATCGGGCGGGAAGCGGCCACCGAGGTGCGAAGCCTCAACTGCACCACCGAGGAGGAAGGCGGCATCGAGGCAGTAATCGCCAAGTACCGGGAGAAATCGGCGGCGATGGACGAAAGCACCGAGAACGGTGCCAAATCAGGGGTGCGGCTGACCACACCCGAGGCCTGACACGTTTCTTGCCGAACTGTTCGCGATGCAGAAGACCGCCCGGCGCTGCGCCGGGCGACGTCCATGGATTGCCCCTGGCGCGACCCGCCGCTGCCCAAAACAGCCACTTGATTCGCACCACCCCCGCAGTTTTGGGGGAGGTCTGCGCGGCGGCTTGCCGATAAGCGGGAGCCGGGATGCGCAGGTATTGAGGTGCGGCTGTGCGTGTTCACCCATATATGGTGAATAGGAACAAATTTAGAACAAAAGGGAAAGATTTACGAACGCTTAACCGTATTCCCCAAGGCTCGAGAACAGGAATTCTTGTCCAGGAAAGTCGTAACAATGGAAACGCCGAACCGCCGCAAGGAAAGATGGAAGCCCGTCGCCAGCTGTCTGCCGCAGATGGCGCAAGTCTCCGGAAAAATGGACACCGAGGTCTGCGCCTTCGTGCGACACGCGTTGCGGGACGGCAGGGTTCGGCTGGCCTATCAACCGGTTGTTTCCAGCCGCGCGAACAGGCGGGTGGCGTTTCACGAAGCGCTTGTGCGACTGACGACGGAGAGCGGTACGGAAGTGCCGCCGGGGGCGTTTTTGCAGGCGATCGTCGGAACCGGACTGGCGGCAGAGATGGACCGGGCGGTACTGCGGCGCGTGCTGGCGGAACTTGAGTTTGACCCGGCGCTGCGCCTGTCTGTCAATATCCATCCCGAAACCATTTGCGATGAGGGCTGGCGCGGCATTCTGCGCCATGCCGTTGCCCTGCGGCCGGAACTCGGCTTTCGGCTGATCGTCGAGGTCAGCGAGGAGACTTCGCTGACAAACAACCCACAAGCGGTGGATTTCCTCGGCTTTCTGGCGCAGCGGGGCGTCAGCCTGGCGCTGGATGACTTCGGCGCGGGTGCCACCAGCCTGCGGGACCTGCGTGTCTTCCGCTTCGACTTTCTGAAGATCGACGGCAGCCTTTGCCGGGGGCTGGCAGACGATGACGGCCTGCAATGCATGGTTGCGGCCATCGTCGACATTGCCCGCCATCATGATCTCGTCACCGTTGCGGAATTCATCAGCAGGGAGGCGGATGCCGAAATGGCAGCACGACTTGGCGTCGACTGCCTGCAAGGTGCATGTTTCGGATTGTCGGTATCCCTTTCGAAGGAGATGGGCCAGACCGGCACCGGGAAGGGCCAGGAACAGCGGCACGCCTGAGAGAGCGGCAGACCAGCGGTGGGGGCGATGCCGATTGGCGGGGGTGTCCGCCACAGGCCGCTCCACGACAACGCCGCCTGCCTCTCTTCGCTGTTTCTGCGACCCGATGATGACGATTTCGGCCTGCGCATGTCCAGACCGTTGGGCGGGCAATCGTATCGTGCCGCAGCGGGACATGCGTCGCGAAACCTTCACCGGCCGCGGAAGACAACCGGGATGCGAAAATCATGACTGCCGGAACTGATACCCTGCGGCGCGCCGGGAAACCGACCGACGCGGGCGAGAGTTTCAAGCGCCGCGCGGTCCAGCAGGGCGTTGCCGGAGCTTTGCACGATCGAGCGGGCGAGGATCTGGCCGCTGGTGCCAAGCTTGACGCGGACGATGGCTCGGCCGGTCATACCGGCGTTGCGGGCCTTGCGCGGGTAGACGAGATTCCGCTGGGCGGCGCGCTGAATCTGGCCGCCCCATTGCGCCATGAGCGAGGCGGTATTGCCGGCATCGGGTGAGGAGCGGGCGGCCGAACCATTGGTGCCAGCGGCCTGCCCGCCGCCTTGGCCCTTCGCCTGTGTGCGGGGCTGGGCGGCACTGGCGGTTGACGGCTGCCGCCGGGGTACCGCAGGCGCGGCGTTTGCCAGTGTTTTGGGCCGCGCCGCCGGGCGTTCGGCCTTGCGCGGCGCCTGTTCGGAAGCAGGCGGCGGCGCGGGTGCCTGCGCCTGAGGCTGGATATCCGGCTGCGGCGCCGGTGGCGCTGTTGGCGACGGCTGGCGTTGCGGTGCCTGCGCCACGGCCGGAGCCCGGGCGGCGGTGGTGCTTGGCGGCGGCTGCATTTCTGCCGGCTCGACCTGTGGCGGGGCAGGCAGGGGCAGTGCATCCGGCAGCCGGCTGGGCAGCGGTGCGGCGGTCGATGTCGTGGTTGTCTTCACCGGGACCGCTGGTGTCGACGGCGCCTCTTGCGCGGCGGGTGCCCGCGGCGCTGCCTCCGGTGTATCCGGCGCAGTCGGTGGAACTGCCTTGACCTCGGCCTCGGGCGGTGTCGTCCATTCCTCGACCATGGCGGCGAGACTGCCGGTGGAGCCGGTGAGAGTTATGCTGGCATCGCCGCCCGCGCCGGCCGCCTGCTCCCCATCCGGCCGAGCGAAGCCGAGTACGGCGATGTGGAGCATCGCGGCAAGTCCGAGAAACAGGGCCGACTCGAGCAGGCGCATCAGCCGCCCGCCTGTACAAGGAGATCAATGTGGCCAATACCTGCAGAGCGAAGGCGGGCGAGAAGGCGGGCCAGTTCCGGCCCCGGCAGGGCGGCATCGGCGCGGAGGATCAGCGGGCCTTCGGCGGTTTCCTCGATCAGGGCCTCCAGCGCAGGTTCGCCGGTGAGGGAACTATAGCCCACCTGCCCGTCGGCGCCGACATACAGGATGAGGGTGCCGTCGGCGGCTTCGGCTGCACGGGTTTCCGGCGGCGAGACCTCGAACGGTTCCGGCGGAGCGATCCGGGCGGTCATCAGAAAGAAGATGAGCAGCAGGAACACGACGTTGATCATCGGCACGATGCTCTCGGCGCGCGGGCGGCGGGGAGGTTGGGCGAAGTCCATCATTCGACCAGCGCGACGGCGGTGAAGCCGGCGTCGTCCAGCAACATCAGGATATCGACCACGCGCTGGGTGGTGGCGCCGTCGCGACTGCGGAGAACGAGTACATCCGAGGGCGCCTGCATCAGCGGCGCCAGCGCGCTGGCGAGCGCGGTTTCCGGCATGGCGATGCCGTTGAGCAGCACGCCGTCGGCGGTCGCCTCGATCAGACGCGGCGGGCCGGTGTAATCCCCTGCCCCGCCGCCGGCACCGAGGGTGATGGCGTGATCCTGACCGAACCGGGCGGCGAGCATGAAGAATACGAGCAGCAGAAAGACGACGTCGATCATCGGCGTCAGGCTGGGCCTGCGGCGGAGGCGCTGTTCGGCGAGATCGAACATGGCGCTACTCGGCAGCGAGTTTCAGATCGACGGGGTTGGCATGGGTGAAGATGCGGGTGGCGGCATCTTCCATATCCAGCCGCAGGGTGTCGATGACGCTTTCGAACCATGTCAGCGCTGCGGAGGCGGGAATGGCGACGGCCATGCCGGCGGCGGTCGTCAGTAGGGCCTCCCAGATGCCGCCTGCGAGGGCAGAGGGATCGGCGCGGCTTCCGGCCTCCTGCAATGTCTGGAAGGCGGCAATCATGCCGAGGACGGTGCCGAGCAGGCCGAGCAGCGGTGCGATGGTGGCAATGAGTTCGAGAGCGCGCAGGCCGCGCCCGGCTTCGGCAAGTATGCCCTTGGCGACGCGTGTGGTTTCCTCGCGCGCGGATGGTGGCGGCAGACTCTCGACGGCGCTCATGGCGGCGGAGGACAGGCGGGCGCGGGCGGCGCGACGGCCGATCAGTCGCTCCTGCGCGGCGCGGCGGTTGCCCGCAACCCATGCCTGCACGGCGGTTTCCGCACGGTTGCGCGACCACGCGCCGAGGACGGAAAGCCGCCATGCCTTCCAGAGGATGAGCGCCAGTGTCAGCACGGACAGCCCGGCGATCAGCCAGATGGTGGCTCCGCCCTTGTCGAGCAGGCCTGTCATGCGGTCCGTCAGTGCGGACGGGTCGAAGCCGATCTGGTCCATCTCATGCCTCCAGCACGGTGGCGAAGCCTTCGAAACGGGGGTGGCCGGTGGTGAGGCGCGGCCCCTGCCCTGCCCCTGCGTGCGCCTTTCGGAACGCCTCCGACTTCGTCCAGTCGGTGAAGACCTGTTCGTTTTCCCAAACGGTGTGAGACGCATAGAGCACGTGATCGTCCGCCGCCGGGCCGCGCAACAGGCGAAAGGAAACGAACCCCGGAACCTGCGCGAGTTGGGAATCGCGGCTGGCCCAGACCTGTTCGAAAGCTTCGGTCTGGTCGGGCAGCACCTGGAAACGGTTCATGGCGATATAGGTCATTGGCGTGCCTCCTGAAGGGTTGGTTGGCTGGCATAGACGGGCACGACAAGTGTCCGGCCGGTGTGATGGGTGACGTCGATGGCGGACTGGTAGACGCGGGAAAGCGTCTCCGAACGCAGGGCGGTGGCGGCGGGCCCATCGGCAGCGACGCCGCCCTGGTGCAAAATGACGATGCGGTCAGCGAAGGCTGCGGCAAGGTTGAGATCGTGCAGGACGACGATGACGGCGGCGCCTTCGGCTGCGGCCTGACGGGCCGCTTCCATCACCGTGACCTGGTGGGTGATGTCGAGGCTGGCGGTGGGTTCGTCGAGCAGCAATGCCTTGCCGCCGCCGAGGCTGCGCCCTGCGCGAAGCTGGGCAATGGCGCGGGCAAGATGTGCGCGATGGCGCTGCCCTCCGGACAGCGTGAGCACGGACGCTGTGGCGAGAGCGGAGAGATTGAGATCCACCAACACCTGTCGCACCAGCCGGGCGGCGGCGGCGGGCGGAACTTCGCGCGGTACGGACAGACCGGCAAGAGTGGTGACATCGAAGTCGGCGGCGAGGCCGGGGGATTGCTCCAGCACTGCGCGCATCCGGGCGAGGGCGGCGGGCGAGTGGCCGGCGACGGGATGGCCGGCGAGGCGGATTACGCCGGTGCGTGGGGCAAGGTCGCCGGCGAGCGCGGCGAGCAAAGTCGATTTGCCCGCGCCGTTGGGGCCGCAGAGCGCGGTTACCGCACCGGATTCGAATGTCAGGTCGAGACCGGAGACGACCGGGGGGCCACCGTGGCCCAGGGTTACGCCCGCGACCTCATACATGGGTGAGCCCCCGCAGGCGCGTGAGGAGCAGCCAGAGGAAGAACGGGCCGCCAATGAGAGCAGTGGCGAGGCCGATGGGCGGCTCCGCCGGGGGTACTGCGAGGCGGACGACGAGATCGGCGGCGAGAAGCAGGGCGGTGCCCAGCAGGGCCGCGCCGGGCAGAACCCAGTGGTGCTGTGCGCCAAGGACCAGCCGGGCCATGTGTGGGGCGACGAGGCCGATAAAGCCGATCGGCCCGGCGGCGGCGGTGGCGGAGCCGACGGCAAGCGCAGTAAGGAGCCCGGCCTTCAGCTTCACACGTTCGGTATCAACGCCGGAATGGAAGGCCGCGCGTTCGCCGAGTTGGAAGAGGTCAAGCGGCGTGGCGAGGCGGTGGAGAAGGTAGGCGGACACGGTGATAACCGGAGCGGTGACGAGGACGACCGGCCAGCTGGCACCGCCGAGCGACCCCATTTGCCAGAAGGTGAGATTGCGCAGCTGCTGGTCGTCCGAGATGTAGGTGAGGGCACCTACACCGGCGAAACAGACCGCGTTGATGGCGACACCGGCGAGGATGAGGGTGGCGACGGAGGTCTGGCCGCCGCGCCGGGAGACAAGGAAGACGAAGCCGGTGACGGTGGCGGCGCCAAGGAAGGCGCCGCAGGGCAGAAGGTAGGGACGCAGGAACGTCGGCACTCCGGCGAAAAACGCGCCGCCGAGAACGATGACGGTCACGGCACCGAGCGAGGCCCCGGCGGTGACGCCGATGAGACCGGGATCGGCCAGCGGGTTGCGAAGGATGCCCTGAAGGGTGGTGCCGGCCAGCGCAAGGCCGGTGCCGACGAGGAGCGCCAGCACCATCCGTGGCGCGCGGATCTGGCCGAGGATGGCGGCAGTTCCGGCATCTGCCCGACCTGCCAGCCACGCCTGAAGCTCGGCAAGCGGGACGGCGACGGGGCCGAGAACAAGCTCCGCCACGGCCGCTGCGAGCGCGGCGGCAAGCAGGCCACAGAGGAGCAGTGGCTTCGCGCCGATGCGGGGGCCGTCGGTTATTCTCTCGGCCAGTGCCACGTCATTGACCCAGCGCGGCGGCGTCTTCGGGATGGAGCGCACGTGCAAGTTCCCGCGCCGCCAGCGGGGTGCGCGGGCCGAAGCCGAGCAGGAGCATGCCGTCCATCGTGATGGCACGGCGGTTCTGCCCGGCCGGGGTCAGGGCGATTTCGGGAAGAGCCAGCACTTCATCGACACCGCCGAGCCTGTCGGCGTGGCCGTTCATCATCAGGATGACATCGGGGGCGGCAGCGAGGATGGCTTCGCGGTTCATGGGTTTGTAGCCGTCGAAGCCTGTGGCGACATTCACGCCGCCAGCAAGAGCGATGATCTTGTCGGCGGCGGTAAGGGCACCGCCGACAAGCGGTGCGCCGTTCTGCATCGACAGGATGAAGAGCACGCGGGGGCGGTCCTCCACGCCCTGAAGGGCGGTGGCGAGTTCGGCCATGTCGGCCTCATAGGCCGCGATGAGGGCCGTGGCCTCCCGGGACTTGCCGAGCAGATCGCCGACGAAGCGGATCTTGGCCGGGACGCTCTGTGCATCTTCGCCGCCGGGGGCGATTTCGACCTGCACACCGGCAGCCTGCAACTGGCCGAGGACGGCCTCGGGGCCGGTGTCGTAAGCGCCGATCAGAAGATCGGGCCGGAGCGTGAGCACACCTTCGGCGGAGAGAGCGCGGACGTAGCCGATGTCGGGAAGGTCGGTGATTTCGGCAGGATAGGTGGAGGTGCTGTCGATGCCGACGATGCTGTCGGCGGCGCCGAGGGCGGTGACGACCTCGGTGAGGTCACCACCTGCGGTCACGATCCGCTCGTAGGGTTGTGCCAGAGCGGCGGAGGCGAGACAGGTGAAAAGCAGTGCCAGCCTCATGCCGCGACCTCCCGTTCCAGCCGGGCGAGGACATCGCGCCAACCGGCCAATTCGCCCTCGCCTTCGTGGCGTTCGCCAAAGAAGGTGCAGATGACGCCGCCTTCGCTATCGAAGAGTTCGAGCGAAGTGACGATGCCGTCCTTCGTCGGCTTGCGGACGATGCGACTCTCGGCGATGTGGTCGGTGCGGAGGTGGAGGTTGAACTCGGGGTCCAGCACGTTGAGCCACGGGCCCATTGTCTTGATGGTGCTGACGGGGCCGGAATGGATCTGGATGCAGCCCTTGTTGGCGACAAAGACCATGATCGGTACGGCATCGGCGGCGGCCATGTCCAGCATGCGGGCAGCGGCATCGGCCGCGACGCGATGGGAGAGATCGTCGCCCGCCAGCCGCAGGGCCTGAAGGCGGCCTGTCTTGTGACGGCGGAGCATGCCGAAGAACTGGTGGGTGTCGGTCATCGCCTGCCAATCGCGGCGCAGGGCCGGCACGTCGATCTCGCTGTCCGGCCGATCCGCCTTCGGCGGCTCCGGCGGCAGGGGGACGAGTTTCTGAGGGTTGCGATCTACCCATGCCTCGATCAGCGCCTCGAAGGCGGGGCGGTCGGTCTTGGCGGTGGCGTAGATCTTGTGGATGGCCGTGCCTTGCGGATCGAAGAACTGGAGTGAGAGGCGCTTGCCGGATTTGACGTCCTCCTCCACCGCGAAACCGCTGGCCCAATGGTTGATGAAGATGCGCAGGTCGACGGACTTGTTCAGCACCAGCCCCATCTTTTCACCGATGCGGACGTTACCAAAGGTGCCGTGGCGTTCGTGAACGCAGCTCTGGTTGCGGGTGAGAACCATGACCTCGCCCATTTCCGGCATCTGTTCGAGGAGCGGGGCGAACCCCCGTTCCTCGTGCGGGCGGAGGGCGCGAGAGAGACCCGCCGTTCCCTTGGCTTCGACCAGTTCCGCCTCGCTGACGCCGAGCTGTTCGGCGGCATCGCGGGCGCGGGGGGTGCCGCCGTCAGCCGCCAGGGAAAGGTAGCGGTCATAGAGGGCGGTGACATCGGGGTGATCCAGCATTGGCTTCTCCTGCTATGACGTGGGTCAGAAGGTCTTGGAAAGAGTGACCTTGTAGGTGCGGCCCTTGGCGGGATCGCCGGAGAGATGCTCCTGGTAGGCCTTGTCGAAGATGTTATCGACGCCGAACCGCATTTCGGCCCCGGCCAGCACGCCGGTATCGGGCCGCCAGGCGAGATAGACATCGTTGATGCCGTAGCCCGGGGTGGGGTCGTCGCCGGTAGGCAGGCGGTCCTGCTCCCACGCGAAGGTGCCCTGCCAGCCGAATTCGAGGTTGTAGGCCGGAAGACGGGTGCCGAGGGCGAGAACGACTTCATCCGCGGGGATTGATGTCATCGGTTCGTCGGTTGTCAGGTCATCGCCACGAATGATGGTGTAGGCAAGGTTGCCGAAGAACCGTTCGGACTGGTAGGCGCCTTCGAGTTCGAAGCCCTGAATCCGGGCCTCGCCGATGTTCTCGTAGGGCGTTGCGGTCGAGGCGCGGTCGATGAGGTTGTCGACGTTGTTGTGGAAGAGCGTGCCCTTTACCGTCAGCGCGTCGCCGCGTTGCAGCATGTCATTGGCGGTGAAGGATGCGCCGAGCTCGTAGTTGATCGACTGTTCCGGTTCCAGTGCGATCGAGCCGCTGCCGGTATCGTAGAGTTCATCGAGCACCGGCAGACGCTCAGTGTAGGCGATGGAGCCGAAGACGTTGATGTTATCCGTCACCTCGAAGAGCGCGGCCAGCTTGGGCGAGATGGCGGTGTTGGAAACGCTTTCGGAGAAGACGCTGTTCAGGTCGTCGGGTTCGAGTGTCGCATGTTCGATGCGGACACCGGGAATGATGGTGAAGCGGTCGCCGAAGGTGAATTCACCCTGCACGTATCCTGCGATCTTGGTGTCCTTGCCACCGGGCTGGAAGCCGACTTCCCCGCTTTCGGCCTCTGCGAAGCGTGTCTGCTGGCTGACCTGCGCCCCGAAGGTCAGGTAGCCTTCGGACATGCCCGCGAAGGCGATGCTGGATGTGTTTTCCAGTTTGAGCTGATGGGTGCGGTAGTAGTAGGTGCTGTCCTCGAACAGAACGCTGGGGATAAGCGCCGTGGCGTTTTCCTGCACGTTCTTGGTGTTGGAATAGGAGTAGGTGGCACTGAAATCGATCCACGGATTGTCCAGTGGCGTGTAGGTGTAGCCGACGGTCGCCGTCTGGTCAGTCACCTCGCGGTCGATGAGGCCGAAGACATCGCTGCCCGTGGACGTCTGTTCGTAGCGGGCGCCGTCCTCCTGTGTCGTCCAGTGCTGATAGGACGCAAAGACGCTGTGTTCGCTGCTTTCGCCGAAACGGAGGCGGGCCTTGACGAGACCGGACGGGGCCTGAAAGGCGGAGCCGGGAACCTCGACGCCATCGCCGTCTTCGAAATCGTCGTTGGCACGGTAGACAAGTGCGCCAAGCAGTTCGAAGTTGCTGGTCGGGCGGAAGGCGAGGACGGTGCTGGAGAGCCCGCCCTGGCCGTTGGAGGTGTATTCGAGTTTCTGCCGTACGGCGAAATTATCCCCTTCCTCCAGGAAGTCGGATGCGTCCTTCGTCTCCAGCGTCACCACGCCGGCGAGAGCGCCGGAGCCGTAAAGGGTGGAAGAGGCGGGGCCGCGCAAAACCTCGACCCGTTTGTAGAGTTCCGGATCGGTGAAGAGCGATCCCATGCGGTACTGCTGGAAGAACTTGGTCGCACCGTCTACCTGGACGATCAGGCGGTTTTCGCCGCCCGCGAGGTCCGAACCGAAGCCGCGGATGTTGAAGCCCTCGCCGAGAACACGATCGGAGCCGATGGCTTTTACGCCCGGCAGGTCCGTCAGCGCATCGCCGATGGTTGTCGGCTGGGCGGCGTCGAGTTCCTCCTGATCGACAACGGAAACGGATTGCGGCGTCTCGCTCGCTACCTTGGCTTCCCCAGCTGAAACGACGATGTCGTCAATGTCATAGACTTCTTGGGCCAGACCTGAAACCGGCCCTACGGCGGAGCCAACCGCCACTGCAAACGCTACATACTTCACGGGGAAACCCTCTTCCAATCTTGCAAGCGTGGATTCGCTGCCTGACGAGGGTCGGGTGGCTATTTCGGGCCGGTTCTAGGTTTCCTGATCTAATTTGTCAAGAATTACTGTACAGTGCTGAATCCAAGTGAAAAGGTTGCTTTATGTATGTGCAGGTGAGAGCTGCGGCGCGGCTCAGGTATCCTTCACGAGCCTGGAAAGCTGATCCTGCATCTTGGTGAGCTGGGACTTCAGTTCGTCGAGCTCCGTGGTGCTTTCCTCGGGTTTCGCCGGCTTTTCCGCGCCTTCGGGTCCGGGGCCCGTTCCGGTGGCGGTGAAGGGTGAGAACATGCGGATCGCATTCTGGTAGATTTCCATGTTGGCGCGTGTCATCGCCTCCAGATTGTTCATTGCCGGTGCGGCACCGAAGGTGCGGGCCATCTGTTCGCGGATCTGCTCCTGATTTCGGGAAAAGCTTTCCATCGACGCCTCGAGATAGCCCGGCACGACGCCCTGTAGCGTATCGCCGTAGAGGCGGATCAGTTGGCGCAGGAAGTTGGCGGGCAGCATCGTCTGGCCCTTGGCTTCCTCCTCGAAGATGATCTGGGTGAGGACACTGCGGGTAATGTCTTCGCCTGACTTGGCATCGCGAACGATGAAATCATCGCCATCGCGAACCATCTGCGCGAGGTCTTCGAGAGTCACGTAACTTGATTTCTTGGTGTTGTAGAGACGGCGGTTGGCATATTTCTTGATGACGATCTCGTCACCTTCTTCCTGTTTCGCCCGAGCCATACCGCAATTACCTCCCTGCAACGCGACCATTGGGCGCAGTATTGCCGGGACTCTATGGCACCGCAACATCAATTTTGCGTACGCGAACGATGGGTGCCATGCTATGGGCCGGGGCCGGAGGGGTACAGATGAGCAAGGACGGCGATGCCCCGGCCGGACGGCCGGACAGCGATGCGGAACGGAAGACGGCAGAGGCCTATCTCGACCTTTGGGAAGAGAGCCAGCGGCTGGCCTGTACCAAGGGGCCGGTGTTCCGCCCGGCGGCGGAGCACAAATGACCGTGACGGACATGGTGGAGCGGCTGCCAGAAGTTGCGGGCAAGCCCCATCGGCGCGGCCATCCTGCGCCACTGATCTTTCATTTGTGCGCAGCCATCACATCCTATCAGGCGGCGGTGGCCGGGGCGCCCGCGGCCGCGGAAGAGGCGTTTCCGTGGCACCCCGACATCACGCCTCCGTCGCAGGCACCTGCGCCGTTGGCCGTGGCGGAGGCCGCACTGGCGCGGCTTCGGCAAGCGGAGGAAGGCATCCGGGCCTGGCAGCAGCACCCCTACCAGCGTCCGGAAACGGTACGGCCCGTGCTGTGGCAAGCCGGATCCACCCGGCTGTTGGACTATGGCGGCGCAGGGCCGGTGGTGCTGGTTGTGCCCTCGCTGATCAATTCGGCCGATATCCTCGACCTGACACCAAACGCCAGTTTCCTTGCTGCACTGTCGGCCAAAGGACTGCGGCCGGTGTTGCTGGACTGGGGCGCACCCGAGCGGGCGGAGGCGGGGCTGGATCTCGGCCAGTATATCGCCGGACGGCTGCTGCCGGCGTGGATGTTCCTCGAAGGCTGGAGCGGGCGGCGTCCGCCGCTTTTGGGTTACTGCATGGGCGGGTCGCTGGTGGCAGCGCTGGCCGCGACGATGCCGGGCGCGCCCGGACTTGTGACAATCGGCGCACCTTGGTCCTTCGCCGGTGGCACCGGGCTGGCGGCGGAAATCCGGCTGGGGGCGCGGCAGATGGGAGCGGCAAAGCTCGACCGGATCATCGACGGGCTGACAGCGGCGTTCGGGCTGGTGCCCGCTGCAACCTTCCAGCACCTGTTTGCACTTGTCGACCCGATGCAGGCGGCCCGCAAGTTCCGGGCGTTTGCCGCCATGCCGCAGGACGGAAAAGCGGCGGAGCGGTTTGTTGCACTGGAGGACTGGCTGGCCGACGGAAGGGCGATGAGCGGCCCGGCGACCCGCGATCTGCTGGTCCGCTGGCAAATCGCGGACGCCCTCGATCGGGGCGACTGGCACTGCCTCGGGCGGGCGGCAAGACCCGAAGAAATTCACTGCCCGGCCATGGTGGTGACGGGCCTCCGCGACCACATTGCCACGTCTGCCACCACCCGTCCGCTGACCCGCCGCCTGCCCGCACCGCTGACGCTGGAAACCGGGCTTGGGCATGTCGGCATGGTGGTCAGCCGCAATTCACGACGGGAAGTTGTCGATCCGGTAGTGGCATTTCTTTCGGCGCTACCATAGTCTGAAGGAGTGCGGCGATCTGTGACATGGGAAGGCGGCCCCCTCCCCGGCCAGTCTGCCGCCAGAGATATCGGGACCTTTCCGCCTTAGAACATATCGGGGGACGACATGACGAACATTGTGATCGCATCGGCAGCGCGAACGGCTGTTGGCAGCTTCGGAGGCGCATTCGGCAATACGCCGGCCCACGAATTGGGCGCATCGGTGATCGGAGCGGTACTGGAACGTGCCGGCGTGGCCGCCGAGGAGGTCTCCGAGACCATTCTCGGGCAGGTGCTGACTGCCGGACAGGGCCAGAACCCGGCGCGGCAGGCGCATATACTTGCCGGATTGCCGAAGGAATCGGCCGCCTGGGGCATCAACCAGGTGTGCGGTTCCGGCCTGCGGGCGGTGGCACTGGGCGCGCAGCATGTGATGCTGGGTGACGCCGATATCGTCATTGCCGGCGGGCAGGAGAACATGAGTCTCGCCCCCCATGCCGCGAACCTGCGCAACGGCAAGAAGATGGGCGACATGAGCTTCACCGACACGATGATCAAGGATGGGCTCTGGGACGCATTCAACGATTACCACATGGGTACGACCGCCGAGAACGTTGCGGAGAAATGGCAGATCAGCCGCGAGGCGCAGGACGAATTCGCTGTTGCCAGCCAGAACAAGGCGGAGGCTGCGCAGAAGGCCGGCAAGTTCAAGGACGAGATCGCGCCGTTCACGGTCAAGACCCGCAAGGGCGACGTTGTGGTCGAGGATGACGAATACATCCGCCATGGTGCCACGATGGAAGCGATGCAGAAGCTCCGCCCCGCCTTCTCAAAGGACGGCACGGTAACAGCGGCCAATGCCTCCGGCCTGAACGACGGCGCGGCGGCGACGCTGCTGATGAGCGCGGAAAATGCGGAGAAGCGGGGCATCCAGCCGCTCGCCCGCATCGCCTCCTACGCCACGGCCGGGCTCGACCCTTCGATCATGGGCGTCGGTCCGATCTATGCCAGCCGCAAGGCGCTGGAAAAGGCGGGCTGGAAGGTCGAGGATCTCGACCTGATCGAAGCCAACGAGGCCTTCGCGGCCCAGGCCTGCGCAGTCAACAAGGACATGGGCTGGGACCCGGCGAAGGTGAACGTGAACGGCGGCGCCATCGCCATCGGCCACCCGATTGGCGCCAGCGGCTGCCGGGTGCTGAACACGCTTTTGTTCGAAATGCAGCGCCGCGATGCCAAGAAAGGCCTCGCCACGCTGTGTATCGGTGGCGGCATGGGTGTTGCACTGTGCGTTGAACGCGACTGAAGTCGTGATGCAGATCAGGGTGCAGATCATGCACCCTGCCTAAACTTAAAAAGACTAACCTAGGGAGATCAGACAATGGGACGGGTTGCACTCGTAACTGGCGGATCGCGCGGCATCGGCGCGGCCATATCCAGAGCATTGAAGGATGCGGGCTACAGCGTTGCGGCAAGCTACGCCGGCAATGACGAGGCCGCGAAGGCATTTTCGGACGAGACCGGGATCAAGACCTACAAGTGGAATGTGGCAGATTACGAAGCTTCAAAAGCCGGGATCGACCAGGTGGAGGCGGATCTCGGCCCGATCGAAGTTGTCGTGGCGAATGCCGGGATCACCAAGGACGCGCCATTTCACAAGATGACACCGGAACAGTGGAACGCGGTGATCGACACCAACCTGACAGGCGTATTCAACACCGTGCATCCGGTCTGGCCCGGTATGCGGGAGCGGAAGTTCGGCCGCGTCATCGTGATTTCCTCGATCAACGGCCAGAAGGGCCAGTTCGCGCAGGTAAACTATGCCGCCACCAAGGCGGGCGACCTCGGCATCGTGAAGAGCCTCGCGCAGGAAGGCGCGCGGGCGGGCATCACGGCGAATGCCATCTGCCCGGGCTATATCGCGACGGAGATGGTGATGGCGGTGCCCGAGAAGGTGCGCGAGAGCATCATCGGCCAAATTCCGGCTGGTCGGCTGGGCGAGCCGGAGGAGATTGCGCGCTGCGTGGCCTTCCTCGCCTCCGACGACGCGGGCTTCATCAATGGCTCCACGATTTCTGCGAACGGAGCGCAGTTCTTCGTGTGAGCCATAGCGATTTCAGGTGCAAGGGCCGGCAGGTGCGCCGGCCCTTCTTCATTCTGCAGGGATCGCGTGGGCCAGATCTGCGCGACGAGAGAATAACCGGGCGAATGCCCTGAACCCATGGCGGAGCGCATCCGCACGCTCCTGATGGGCACGGTCGATGGCGCGGCGGATGTCATGGGTCGAGGGGTGTGGAATGTGCGGGTTTTCCATCGGGAAACTCCTTTTCAAACAAGTTCTGTTTGTCTGGTGTTAATCTGTCTGGTAGGAATATGATGCTTTCTGCATTGACCTACAAACGAGAGTTTCTGCAGTTTCAGTTCAGTTTATCTTAAGTGAATGCGATGCCCGACCGCCTGCCACCTCTGAATGCCCTGCGTGCCTTCGAGGCGGCGGCGCGGCATCTGAGCTTCGCCAGAGCGGCAGATGAACTGGCGGTGACACCGGCAGCGCTGAGCTTCCAGATCAAGAACCTGGAGGAACATCTGGGCGCGCCGTTGTTCCGGCGGCTGAACCGGGCGGTGGAGTTGACGGAGGCGGGGCGGGTCTTGCTTCCGGACGCGACCGAAGGGTTCGAGGCGCTGCGGCGTGGCTGGCGCGGGGCGCGCCGGTTGCAGGACAGTTCGACATTGGTGGTTACAGCGGGGCCGGCCTTTACGGCGAAGTGGCTGGCGCCAAGGCTCTACAATTTCGCCGCCGCCCATCCGGAGATCGAACTGCGATTCGTGGCGACACTGCGGATGATGGATTTCGACCGCGAGGAGGTGGACATTTCCATCCGGTATGGGCTGGGCCAGGACGAGGATCTGTTTTCCGAGCCGCTTTACGACGGTTTCCTGACACCGATGATGCGCCCGGATGTCGCCGAACGGGTAAAGGAACCGGCGGACCTCATGAAGGAGACACTGATCCATGACGACAGCCTGCGCTTCCTGCCGGTGGTGCCGAACTGGGAGCGTTGGCTGAAGGCGGCGGGTGTGGCGCACGGAGTGCTGAAGGGACCGCGTTTCAGCCAAGCGGACCATGCGCTGGACCTGGCGCTGGAGGGGGCGGGCGTGGTGCTGGGGCGCAGTTCGATCTCGCTCAACCTGCTGCGGACGGGCGCACTGGTGGCGCCGTTCCGGCTGGCATTGACAACCGACGCCATGTTCCGTCTTGTCTGCCCTAAGGGCCAGGAAACCCGCCCCGCCATCCGCCAGTTCCGCGAATGGATTCACGGCGAGGTGGCCAAGGACAAGCCGCTGGCGGAAGGGCTGGATTTCGTACCGGCGGCCAGCATTCGCTGAGGAGACGGACATGCGCATTGGCATTCTGAAAACGGGCAACGTCAACGAGAAACTGGCCGCCGAATTTGGCGAATACCCTGATCTGTTCGCCGCGATGCTGGGCGCCGTTGATGCGGAATTGGAGTTCTTCGCTGTCGATGTCGTTGGCGGGGAAATGCCCGCAAACGCGACGGAGGCCGATGGCTGGCTGGTGACAGGGTCGCGCCACGGTGTCTATGACGACCTGCCGTGGATCGAGCCCCTGAAGGCACTGATGCGGCAGGCGGTGGCTGCGAAGATCCCGGTGGTGGGTGTATGCTTCGGCCACCAGATCTTGGCCGATGCGCTGGGCGGCAAGGCGGAAAAATCGGACAAGGGCTGGGGACTCGGCGTGCATGAATACGAACCTGTGGCGCGGCCGGCATGGATGGACGACCTGGCGACGGGATGGAAAGGCCATGCCGTGCACCAAGATCAGGTTACGGTAGTACCGCCGGATGCGCGGGTGATAGCTCGCTCGGCCTTTTGCGAGAACGCAGCGCTGGCATATGGTGACCTTGATGCACCGGATGCCATTTCCGTGCAGCCGCATCCGGAGTTCTCCGCCGGGTTCGTGGAAGGGCTGATCAATGTGCGGCTGGAGGGCATCGTGCCAGACGAGATTGTCGCCGCGGCCCGCGAACGGCTGGGCACGGAGGTTGACAATGCCGCGTGGGCAAAGGTGATGGTTCGCTTCTTCAGGGAAGCGCATGCCCGCCGCAAGGCACCGGCCGCAGGCGCAGCCTGAGGTAGCCTTGTGGCTGGTTCGGCCCGCTGGCAGCGGGCCGTGGCTGGAATTTACGGGATAAGCTCAGAGTTGCGACGACAGGCGCGCAATCTCGTCTTTCAAATACAATTTCTGGCGTTTGAGTGTGGCGACGGCAAGATCGTCGGCCGCGGGGCTGCGCAATTCTTCCTCGATCTTGAGGGAAAGCGTCTGGTGCTTTTTCTGGAGTTCGGTGAGGTGGGAACTCATTGTCATCAATAGACCTCCTTCAGTTTCACTCTCTTCAGCACAATCAGTGCATCACAAAACCGTGCCAGTGTCACCTTAACTGATGCTTAACGGCGAGAAGAGGGCAGGCTCCGGATGTTTGTGTCACCAAATCAGGGACTTGCCGTGGCGGAGAATTGCCTCCACCGCCTGTGAATAACTCGCACCATCGCTGCCGTGGGCCGCACCCTCGTGAATCACCAGCGGAGCAAGCAGCGTCAGCGGTGCGCGGGCGCCCTTGCGGGCGGATACAAGCACCCGCCCCGCCGCCCTGCCCTCCCGCGCGGCCAGCGGCTTGATGCGAATGCCACCGGTGCGCGAAGAGAGACCGGCGAGGATATCGGCGAGGCGTTCGGTGCGGTGAATTACGGTGATGCTGCCGCCGGGGGCGAGGCGGCGGAGACCGCAATCGAGGAAATCGGCAAGGGTGGCCTCACCCTCGCGATGAGCCGTGTCGCGGCCTTCATCTTGTGGTGCGGTGGCGGTTTCGGCAGCATAGAACGGCGGATTGATAAGCACATGGTCGAAACTGCGCTGGACGAGCGCGGACGGCAGGGCACGGATATCGGCGGTCGCTACGTGCAGGGCCAAGGCGTTCATCTCGGCATTGCGGCGGGCAAGCGTGGCGTATTCGTGCTGGAGTTCGACGCCGGTGGCAGCCAGACCCGCGATGCGCGAGAGCGCGGCCAGCGCCGCGGTGCCGACGCCGCAGCCGAGATCAAGGACGTGCTGGCCGGCGCGCGCGTCCAGCGCAGCCGCCAGCAACACCGGATCGGTGGCGGCACGGTAACCGGTTCGCGGCTGCAGGATTCGCAGGCGGCCGCCAAGAAAGGCGTCCTCCGTCAGCTGATCAGGCGGAGAGTTCGACATCGTTGTCGCGCAGGATTGCGGAGGCGCGGAACAGCTCTCCGGTGCGGACAAGCATGCGGCGCGGCAATATGCCGATGGAGCCTTCTAGCGCGCTCATATGGACGTCCATGACAAAGCATTCTATACCCTCGGCACGCAGCAGGGCTGTTGCGAACGCGATGACCGTGGGGTCGTTTGTGCGGAGGATTTCCTTCATTTCGGCAGCCTATCCGCGCCCAGTTGGCGCGTCGAGTGACAAAGAACAGGCAAGAGGCAGCCAGTGAGCAAGATCGGACCGTTCGAGAGATTGCAGGCACTGCTTACGCCGGAGATGGAGGCGGTGAACACGCTCATCGCAGAGCGCATGGCCTCTGAGCATGCGCCACGGATTCCACAGGTGACGGCACATCTGGTGGACGCAGGCGGCAAGCGGTTGCGACCGCTGCTGACGCTGGCGGCCGCGAAGCTGTGCGGTTATTCGGGCGAAGATCATATCAAGCTGGCGGCGACGGTAGAGTTCATTCACACGGCAACGCTGTTGCACGATGACGTGGTGGACGAGAGCGAGCAGCGGCGCGGGCGGCCGACGGCCAACCTTTTGTGGGACAACCAGTCTTCGGTGCTGGTTGGTGATTACCTGTTCGCGCGGTCATTCCTGCTGATGGTGGAGACGGGCAACCTCGACGTGCTGCGCATCCTGTCGGAAGCGTCGGCGGTTATTGCCGAAGGCGAAGTCTTGCAGCTTTCGGCGGCGCAGAGCCTCGCCACGGACGAAAGCGTCTACATGCAGGTGATCCGGGGCAAGACGGCGGCGCTGTTCGCGGCGGCGACAGAGGTGGGCGGCGTGATTTCAGCTGCCGAACCGGCACATTCGGCGGCGTTGCGAGACTATGGTGATGCGTTGGGGATCAGCTTTCAGATCGTCGACGACTTGTTGGACTACGGCGGCACCTCGGCCGTGTTCGGCAAGAACATCGGTGACGACTTCCGGGAGCGGAAGATGTCCCTGCCGGTGATCCGGGCCGTCGCTGCGGCGAGCGTGGAGGAACGTGCCTTCTGGACACGGGTTATCGAGAAGGGCCAGCAGGATGAGGGCGATCTCGAAGAGGCGCTGCGTCTGATGCAGGCGCATGGCGCATTAGAGAGCACGAGGGACTCGGCATTGGAGTGGGGTCAGCGGGCACGAGATGCGCTGGCACCGCTGCCGGCATCGGATCTGAAGGACCTGCTGGGCGAACTGGCCGACTTCGTGGTGTCACGCGCCGTTTGAATGTGTGGCTGGCGTTGCGACGACCCACCAGGCCGGATGGGCGTCGCGCAGGGATTCGGCGGCCCTAAGCGCCGGGGCCTGATCGGCGAAAAGCCCGAAGCAGGTGCCACCGGAGCCGGACATCCGGGCAAGCGCGCATCCCGGCAATTCTGAAAGCGCTGAAACGACTTCGACGATCTGCGGTTGCAGGGCCATTGCCGGTTCCGCAAGATCGTTGCGCGTTTGCGCCAGCCACTCGAACATGTCGGCCGCGGTGGCGAAGTACGGTGGCAACGGCGGCAGCGGCCGGTTGTTCTTGTGCTCCAGCGCCTGAAATACGACGCCGGTATCGACCGATGGGCCGGCGTTTGCCAGGACCATCCAGAAGGGGGGCAGTTCCGGTATATCGCTCAGGATCTCGCCGATGCCCTGCATTCGCCGCGGCCGGGAGTCTATGCAGACGGGAACATCGGCTCCGATACGGGCCAAGACCTCCGCGTCCGGCAGGATGCCGCCCTGATCGCGGTAGAGGCGCAGAACGGCGGCGGCGTCGGCAGAACCTCCGCCCAGGCCCGCAGCCACCGGGAGGTTCTTTTCGAGGAGTATCGCGCCGCCGTTGGTTGTCATCAGGCGGGCGGCGAGGGTTACGAGATTGTCGTCGCCAGCGCTGAGCGACAGGCCGAACGGACCGCACAGGGTGAGAGACAGGTGTGGTGACGGCTCGATCTCCACACGGTCACCAGCGTCGGGAAAGACCACGAGACTATCGAGCATGTGATAGCCGTCATGACGCAACCCGGTGACGTGCAGACAGAGGTTGACCTTGGCACGGGCCACCTCGGCGGCTGTGCGGGTTATGACCGTTGCTTGCGGCATCGGCATGCTGGTGGTTGCCCGCGGCGCCGAACTCAGAGGTCCTGCGCCGTATTCCCCGGGCCGGAGGCACCTTCAGCGGCTTCGTCTTCCAACACACGGTCCAGACCTACTTCCAGCTTGCGGCGAATCCGTTCGGCGTCCTTGTCTTCCGGATCGAAGGACAGGGCGCGGCGCCACTGGAACTCGGCCTCCAGCTTGCGGCCGACCTTCCAGAGCACATCGCCCAGATGGTCGTTGATGATCGGGTCCACCGGTTCGAGTTCGACGGCGCGTTCCATGTGCGGCACGGCCTCTTCGAACTTGCCGACCCGGTAGAGCACCCATCCCAGGCTGTCAGTGATGTAGCCGTCGTCCGGGCGCTGCTCCACCGCCTTCTCGATCATCGCCTGCGCCTCTTCCAGGTCGCGGGGGAGTTCGACGAGGGAATAGCCGAGGTAATTGAGCACCAGTGGCTGATCCGGCTGAAGTTCGAGAGCCTTGCGGAAATCTGCCTCGGCCTTGTCCCACTCCCCCGAACGCTCAAAGGAAATGCCGCGGGAGTAGAAGACCACCCAATGGGACGGGGCGATATCCTCCAGCAGGTTGATCGCGGTTGTATAGGCTTCCGCCGCCGCCTCGAAGTTCTCGCTGGTGCGTTGCAAATCGCCCAGCGCGGTGATCACCGTCAGTTCGTCCGGTTCTTCGCGGGCAAGTTTCGACAACACTTCGATTGCGAGGTCGGCGCGATCGCTGTCTCGCAGCGCATCGGCACGACCAACCTCAGCGGTGATGTACCACGGCGAGTTCGGCGCGATGGCCTTGTAGGTGGCAATGGCCATGTCGTATTGGCCCTGGGCGGAGAGAACCTCTGCCGTCAGGATGAGGGATTCCTCATAGGCCGGGTCGATGTGGTTGGCCAGACGCGAGTAGACCAGAGCGAAACGATCCGCATCGTCGCGGGCCAGCGCGGAGGCAAGGAGGCCGAATACGAGTGACGCGCCATCCTCTCCGGTTTCGACGAGTGTGAAGGGCACCTTCTCTCCCGCCGCCAGCTTTTCGCGAATGGCGGTGATTTCCTTGTCGACATAGCCGTCGCTGAGGGCCATGTCGGCAATTGCCAGCGCCTTGTCCTGCTGATCGGACTGGCTGAGCATGGCGATATGGGCGATCACGGCCGCCCGGTCGACGTGCAACGGGCCTTCCGGATCGCTTTCCATCAGGGCGGCGGCAGTCGCGTAATCACCGGCAAGCGCCGTGGCCAGCGCCTTGTGATAGGTGCCGTAAACCACCAGCGTTTCGTTGGCCTGAAGGGCTTCGAATGCCTCTGTTGCCTTGGCGAAGTTGCCCTCAGACACCGCAACCCACCCCAACAACAGGCCCGAGAAGAGTTCGTTGAAGCGGAACTCCGGGTTGCGCAGAATAGCCTCGGCCGTGCCGGTGGCGCCCTCGCGGATGGCGATGGTGAGCTTCATCAGGCCGGCTACCTGGTTCGACGGCTCCGCACTCAGGAGACGTGCGGCTACCGATTCCGCACCGTCAAACCGGCCGGCAGCGATATGAGCGACGAGGGCATTCTGCAGGATCGCACGGTTTTGCGGATCGTGCAGCAGGATACGGGAGTAGAAATCGGCCGCTGCCTCGTAGTCATTTCGGAAATCGGCCTGTGTGGCGGCGAGATAGGGCCCGGCGAGACCCTGTGCGCTGGCAGTACCGACGCCGAGCGTTAGGGTTGCAGCCACACATGCGGCCATCCATCGTGTCCGAATATTCACTGCCTGTACTCCTGCGTTCAACTTGCACACGACGCTAAACGCGCCGCGCGGAAAGTTCAATTTCTTTGCAGATAAACGCCGAATTACCGCAGCAATATGCTTACATATTGGGGTAATTCGGGCCGTCACCACCCTGGGGCGTCACCCAGGTGATGTTCTGCGGCGGATCCTTGATGTCGCACGTCTTGCAGTGGACGCAATTCTGGGCGTTGATCTGGAAGCGCGGATTGCTGCCGTCGTCGTCCCGCACGATCTCGTAAACCCCCGCCGGACAGTAGCGCTGTGCCGGTTCGGCGAATTTCGGAAGCGTCCAGCGGACGGGGATTTCCGGGTCTTCCAGCCGCAGATGGCTGGGTTGATCCTCGGCGTGGTTGGTGCCGGAGAAGCTGACATTCGTCAGGCGATCAAAGCTGAGTTTTCCGTCGGGTCTGGGATACTCGATCGGCTCCACCCGCGTCACACGTTTGGTTGCACCGGCATCTGTCTTGCCGTGACCGAGGGTGCCGAACGGGTTGAAACCGGTCAGAGACGCAACCCACATATCGAAGCCGCCAAGCGCCAGGGAGGCGGTGAGGCCAAAGCGCGACCACAGCGGCTTGACGTTGCGCACCTTCTTCAGATCGTCGGCAATCGGCCCGGTGCGGACGCTGGCCTCATAGTCGGACAGTTCATCGCTCTGCCTTCCGGCCTGCAGTGCGGCGGCGGCGGCTTCGGCGGCGGCGATACCGGACAGCATGGCGTTATGATTGCCCTTGATGCGCGGCACGTTGACCATGCCGGCGGAACAGCCGAGCAGCGCACCGCCCGGGAAGACCAGTTTCGGCAGGGACTGCCAGCCACCCTCGGTAATGGCGCGGGCACCGTAGGCGACGCGCTTGCCACCTTCCAGAACCTTGGCGATCTCGGGGTGATGCTTGAAGCGCTGAAACTCCATGTACGGAAACAGATGCGGGTTCTCATAGTTCAGATGAACGACGAACCCGATGAAAACCTGATTGTTTTCCGCATGATACATGAAAGATCCGCCGCCGGCATTCGCGCCGAGCGGCCAGCCCATCGTGTGGGTGACCTGTCCCAGCTTGTGGTTCTCTGGTTTGATATCCCAGATTTCCTTCATGCCGAGACCGTATTTCTGCGGCTCAGAGTCGGCGTCTAGCTTGTAGTGGGCGATTGCCTGCTTGGAGAGCGACCCGCGGACGCCTTCGGCAAGGAACACGTATTTCCCCCTGAGGATCATCCCCGGCTCGTAGCCCGGCCCCCTGGAACCATCCTTTTCCAGACCGAATTCACCGGCGATGACGCCGGCAAGTTCGCCGTTGTCGCCGTAGACCAGTTCGGAGCAGGCCATGCCGGGGAAAATCTCCACGCCCAGCGCTTCTGCCTGTTCGGCAAGCCACCGACAGACATTGCCCATGGAGACTATGTAGTTGCCGTGGTTGTTCATCAGCGGCGGCATCGGCTTGTTCGGCACGCGCACATGACCGCCTTCGCCCAGCATCAAGAAACGATCCTCAGTGACCTCGGTGGAGACCGGGGCCCCCTTTCCCTTCCAGTCCGGGATCAGCGCGTTGAGGCCGGACGGGTCGAGTACGGCACCCGAAAGGATATGGGCGCCAACCTCCGAACCCTTCTCCAGAACGACGACATCAAGGTCTGCATCGAGTTGCTTGAGACGGATTGCTGCGCTGAGACCGGCCGGACCCGCCCCGACGATAACGACGTCATACTCCATGCTTTCGCGTTCGATGTCACTCATGGCTGTCTCCCGTTGGCTTGCCCAAGAGTTAGGCGGGAGGGGATGGCGGGTCAATCGGGACATGGCGTCACAGAACGTCAGAGCGGCAGGATTTTGCCCTGCTGCCCAATTCATGGCATCCCGATGCCACCCGCCTTCACCAGACATCAACGGGGCGGTAAAGGCTCCAGTGGCCTAGCCGATGGGCGTTACGAAGTCCTACTCCGGCGTCCGGTCAGAACATCCGCCAAGGTGGCTGGCGCCTCAGGCAGAGAACGCGTCGGCGCGGGCGCGATTACCCTGCTTGTAAAAGTAGAGCTGGACCGTCGAGCCGATGCAGTTGAAGCGCTGACGGTAAGCACCGTAGAGATAGTTGAGATCGACGATAAAATTGACGATGTCGTCGTAACTTTGCAGTCCGTAGTTCGGATCCATGATGTAGCAGGTGCCGCCATGTCGTCCCATGCCGATCGCATGACCGGGGACGACCGTGTAGCCGGCGAAGTTTCCGGCGGGCAATACGTTTTCGCCAACGAGACGGACTTCGTGAGAACTGTGGCGGTGGATGCCGACCCCGACGCCCAGATCCTGCACAGGCCGAATGAAAGGGTCCATGCCCTGTGTTGTCGTGCTGATGCCCTGTTTGCCCTTGTAGTTCATCAGGTAAGCGCCCTGGAAACGGAGCATGTTGTTGAAGTAGGATTCGAAATTGGCGGTATCGCGGGCGTCCTCCGCGCCGCTGGCGAAGGCCATAATCCAAGCCGCCGCCAGTCCCGCGCAGATGCCCTGCTGAAAATTTCCGGCAATGGCAGTGTCTATTCCGCTGCCCTGCCCCGGATCGGTGTTCACGTAATTGCCGGGGGCAATTGCAGTGGCATTGATGAAACCGTTCGGGCGACGATAGACGACGACCATGATCCTGTTCCTTCCGACTGAAAAGTAATGTTGTTAATCCCCGATATTGGCCCCGAAAGAATTGTCGGTGCAGTTTCGTTCAGAACAGATTGCGGAATTTCGGCGAAAGTTTGAGCGCCGGTTGCAGTCGACTGAGGACGCACAAAGCGCGTGATCGGGGACCGGGTTGACGAGAGCGATTGGGATGCGCACCCCCGGTCTTTACCCCGGCAGTCCATGGCGCTATGGCAGGGTGCAATTACAGAAAGCAGACCCATGCGGCTCTCCCGCCCCGCACTTCTGACAGCGGCCTTCTACACCACCATGTTCGCGGCCCTCGGCGCCTACCTGCCATTTTGGCCGGTCTGGCTTGAGGACTGGGGGCTGAGCACGGCGGAGGTCGGCCTGTTCTTGTCGCTGTCAATGCTGACGCGTACCGCCGCCGGGTTCGCGCTGCCGATGATCGCGGACCGGCTGGACAGGCGGCGGGCAACGATGGCGGCGCTGTGCATCTGCGCCGCGATGCTGTTTGTGGCGCATTTGTGGGCCGATACCAGAACCGCGCTGCTGATCCTTACCCTCGCATCCGGCGCCATATTCTCGGGCCTGATGCCACTCGGCGAAGCATTGGGTGCCGGGGCCTCCCGCCGTTTCGGCTTCGCTTATGCGCGCGTCCGCTCCGCCGGATCAATCTCGTTTCTCGCCGCGTCCATGGCGCTGGGAGTGCTGATCGCAGCTTTCGGAGCCAATGCCGCGCTGTGGACAATCGTGATCTTCCTGATCGCCAGTGCCGCGCTCGGCCTCGTTCATCCCGGCGGCGGCACATTGAAGGGCCAGAGTCCGCCGGCACTGTCGGATATTTTCCGGCTGATGACGGATCGGACGTTTCTGCTGTTCACCGCCGCAGCAGCCCTCGCCCAATCCTCGCACGCAGTCTACTACGCCTACGGTTCTGTCCACTGGCGGGCGCTGGGCATGTCGGAGCCGCGCATCGGCGCGCTCTGGTCATTCTCGGTGGTCGTGGAGATCGTGCTGATGCTGGGCCCCGGCGCGTGGCTAATGGCCCGTCTCGGCCCGGTCGGCGCGCTGGCCGGAGGTGCGGTTGCCGGGATCGTGCGCTGGAGCCTGATGGTTTTCGACCCTACTGGCGCGATGGTCTGGGTGCTGCAATCGCTGCATGCGTTCAGCTTCGCCCTCGGCCATCTCGGCGCCATGGCCTTCATCGCCGCGGCGGTGCCGGAGCGATTCGGAGGCACCGCGCAGGGTGCCTATACCGGGCTCGCCGGCGGGTTGCTGACTGCGGCGGCAATGGGGGCCTCGGCGGCGCTCTATCCGATCTTCGGCGGCGGTACGTATCTCCTGGCCGCCGCGATGTCGGCGACCGGTCTGTTGCTGTTCATCGGCCTCGCCCGCCGGTGGCAGGGGCAGGAACTCAGTTTCTGAACGCAGCCTCCACCGTGTCGAAGGCTGGTTTCAGGGCGTCGTCGCTGCCCATGTTCGCCAGCAGGACAAGCGCCCGCTCTTTTCCCGGCCAGAACGACGCGCGGGCATACCAGAGGGTGTTGGAGCCGTCGTGGGAAAGAACCTGCCCGGCCACGCCCCAACCCATCGCGTAACTTCCGGCCGGAGGCGTGTGCAGCCAGTCCCACCAGCGGACGGGAAGGTAATCCTCCGGCTGTTGCAGGTGCTGCGTCAGATACCTCAGCAAATCCGATGCCGTCATGTGCACCGTCCCCGCCGGCCCGAAAGCGGGCGGATTATCGGCATAGGCAGACGGCGGAGCCGCGGCCACGCGCCCGAACCAGCCCGGCGAATGGCCCCATGGCTGATCCACCGCCGCCGCCTTGCCGGGCGCACCGAACCCGGCACTTTCCAGCCGCAGCGGTGTGAACACCTCCCGAGTGACGAGAGCCTCCCAAGTTTCGCCAGTCGTGGCCTCCAGCATCGCGCCGGCAACCACGTAGCCGAAATTCGAATAGGCAAAGTCGACATCGGCGGGCGGTTTCGCAAGCACCGTCGCCGCGAGGTCCAGCCGGTCCGCAGCCAGATCCCGTTCAGTCACCTTGCCGTAGAGGCCGAAGCCCTTGAGCGGCCCGATGTCATCTGCGATCCCGGCGCGGTGGGTGAGCAACTCCTCGTAGGTGATGTCCGCAAATTCCGGATGCACCTTGATGTGCTGGCCCAACACCCTGCCGATACTGTCCTTCACCGATAGTTCACCGCGCGCCGCCAGCCGCGCCACGATCATCGCAGTCATCGACTTGGTAATGGAGCCGATGTGCCAGAGATCATCCGCCGTCGCCTCTGCATCCTTGCCTTTTGCCCGCAGGCCGGCTGCCGCCAAGCCCGTATTCTCACCATCGAGATAGGCAACAGCAACGCCGGGCGCACCGCTTTCTTCCAGCAGCAGAGCCACCAGCTTCTCCGCCCTCTCATCGGCCGCGACACGCTGGGCAAGGAAGCCGCAACAGGCAAGCACTCCGATGCCGAGGAGCAATGCCTTGCCCATGGAACCCTGCAGCCGGTGTTCACCAAGTGAAAACGATAGCATCGTCAGGGCCCTTCGCCCGAGGATGCGCCAGACGATGCCGGAACGTTGATCCATGCCACTGACTATTCCCGGCGCCCGACGGGTTTGGCAATGCGGAAGATCGGCCTTCACACCTGCCAGGTGCAAAAGGAAAGGGCCCCGTTTCGGGGGCCCCAAATCAGTCACTGAGGCAGAACGCGGACATCGCTGTGCGTTGTGCCTGCCCCATTCGCCGCCAGTTCAGACGCAGACGAGAACTTCGGCGGACGTCAGCGTCATCCGTGCACGCTGCATCTGGCCGTTGTCACTCTCCAGTTCCGGGAAGAGCGCCAGCACCTCATCGCGCGTGGTTTCGGACGCGGTGCCCATGCCCAGCGCCGCCGGGTGGAAACTCTCGGACCATGCGCCGTCGGCGCGGATGACCTCATGCGTATCGAACATGACGTGAAAATATTCGACTTCGGTCAGATCGTCGGCAACCCGCACGGTGCTGTCATTGATCAGCGATTTCGCGCTGACCAGCACTTCGGATTCGCCGAACAGTGCCTCGGCACGCCATCCGCTCAGCAACATCCGGTGCGCCGGGGAAACCAACGTCTCGTCGTGGTCGCCGAGAGCGCCGGGCAGCAGCCGTACAGGGCGCAGGTCCGGGAACTGTGCGAGCGTTTCGGCGGTCACTTTCGAGGAGCCGATCCATCGAATGGGTTGGACGCCACGATCGCGCGTGATCACCAGATCGCCCTCCTGAAGCGACTCGACAGTCCGTTCTCCCTCAGGCGTCGCGATCATGGCTCCGCGTGTGAAGCAGACGTTCGTGACTGTGCCGAAATCGCCACCGTTCACGTTTATCGTGGTGACCAGTGTGCCGTAGGAATCGTAGACATTGGCATCGAACTGGCCGCCATTGACGGTGCTTATGTAGGATTCCGTGACTGTCCAGCCTTCGGGAACGACGAAATTGAAGTCATCCGTGACAGTGTCGCCAGCATAGTCAGGGCCCCAACCGCCTGCGGAATAGTTCGGATTTCCACTGCCGGCGAGCGTTTCGAGAATCGTGATCGTAACGACCGACGCCTCGTAATCGCTGTAGGCATTCATATAGCCCTGGGAGCCGTCTCCGCTGAGCGTGAATTCAAAAGTAGCAGGCATTATCAACCTTCGCAGTTAGGACCGCGACCGGCAGACAGCCGGCACGGTCGGGAATTGGCAGAACTCGCTAATGGGAGAGGTTGTCTGAACCTGTCCAATGTTCATCGGGAACACAAACCGCTTAAAACGAGCGCACTCAAACATTCTGAAAACGCTTTAGCAATGGCAGAAAGGAGGCAGGAATAAGAATGTTGGAATATTGGAAGATGTTCCGGAAATTTGCAGGCTTCATGGCTGCGCACAATGAGGAGAGGTTCGGGAGACGGCTATCGTCCTGCTCTCCCTCGGAAGTCAGGCCGCCAGAGAACCGCTGACCTGTGCAAAGAGGATGAACGCGCGACCGGTGCGGGTGTCCATCAGGCCGAGCAGTTCAGCGTCGGACGCCTCTTTGGCGAAGTCGCCGAGGAACATGTCGAACCGGCGCTGGAACACCAGAGCCGTGTCGCGAAAGACGGCATCGCTGCGCATGCGCTTCTGCACGGTCGCCGCCGCCGCCTCGTCACGGATGCCCTGTATCGGCAGGAGCGCCGCCCGCGAGCGGCCGCCTTTCGCGAAGGCACGCCAGTCCTCCGCGCCCGCAGGCTCCATGAGCAGATCGTCCATGTAGAGAAGCTGCTGACTGAGATAATTGAGACAGTCCTCGGCGGCCTGAAGGAGTTCCGCGAGGTCGCGCCGCGCCAGCGCCCGCCGCATCAGCGCGAAGCCGACATCGTCGCCCGCGTTCTCCGGGAAGTTCAGCGCCCGCACCACCTGTGCGCGGCTGAGTTCGACATCACCGGGCGGCTCAAGGATCGGCAGTTCCGGCTGATCCGGCTGACTGGGGGGCGTCGGCTCCGCGCGTGGCTCCGCCACGGCTGGTGGCGGTGTAGTTGGCGGGGACGCCCGTTGCGCCTCCAACACTTCCAGGCGTGTCGTCAATCCGTTCAGACGGGCCAGCAGCGCCCCGGTATCGGGTGCCGGCTTGGCCGCCGGTGCCGCCGCCGGCCGGTTGGCGACGGAAGCCATCCGCGCCTCCAGATCGACGAGCCGCGCCTCTATGCCGGATTGCGTCGCGAGCAGCCGAAGGCCTGCAAAGCCCAGAGCCAGCACACCAAGCACGACGACGGCCACAGCGGGCAGCACGAGGCCGAACGCCGCCAGCACCACCGCCAGCGCCGCCCAGATCAGCCCGATCGCCGCTTCCTGCCGCATATCGGGCCCTCCGCTTCAGATGTACTTGATCGAAAGAATCTCGTAATCCTTGGTGCCGCCCGGTGTCTTCACCTCGGCGACGTCGCCTTCTTCCTTGCCAATCAGGGCGCGGGCGATGGGCGACTTGATGTTCAGCAAACCGTGTTCGATATCCGCCTCGGCCTCTCCGACAAGCTGATAGGTCTTCTCCGCATCCGTATCGCAATCGACAATCGTCACGGTCGCACCGAACTTGACCGGCCCCGACATGCGGCTGATATCGATCACGTCGGCCAGCCCGATGATGCCTTCAAGTTCCTTGATCCGGCCCTCGATATGGCTCTGCTGCTCGCGCGCTGCGTGGTATTCGGCGTTTTCCGAAAGGTCGCCATGCTCCCGCGCTTCCGCAATCGCCCGGATCACGGCCGGACGGTCCTTCGACTTCAGCTTCTTCAGTTCCGCGTCCAGTTTCTGAAAACCGGGTTTCGTCAGCGGTATCTTATCCAAGGTTATGCACTCCCCAAGTAGCGCAGAGGGTTTCACCGACGATAAGCATGCCCCAAGTGGAGTTCAAGCGGGTTCCCGGAGGCAACGGGCGACCTCAGGCTATCGGCCGGCACCTGCTCTTGCATTGCCCAGCCGGGTAAAGCACTTCCTTGCGTGACAACCGGGTCGGTTTCGGAGCTGCTACATGAAGATAACGAAGACGACAATCGAAGGCTGCCTTCGGGTGGAGAACACGATTCTGGAGGATGACCGGGGGTTCTTTGTGGAAACCTACCGGCAATCGGAGTTGTCGGCGGCGCTTGGACGGCCCTACCGTTTTGCGCAGGGCAATCACTCCCGTTCTCAGCCGGGGGTGTTGCGCGGGTTTCACACCGAGCCTTGGGACAAGCTTTTTTACGTCGCCAGCGGCACCGCCCTCTGCGTCGTCGCCGATACGCGGCCGGAGAGCCCGACTTTCGGGCGGCATGAGCGGTTTCTGCTGGGCGACGAAGGGACGCGGGACAGGGTTTTCATCGCCGAGGGGCTGAGCAACGGCTTCTACACCTTCTCCGAAGTGCATTACATCAACGATGTTTCGGGAGAATTCACGCCGGAGGGGCGCGGCGGGGTGATCTGGAACGACCCGACGCTGGCCATCGACTGGCCCGTGGCAGACCCCCTGCTATCCGAGAAGGACGCAGGATTGCCCACGCTGGCGCAACTGCATCCGGACCATTCGTTGGTCACGGCGCTGTAGCCGGCGGAAGTGCCGCACGGACGGCGGCCAGTTCCTTTCGAAGGGCAGGCAGGGCAGGCAGGGTCGGCCATTGCCGCGACAGCGCGGCGATACCAGCATCCGCTACATCCGTATCTTTCCAGAACAGGGCATGGCGGACACGGTGGACAGCGGCATGGCGACGGTTGCCGGGACCGGACTCGAACGCCGCCACGCCCGTTTCGAACAGATCCGGCAGGTTATGGCTGAGCTGGACAAGCTGCTGGCGGGCAGTGGCCGGGTCATCGGCGAACGCCTGCTGCCAGCGTTGCGGATCCGGCGAAGGGCCTGCGAAGGCCCGCAGGGTCAGGTGGCAGTGCGCGGCCGTTTGGCGCTGTGCTGCCGTCAGCGGCAGTGGCAAGGGAGCCCCACCGAGCGCAACGCCCGTGCTGGCGGTTTCCGGCCGCGGTTGGAAACCGGCTGTGGCGAAAGCCTCCTCCGGCGTTTCGCAGTGCCCGGCCCGATGCTGCGCGAAACAGCGGAAGATGGCTGCCAGTATGCCCGCCCGCGCCCTCAGGTCCGTAATGGTGCCGGGACGGTTGACGCGCGCCAGCCACGGCCCGAGTTCCGCGAGGCTCTGGTCGCGCGTCATGCCCGCGCTGCTGCGCGGAGCGCTGGCGAGCTTCAGAAAGCTCGTCTCGGACGAGGACGCGACCGTTACTTGCGGCTGGCTGAGGAATTTCGCCCACATGAAGCAATCGGATGGCAGATGGGCGGGCGCAGCTTGCCAGCCCAGTGGCAACGACAAGTACGCATCCCGGCGATAGGCGACGTTGTTGAGCCCGCCGGTGATGAACGTTTGATCGGCAAAAGCGGCGCGGGCCGTTCGAGTGCCCAGATTGGCAACGGACCAGGCAATGGAACCACCGGTACTGATGCCCAGTGCGCTCTGATATCCCCAGTCGGCAACGTCGAGCAGGGCATCCATCCGGGCAAGATGGCTCTCGTGCCAGATATCATCGTCGGAGAGGTGGAATATACGCGGCTCAGTGGCATCGCGGATCACCTCGTCACGATAGGCTTCACCGTAGCGTTCGCCCTTCGGGTAGTGACGCGCCTCGATGCGCGGGTCCTGCGCCGCCAACGCCTCGACGATCTCTCGGGTGCGCGGCGGGGAGCCATCACAGATGACCACCATGCGCCAATCCGTTTCCGTCTGGGCACGGACGCTGGCGATGGAGAGGAAGAGGGCCTCGCAATGGTCGTGAGTGGGGCAAAGGATCAGGGCCTTGGCCATCTTTCAGGCGATGCCGTAGGCCGTGAAGGGTGTGTAGGCGACCAGATCACCGGCGGTGATGCTGGCGGCATCGTCCGGCAGTTCCACAAGTCCTCGCGCCCAGGACAGGCCCGAGATACGCCCCGAGCCCTCGGAGGCGAAGACTTCCACACCCTGCGGCCCGAGGCGGGCGCGGAGAAACTCGCGTCGGCCTGCCTTCTTCCGCTTGGTGAAGGCGGCGGGCAACAGTGTCGGTGCCGGTTGCTGCCAGCCGGCACCGGCCATCTGCATGAGGGCAGGCCGCAGGAAGACGAGCGCGGTTACAAAGGCGGCCACTGGGTTGCCCGGCAGGCCGAAGGCCGGGGTGCCCCGCCAGAGGCCGAGTGCCAGCGGGCGGCCCGGCTTTACGGCGATGCGCCAGTGCGTGAGGCTGCCCGCCTCCCGCAACGCCGCGGAAATATGATCCTCGTCGCCGGCGGAGGCACCGCCGGTTGTGACGATCGCGTCAGCCTCAGCCCCGGCATCCAGCCGGGCGAGGATTTCGCTGCGGTTGTCCGGCGCACGCCCGAGATCCACCACTTCGGCACCCCAGCTTTCCAGCAGCGCGGCCAGCATCGGGCGGTTGGCGTCGTAGATCTGATGCGGCGCGGCAGGTTCGCCGGCGGGTACGAGTTCGTCGCCTGTGGAAAGCACGGCTACGCGCAGCGGCCGGTGAACAGACACGACGCCGATGCCGGTGGCTGCCAGCAGCGCCAGATCTTGCGGACGCAGGCGGTGACCGGCAGGCAGCAGGCTGGCACCGGCAGCGACATCCTCGCCCGCAGGCCGGGTGTTGGCGCCCGGTCTCCAGCCCGCGGGAATCTGGACATGGCCTTCCTCCAGCGTGACGTCCTCCTGCAGGACTACAGTATCCAGTCCTTCGGGCAGGCTGGCACCAGTGAGGATGCGCAACGCCGAACCGGGTGCGAGCGCGGCACCATAGGGCGCCCCGGCAGCGGCGCGACCTTCCACGAGCGGCAGGGAGAGGGCACCGTCGGCGACGGCACCGGAATGAAAACCATAACCATCGACGGCAGCATTGGCCGTGGGCGGGTTGGCGCGGGTGGCCACCGCAGGCGCAGCAAGAATGCGGCCGGTAGCCTGCGCCACCGGCACCTGCACCGCCTCCGCCACCACGGGCAGGGTTTCGCGAAGTTTCGCCAGTGCATCGTCCACCGGTGTCCAGTTGACGCCGGGCGGCAGGGCGAAACAGTCATCTTTCAGTTTGTCAGCCATCGCGGGCCATCCTGAGAAGCTGGGCCAGAAGGTCAAGCTCCCGATCGCGCGTCAGCCGGCCTTCCGCGCGCCAGGCGATCGACAATGCGCATTTCGTGGCCGCCCATTGCAGCAGCCGTTGGCGCGGCACGCCGCAGGTGGTGGCGAAGATGTCGGCACGGGCGCGGATGGTGGCGGGGTGGCGCATGAGAGCTTCCGCCCCGACGGGATTGCGGAAAGCGTTGGCGTATTCGAAGGCCGGATCGCCGAGCAGTCCCTTCGCATCGAAGGCGATGTCGCCGCGGGCCGTGCGATGGATGTTGTCGTGGTGGAGGTCGCCATGCAACGGACGCTGCGTGGTCTGGCTTTCCAGCAACTTCAACGCCAGAGTCGCCGCCTCGCGCATGAGCGAGCGGGTCAGCGGCCGTGCTTCCGCCGTGAATCGGAGTTCGAACAACGCCCGGTACCAGCGGCGGAGGCTTGAGAGCTGGACGGGACGTGAGAGCCGGACCCCGTGCAGGCGGTGCGCGGTGGCCGCCAGCGCAATGGTGGCGGCTTCGTCGTCACCGCTGCGCACGAGATCGCCGAGGGGCGGGCCTTCAAGCCATTCCATCAGCACGGAATTTTCACCCCTGGCAAGGACCTGCACCATCCCCTGGCCTGCCACGGCCTCCGCCAGCGCAATGCCACCGCCCTCGTTCCCCATCTCGGGACGATGCCACCGTTTCAACGCTGCAGGCGTACCGTCGGCCTGTTCCACCCGCCAGATTTCGGCGACCGCAGTTTGCGCCACAAGCCGCGGATTGGCGGTGCCGAAGGTTGCCGCCAGATCGCAGGCGTTCATCTGAACCGGTTTATCCTTCACAGGCTGCGGCCAAGGATGGTGGCGAAGGCGTCTATGTCCGCCTCGCTGTTGTAGACGTTGGCGGCGAGGCGGAGCGTTGCCGCGCCCTCCGGCGGCAGTGCTGCGGCCGGCTCGTCCCACGCCGGGTCGGGGCGTTTGATGATGATGCCCTCTGCCGCCAGCGCCTCGAAGGACCGCTCAGCCTGAGCCTCCGGCAGGGTGAAGGCGAGCGCGCCGGTCTGGCCTGCCTGCGCGAAAAGTCCCAGGTTTTGCAGCGCGTTGACGGCATGATCGCGCAGCCCAGCAATGCTTTGTCTGCGGGTTTCGATACCTTCTTCGAGCGCCGTCTCGATGGCAGTAGCAAGGCCGAGGCGGAGGGCGACATTGTAGTCGGTTGGCGTAAGTTGCCGGGCGGTGGCGCCGCCACCGAGGCGCTCTCCTGCCCAGAACAGGGCCGTACCACGCGGGCCGCACAGCCATTTGCGGGTGGTTCCGACCATCGCATCGCAGCCGAGAGCCTGCACATCCACCGGGATCTGGCCGAGCGCCTGCGCGGCGTCGAGGATCGTCAACATACCGTCAGGGCGCGGTTGGGACATGATCTCCGCGACCGGAAGAAGACGCCCGGTGACAGAGGTGACGAGCGGCAGGAAGAGCGCGGCGGTGTTTTCGCGATAGTGCGCGGGCCATGCGGAGAAGTCCTCCGGCAGGATCTCCAGTCTGCCGCCGGTGGCATCGGCATAGTGGCGCAGCGCACGCAGGTTGTCGCCCCACTCCCACGGCGCGGCCAGCACGTGGCTGCCGGCCAGCGGCAGACGCTGGAGGAGTGCAAGCCACGCGGCGTTGGTGGTGGTGTTGAAACCGATTTGTGCCGCATTGGCGTTGAGCAGGCGGGCAGCAAGCCCGGCAACAGACGCCAGTTTTTCTTCAACGGTTTCAAGCGCTTCCAACACGCCGACCTCAGCCTCCTGAGCCGTGTAGGCGGCGATGGCACGGCGCGTGGCCGCCGCCGGCAAACCGTGGCTGGCAGAGTTGAGGTAGATCACTGTGCGTCATCCCGGATGAAGGCGGCAATGGCGGCGATATCGTCGAGCGGGAAGACCGGTTGCCGCAGGTCATGGCCCGGAGCCGCCCCGGCGACGGCGCGGATGCTGGGGTTGGTCAGGGCGATGGGTTGTCGGCCCCTGTCCTCCCGGTAGACCTCGATCTTGGGGTGGGGCGCGTTCTTGTACCCCTCGATCAGGACGAGGTCGACCGGCGACAATTTTCCAATGAGTTCAGGCAGTTCCCACTCCGCCTCGTCCCGGATTTCGTGCATCAGGGCAAAGCGCTTGCGGCTGGCGAGGATGACCTCTGCCGCCCCGGCCTCCCGGTGCCGATGACTGTCGCGCCCCGGCTGATCGACGTCAAAGGCGTGATGCGCATGCTTGATCGTGGAAACGGTGAGACCGGCGGCGGTGAAGTGCTGTACGAGGGCGGAGACCAGCGTCGTCTTGCCCTGATCCTTCCACCCGGTGATGCCGTAGAGTTTCATGCGCCCTGCCCTTTTTGCCGGGAGTGTGGCGGCGCAGCGAAGGCTGCGCAAGGGGCTTCGGCGGCGTATGGGTTTGGTATGGTTTCGGTATGGGTTTGGTATGGGCGAGCATCGACCTTTCGGCATGTCTGGGTGACGCGGCGGTCATGCGGCAAAAAGAGGGGAAAAGGGAAATGATCCTGCGAGCAGCAGGGCCTGAAATCCGTCACCTTCGCGGGACTGCCGATCAAAGCTTCTTCGACAACACGGCCTTGGCGATCTCGGTCGCCTGATCGGAGGGGGTTGCGGAACCTGCCGGGCGAGCATCGGCCATCAGGTTTCCGTCTCGAAGGCGAGCCGTCGGACCAGTGCCCTCACTACGCCCGATGATTGTACCGGCGGCGCTTTACGCCTTGTCCCGGGCCTTTTGCCGCTCAGTTCCTGCGGGTATCGAGCAGGCGGCGGGCGATGACCTGGGCCTGGATCTCGGCGGCGCCCTCGAAGATGTTGAGGATGCGGGCGTCGCAGAGGACGCGGGAGATGGGATATTCGAGCGCGAAGCCGTTGCCGCCGTGGATTTGCAGCGCGTTGTCGGCGGCGGCCCATGCCACACGGGCGCCGAGAAGCTTGGCCATGCCGGCCTCCAGATCGCAGCGGCGGTCCTCGTCCTTTTCGCGGGCGGCGTGATAGGTGATCTGGCGGGCGACCATGATCTCCACCGCCATCAGCGCAAGTTTGCCGTGGACGCGGGGGAAGGACAGGATGGGCTTGCCGAATGCCTCCCGGTCGCGGGCATAGGCAAGGCCGAGTTCCAGCGCGTTCTGGGCGACGCCGATTGCACGTGCCGCTGTCTGGATGCGGGCGCTCTCGAAAGTCTGCATCAACTGGCGGAAGCCCTGCCCTTCCTGCCCACCGAGTAATGCCTCTTGCGGAACGGGGTGGTCGTCGAGCGCGACGGTGTATTCCTTCATGCCGCGATAGCCCAGAACCTCGATCTCGCCGCCAGAGATGGTGGCGTCCGGGAAGGGGTTTTCGGGGGTACCGCGCGTCTTCTCGGCGAGGAACATCGACAGGCCGGTGTGGTCGGTCGTGCCGGGAACAGTGCGGGCCAGCACCGTCATCACATCCGTGCGCGCGGCGTGGGTGATCCATGTCTTGTTGCCCTTGAGGGTGTAACCGGTCTCCGTCTTCACCCCCCGGGTCTTCAACGCACCGAGATCGGAGCCGGTGTTGGGCTCGGTGAACACCGCGGTTGGGAGGGTTTCGCCCGAGGCGAGTTTCGGCAGCCAGTGCTGTTTCTGTTCCTCCGTGCCGCCGCAGAGGATCAGCTCGGCGGCGATCTCCGTGCGGGTGCCGAGGCTGCCGACGCCGATGTAGCCACGGGAGAGTTCTTCCGACACGACGCACATGGCCGTCTTGGAAAGACCGAATCCGCCGTATGCCTCCGGGATGGTCAGGCCGAAGGTGCCGAGTTCGGCCATTTCCTCGATGATTTCCATCGGGATCAGCTCATCCTTCAGGTGCCATTCGTGGGCATGGGGCATGACGCGGTCTTCGGCGAAGCGGCGGAACTGTTCGCGGACCATGTCCATCTCGTCGTCGAGGCCAGTGGCGCCAAAGACGGAAACACCGCCCTGTTCCGCGATCAGCGTCACGAGGGCGTGGCGGGCGGCAGGAGAGTTGCCGGTGGCGGTCAGGATGGCGATTTCCGCGGTGTCGAGTTCGTCGGCCTCCAGCCCGAGATCGGCCGGGCGGATGACCTCGTTCTGGCTCATCGGAATGCCGCCCCGGAGTTGGGCGAGATATTCACCGAAGGCGATCTGGAGGAGGAGTTGCTCCATCGTTCCGAATTTGCCGTCGGCGTGGAGCCCATCGGCCCAGCGGTGCATCTGGCGGAGGCCTTCGACATAGGTCGCGATCCATGCGAGGCCGTGAAGCGCGTGCTGGTGCTCCTCCAATGCGGCGGCGGTCGGTTTTGCGCCAAGGCGGTTGCTCATGGCACTGCGGGCGTGGGCGAGCCAGCCCTCTGCGGCGGGCAGGGCGGCGGCGGTGAGGCTGCGCAGGTCCGGCAGGACGGGCGTCTCGAAGGAGTGGCTGGCCTCGGTCATCGCGCATCCTTTCCATGGTGCATTGCGAAAGCGTATATTGCGGTTGCGAGGCTTTCTAGGGACTCTGACAGGTCGCGTCAATGCTGGCGCAATAAAAAAACTTCAAAAACTTGTTTTGCGCATTTTTATTGCGTTAACTTTTTTGGGCCGCCGGTGCCTGCTGTCTTTTGAGGCAGTCGGTGGAGGATGGTGGCGCAAGCGATTGCATGGCAAAAGCGTTTGGGGAAACGGGAGGACGGAATGGCCGAATTCGATATCGATAGGTTTGCGGTTATTGCCGATATCCACGGCAACGCCGATGCGCTGCGGGCGGTGCTGACCGATATCGCGGCGCAGGAACTGCGCAGCGTCATCAACCTCGGCGATCACCTCAGCGGGCCCTTGGCGGCGTCGGAGGTGGCGCAGATCCTGATGGCGCGGGACTTCGTTGCCGTTCGCGGCAACCATGACCGCTGGCTGTTAGAGCAGACGCCGGCGGAGATGGGTGCCTCCGACCGTCTGGCCTATGAGCAATTGGCGCCGGATGCGCTGGACTGGCTGCGGGCCTTGCCGCCGGTGGCATGGGTAGGGGAAGACATATTCCTGTGCCACGCAATGCCGGAAGACGACAACAGCTATTGGCTGGAGCGGGTCACGGCAGCGGGTGAGATCGTGCTGCGCGACAGATCAGAGATTGCAGCGGCCGCCGAAGGGATCGAAGCGTCGCTGATTCTGTGTGCGCATACGCATGTGCCACGGCGGGTCGACCTGCCGGACGGGCGCGTAATCCTCAACCCCGGCAGCGTTGGCTGTCCGGGGTTCGACGATGATCTTCCAGTGCCGCACGTGGTGCAGGCGGGGACGGCGGCAGCGTGCTATGCGGTGGTCGAGCGGCGCGAAGCGGGATGGATGAGCAGTTTCCGGCACGTGCCCTATGATCCCATGCGCATGGCAGCGCTGGCACGGGAGGCCGGACGTAATGAATGGGCTGCGGCGGTCGCGTCGGGCTGGATCGGCGGTGCCTGACATGCGGATCATAAGTCTCAACGCCTGGGGTGGAACCTTGCACACGGCACTGCTGCCATGGCTCGCCGAGATGCAGCCGGATGTGCTGTGCTTGCAGGAAGTGATCCATTCGCCGGAAGCGGAGAAGGATGTTCTGGAATACCGCGATGGCACGCATGTACTGCAGCAGCGGACCAACCTGTTTGCCGAGGTTCGTGCCGCACTGCCACGACACGTGGCAACATTCTGTCCGGCGGCGCAGGGTGTGCTGTGGGATGGTGCCTTCGCAGTGCCGTCTCAATGGGGTTTGGCGACATTTGTGGACCCGAACATGCCTTTGATCGGCCAGGCACAGTGGTTTGTTCACAAGGATTTCGGGCCCAAAGGATACGGCGACCATCCGCGCTCCCGCTCCGCCCATGCGGTGCGGCTATGGGATTTCGCCGCCGATCGGGCGGTGGTGGTGGCGCATATGCACGGGTTGCGGGACTTGCGCGGCAAGATGGACACACCAGAGCGGCGGGTGCAGGCGCAGCGCTTTCTGGCACTGGCCCGTAGCGTGGCGGCGCCCGATGATCAAATGGTGCTGTGCGGCGATTTCAATGTCACGCCGGGCAGCGAGACACTGACGCTGCTGCGCGATGCCGGCTTCACGGAACTGGTGACAGCGCGGGGGGAAGCGGGAACCCGGACATCGCATTACGGCAAGACGGAACGCTTTGCCGATTACATGTGCGTCGGACCGGGAGTGAAGGTGCGCGGGTTCGAAGTGCTGCGGACGCCTGAAGTCTCCGACCATTGCCCGCTCATTCTGCAGATCTGACATCTGCGGCGTTGACAGAATCAATAAATGTTCCTGTAATGTTCTCACTCAGGGAGGGTATGACGGGATGATCAAGGGAAGCTGTTGCTGCGGGGCGGTTCGATTTGAACTGTCGGCCGAACCGACGTTGATGGGCACGTGCCATTGCAGTCGTTGCCGCAAGGTGGGGGCCAGTGCCCTTGTCTTCGTACGGCGGGAAGATCTGAAATGGATCGCCGGGCAGGAAGAGGTACGCGTGTTCACACCGGAAGCGCCCTACAAATACAAACGGTGCTTCTGCGGGCGTTGCGGCAGCGCGCTGGGGGAGATTCTGTCGGATGAGGACAGCTTTCCGCTCTCTGCCAATGCGCTGGATGGTGAGTTCGCGGTGCGCAACAGCTTTCACGAATTCATCGCCGAGAAGCCTTCGTGGTACGAGATATGCGACGATGCCAAGCAGTTCGAGGGGCATCCGGTAACAACCTGACAATGTGCGGCAAGGGAGGTGGATACATGGATTGGAAACCGCAGGGATATACCAGCGCGAGCCCGTATCTGATGGTAACGGACGCGGAGCGGACGCTGCGGTTTGTCGAGGACGTGTTCGGCGGACGGCGGCTGAGGGTGTTTCCGCGTGAGGGTGGCGGCATCATGCACGCCGAGGCGATGCTGGATGACACCGTGATCATGATGGGCGAGGCGCCCGACGGGCCGGAGAGCAATGTGCACGTCTACGTGCCGGATGCCGAAGCGGTCTTTGCCCGGGCGGAGGCGGCCGGGGGCACGGTGGTGCAGCCGCTGCAGCGCAAGGGTGACGGCGATTATCGCGGAGGCATCTCGGATGGTACCGGCTGTGTCTGGTGGATCTCTACCCAGGAAGATGCCTGACTTGCCATTCTTCGCGACCGGTGCCAGAGGGGCGGTATGGAAAGCCTGCTGGCCGAGTTCGGCACGACATCACTGATACTGGCCTTCGCGGTCGTGGTCCTTGCCGGGTTCGTGAAGGGCGCGGTGGGCTTTGCCCTGCCGATGATCATGATCAGCGGCGTCGGGTCGCTGATGGATGCGGAGGCGGCGATTGCCGCGATCGTGCTGCCGGCGCTGGTGACAAACACCATGCAGGCGACCCGGCAGGGACTGGGAGCGGCGACGGCGACGCTGCGCACCTACTGGCGCCTGAACCTTGTCATGCTGTTGATGATCGCGCTGTGCGCGCAACTGGTGGCGGTGCTACCGGGCTGGCTGCTGTTCCTGATCCTCGGCGGCATGGTGACGGTGTTCGGTACGATACAGCTCTCGGGTTGGCGTCCGGTCATTCCGGATGCGCGGGCACATCGCATGGAATGGATCGCGGGAACAGTGGCCGGGTTCTTCGGCGGCTTGTCGGGCGTCTGGGGACCGCCGGTGCTGATGTACCTGCTGGCGCGGGGCGTTCCAAAGGTCGACCTTGTCCGCGCCCAGGGAATTTCCTTCCTGACCGGCTCCATCGTACTCGTGATCGCGCACCTGCGGTCCGGCCTGCTGGATGGCGTAACGCTGCCGTTCTCGGCGGCGATGGTGGTGCCGGCAGTGGCCGGAATGCTGCTTGGCCGCGTGGCGCAGGACCGGCTGGACCAGGAGCGTTTTCGCCGGCTGACGCTGTTCGTGCTGGTGCTGGCCGGGCTGAACCTGCTGCGGCGCGGTTTCCTCGCCATGTAGGCAGCCTGCCCGAATTGTGGGCAAATCACGGCAAAATCGTGGCCAAAATCGAAAATAAAGATAGGAATTCCGCGATGTCTCGTTAATGTCGCGGCGGGGGTACTGGTGAGTGGAGGTGATGGTATGGGTGACCATAGCGTCGAGTTTGTTACGGGTGGGTTCAACACCCTTCTGGCCAACGGTTTCATCGGCCGGACGTATTTGGTGACCGAAGAGGATTACGATACTCTCGACACCGCGCTGATTTCCGACACGGACGATATTCTCGCGGATGATGAAGACATCAACCAGTTGGTGACGGTCAACTCCGGCGACCTGTATTACGAAGAGGCCGGTGTAGAGCTGGAACACGCGGTGACCGTCGAATGGACGGACGGCGAGGGCGCGACGCAGCAGACTGTTCTCGGCTGGCTGGTTCCGGAAGACTTTCCCGAACACGGTATGGTGCTGTTGCTGGAAGGGCCATTGCCGCCAGCGGGCACTCTGGTGGAGATCGTGGCCGAGGATTTCTCGCCCAGCATTGCCTATGGCGATATCGAAACGATGAGCGACCTTCTGTGCTTTGCCGAAGGCACGCTGATCTGCACCATGCGGGGCGAAGTGGCGATCGAGGCGCTGATGGTTGGCGACCTGGTGGAGACCAGAGACAACGGATTCCAGCCGCTGCGCTGGATCGGCAGCACGCGCCGGCCCGCGGTGGGTGCCTTCGCGCCGGTGCTGATACGCAAGGGAACGCTGGGCAATGACCGCGACCTGCGGGTTTCACCCAACCACCGGATGCTGGTGACGGGCTGGCGGGCGGAGGTGTTGTTCGGCGCGCCGGAAGTGCTGGTGACGGCGGCGTCGCTGGTGAATGACAGCACCATCCTGCGCGACACTGGCGGTGAGGTAACCTATCATCACCTGCTGTTCGACCGCCACGAAATCATCTTCGGCAACGGTGCTCCGTCCGAGAGTTTCAGGCCCGGCGAAACGGCGCTTGCAGGTATGGACGCGGCCGTGCGCGACGAGGTTCTGGCGCTGTTCCCGGAACTTGCCGACGGTGCGGCGGCGGAGCTTGCGCGCCCGGTACTCCCGCGGGCCGAGGAACGGCTGGCCGCAGGGTTCCTGTCGGGGATGTGAAACGGGGGTCCCGCCTGAGGCGGGATGCGGGAACGGCCCGATGCGGCCATGGTACGGCAATAGGTCAGGCGATGGTCGCGGCACCTTCGCGGCGGGGGTCAGCAGCCGCTTCGAAGCCACCCCGGGCGGTGCGCATGGCGAGGTGGGTGCCGCCGAAGAACATGTGGGGTTCGGTGAAAATGCGCGCCTCCGGATAGGCGCGTCGCAGTTCCTCCGCCCAGCGGGGGGAATCCTCGAAGGCGATGTTGCCCCTTTCCATGTGCAGGCGCGGCGCGAGAATAGCCTCCTCGGGCGGCATGCCGTTCGTCAAGTGCAGTGCCACCTGGGTAAGTGCCGTGCGGATGCGGGCCGACCCGCCTGAGCCCATCACAGCTTCCCCGGTGGCGCCACGCAGCAGCATCGGGCACATCATGGTGGCAAGGCGTGTGTCCGGCGTCCATGCAAGGGGGCCTTCGGGAACAAGATCCTCCTCCCCCAGCATGTTGTTGGGCATGATGCCGGTACCGGGCAGCATCCGGCCGCAGCCCTCGCCGTTGGACAGGGTCAGCGCGGCAGTCAACCCGCCCGCATCCATGATCGAGATGTGGGTGGTACCGCGGGTGGCAGCGGCATGATCCTTCAGCAGCGCCCTCAGCGGTTCGATGTCGATCGGTCCCTCCGTGCGCAGGCGGTCGATCTGGTCGAAGGCCTTTGCCAGCGTAAGCGGGCCGAAACTGTCCGGCAGAGCCTCCAGCGCGGCGGCAATGGAAAGGCCGCCCATCGCCGGAGCCGGGTTGAGCCAGATGTCATGGCCGCGGCGGGCGGTGTGGAGCGGCATTCGGCGGACGGGGGCGGCGTGGCGCAGATCGTCCGCCATCAGATGGCCGCCGGGAAGCGCCAGCAGGGCGGCTGCAATTTCGCCCTCGGCAAAAAAACGCGGACCTTCGAGGGCGAGGGTTTCCAGCACGTCAGCCAAGAGCGGATTGGCGAGCGTGTCGCCGGGTCGCACAAGGCCATCACCAGCGCTGAAATGTGCCTTGGCCTCGGGCGTACTGGTGACGATGGGGGCGACCAGTTCCAGAACATGTGCCTGAAACGGCGAGACAACATGGCCTTTGCGGGCCAGCGCACAGGCTTCGGAAGCCAGTTCGCGCAGGGGCATCCGGCCGAGGCGCGCGTGCAGGTCGAGCAGTGCCGGCACGAGGCAGGGTGTGGCAACCGTTCCCGCGCCGATGTGGAAGACCTGGGTCTCCGCGCCAAAATCGACCGTGATCGTGTCAAGATCGAGATCGGCCTCGCGAGCGGCACGGCGGGGTGTCTGGACGAAGGCGTCAAGGATGGCCGGAGGCTTGCCCGGCTCCCGGATCATGGCGACCCCGCCGCCAAGCGGACCCGCGAGAACCGGCTCCACCACAAAGGCCGTGAAAGCCGCCGCGACGAGGCCATCAACGGCCGTGCCACCCTCGCGCAGGACGGCTGCGGCGCTTTCGGTTGTGAGGGCGTGGCCTGAGGCGATGGCGAAGGGCATGGGGTTTTCCGCGTTTGCTGGCGGCAACAAGTGGCCGGATGCGGCGTGATGGTCAAGCCCTGCCGCGGGTTGCCTCTGCCCACGAAACCGGGAAGATGGCGGCAAGACGGGTGGGAGGACGGCATGAACGCGGCAGTGACACCGGTATTTGCCTTCGATTTCAATGCGGAGGGGCTGGCACGGCCATCAGAGGGCGATGGCCCGCCTGAGGGCGGGTTCCGCTGGCTGCACCTCGATCGTCATGATGCGGCACTGGTGGACTGGCTGGCGAACAAGGTTCCGCCGGTGGTCGCCCATGCGCTTGTGCAGGCGGAAACACGACCACGCTGCGATATTCATGAAGGCGGCCTGATGCTGAACCTGCGCGGGGTGAACCTCAACCCTGGCGAGGATGAGGAGGACATGGTCTCGCTGCGGGTCTGGGCGAGAGCCGATCTGCTGTTGACGGTGCGCTTGCGGCGGCTGAAAGCCGTTGCGGCAGTGCGTGAGGCGGTGGAGGCCGAGCAACCATTTGTTGGGCCGGGCGCGGTGCTGGCTGCCGTAACGGCGGGGCTGACTGACCGGATCGAGGCTGTTTCCCTGGCCTTGGAAGACGAGGCTGACGCCCTTGAGGAAACGATGTTCGACGCGCCGGACGGCCTTGGCGCCCGACTGGCGCCGCTGCGGCAGAAGGCAATCAAGCTCGGGCGCTATCTGCGGCCGCAACGGGAGGCGTTGGCCAGACTGTGCGTCGCGGAGGTCGATTTCCTTAGCGGGCCGGACAGGGTGCATCTGCGTGAAACGGCCAATATGCTGACCCGAAGCGTCGAGGAACTGGAAGCCACGCGCGACAGGCTGGCGGCTGTGCAGGATCATCTCGACGTGCAGACGGGGCAGAAACTTGGCCGCAACGGATATTTGCTGAGCGTGGTGGCGGCGGTGTTCCTGCCGCTGGGCTTCCTGACTGGGTTGTTCGGTGTCAATGTGGGTGGCATGCCGGGCGTGGGTTCGGCAAATGCGTTCGCCGTGCTGACGGCAGCGATGGCGGTCTTGGGCGTGGTGCTGGTGGCAGTGCTGCGCTGGATGAAATGGATGTAGGACAGAAGGCCACGGGGGGCAGGATGAGATTGATGACAGGTTTGGCGGTGCTGATGGCGGCACCTGCAGGGGCAGAGGTGCCGGATTGCATGGTCGGCCGGTGGCAGGCAGAAACGGGGCACCTGACGGCGTTCTATCAGGCCCTCACCCCGGCACCGGTGACAAGGGTGGATGGTGACATCGTCATGGAAATCGCGGCCGATGGCAGTGGCCGGGGCACGATCAGCAATTTCGAGATCGAACAGCCCGTGGGTGGCCAGCGGATGATCAATGCCGCCGAAGGAAGTTTCGCCTTCGAGATGGAGGCCGAAGATGCACGTTTTTCCACCGAGATCACCGATTTCACGGTGACAATAGCGGCGACGATGCACGGCGGTGCCGCCCCGCAGCGGATGGCAGAGGTGACGCAGGGAATCGAAGACCTGGCTGAAAGGCAGATGGCCGGGACGTTCACCTGCAGTGCGGATGCGCTGGCGCTGGTGGATGATGAACCCCGGCGCAGGCTGCTGCCGGCGTGGCGGCGGTAGGGGCGGCATACGCGACGCATTACGTCATGCGTTCCGCCACCTCCAGATCCTCGGGCGTGTTGATGTTGAAGAACGGATCCGGGCGTTCGGGGAAGGACGCGCGGGCGCAGCCCAGCGGATCGGTCCAGGCGACGATCTTGCGCGTGCCACCCGCGAGGGCCGAGCGCAGGTTCTCGCGCAGCGCAACCGGCCACAAGCCGAAGGTCGGGTGACGATGGAAGGGACGGTCTTCCGCCGGGGTCGTGGCCATGGCCAGGGGTGTATCCTCCCGTGACGCCGCCTCCGTGAGGCGGGTGACGAGGTCGCGGGGAAAGAAGGGCGTGTCTCCGGCCACCGTGACGATGTGGCTGTATCCCTCGGCGGCGGCGTGGTCCATGCCCGCCAACACGCCGGCAAGCGGGCCTGGATGATCTTCCATGCTGTCGGGCAACACCGGGAGACCGGATGCGGCGAAGCGGGACGGATCGCCGTTGGCGTTGAGAGCCAGCCCCGCCACCTGCGGACGGAAACGCAGGACGATATGGGTCAGCATCGGCGCACCATGCAGCGGCAGCAGGCACTTGTCGCCGCCGCCCATCCGGGTAGCCCGGCCGCCGGCGAGGATGATGCCTAAAGCCTTCATGCCGTCGCCCGCCATCGGCTGATGCGGGCGAGCGCCTCGGCACGGTCGAGACCCGCCGGCAAGGCGTCGTCCGGCAGGATGATCGCCCCGAAGCCACTGGTGAGCAGGGCGATTCCCGGTTTGATTTCTTCCACTGCACGGATGCCCGCCCAGGGCAGGCTAGCCTTGCCATGGGCAGTTTCCGTGGCAACGCCGGACTCGGAGAGGCGGAGAGTGGCGGGGCCTCGCCGCTCAGCGTCCGCCCGCAGGGCCCGGTGCATGCCCGTCCGCTTGGCGCGGTTGCAGGCCATCAGGCCGAAGAGATAGGCGGCAGCTCCGGTGGCGACCCCCGCCAAAAATGCTGGTACGGCTTCCATTGGTGTGTAGCGCAGGAAGAGCCAGTAGCCGCCGAAGAGAACGGCGGCGGTAACGGCCATGTTGATGAGTGCGGCCCGGCCCGTGCCGCTGTGCTGCTGCAAATTCCTGGCAGCAGTTGCCACGGTGATCGCCGGATCGACCCGGTACGTCGCGGTAATGTCAGTCATCCCCTGCTCCCTTGCGGCGGGACTTGCGGTTTTCTTCCGGCACGCTCGCAAGATCGGCATCATAGACCAGCCGCTCCTCGCCCGAGAGGCAGAGGAAGCGCTGGCCGCGCATCCGGCCGATGAGGGTGAGGCCGGTCTGGCGGGCAAGTTCCACGCCCCAGGCGGTAAAGCCGGAACGGGAGGCGAGCGCCGGAATGCCCATCAGCGCCGTCTTGATCACCATCTCGGAGGTCAGGCGGCCGGTGGTGTAGAGCAGCTTGTCCGCCGGGTCGATGCCCTCGGTGCGCATCCACCCCGCGATCTTGTCGACGGCGTTGTGACGGCCGACATCCTCCATATAGACGAGCGGCTCCGCCGCCTTGCAGAGCACGGTGCCGTGGATGGCCCCGGCATTGAGGTAGAGGCTGGGGCTGGTATTGATCTTTTGCGCGAGGGCGTAGAGATCGGAGGTGCGGACCGGCGTGGCCGGCAGCGTCAGCCCTTCCAGCCCCTCCATCACATCGCCGAAGACAGTGCCGACGGCGCAGCCGGAGGTGCGGGTCTTTTTCTTCAGCTTTTCCTCGTAATTGGTTGCGCGCGCCGTGCGGACGACAACTGTCTCGAGGTCCTCGTCGAAGTCGGTGCCGGTAATCTGATCTTCCGGCAACAACATGCCCTGATTGGCCAGATAGCCGATGGCGAGCCATTCGGGATGGTCGCCGATGGTCATGGCGGTGACGATTTCCTGGCTGTTGAGGTAGATCGTCAGCGGCCTCTCTTCCACCACGCGGATCTCCTGCGCCGCGCCGGTGTGGTCGCGGGCAGTAACGGCGCGGGTGAGGCCGGGCGCATCCGGATCCGGGCGGATGATCATGGGGCGTCTCCTTTGCGGCGAGAGAAGCACCGGCGGGCGGGAATGGCAAGCCGGAGGGCGGCGCATCCGGCGCGGCAGGCTCGAACAGGTCGCCAAAGCCTGCGGCGGCGGCCTCGATGGCCGGCGCCGCGGGCGCACCCCCGAAGGTTCCGCTGCCCTCCATTCAGGATCGCGATACCCGTCATGCAGAATTCTGAATTGTGCTCCCCGCCGAACCGGGCTAGGGGCAGAACCATGCGTTCCGCCTCTGCCTCTCCCTTCTCGGCGTTCATCTCCGGTTACCTTGCGGGGGTTCCTTTCGTGCTCGTCGTCATTCCGTTCTCGCTTCTGTTCGGCGTGGTCGCGACCGAGGCGGGGCTCGACATCGTGCAGACAATGAGCATGTCGTTCCTCGTCATCGCCGGGGCATCGCAGTTCACGGCCCTGGCGCTTCTGAAGGATCAGGCACCGCTGCTGATCATCCTTGCCACCAGCCTTGCCGTGAACATGCGAATGGCGATGTACTCCGCCGCCCTCGTGCCGCACATCGGGGCAGCGCCGATGTGGCAGAGGGCGCTGGCCGCCTATCTGCTGGTCGACCAGAGCTACGGCGTCTCGGTCCAGAAATATGAACGTTCCCCCGAAATGACCGTGCCGCAGAAGATGGCCTATTATTTCGGCGCGGTGATGGCCGTCTGTCCTCTGTGGTACATCTTCACCTTCGTTGGCGCGGTGGCGGGCACTGCCATTCCGCCGGAATACGCACTCGACTTCGCGGTTCCGATCACCTTCCTTGCACTGGTCGCGCCCTCGCTGCGCACCGTGCCGCACATCGCTGCCGCCGTCGTCAGCGTCACCGCGGCACTGGTCTTCGCCGGCGTGCCCTACTCACTTGGCCTGATCATCGCCGCCGTGCTGGCGATGTTCACCGGTGCGCTGGTGGAAATCTGGCTGGAGAAGCGGGTATGAGCGGTGGCATCCCGGACGGCCTGATCTGGCAGGTCATCGTGCTGCTTGGCGTCGGCACCTATCTGATCCGGTTTTCCTTCATCGGTCTGATCGGCGACCGTCCTCTGCATCCGTTCGTTCTGCGGCTGCTGCGCTATGTCACCGTCGGTGTGATGCCGGGGCTGATTGCACCGATGGTGCTGTGGCCGGAAGCGACGGGCGGCAACCCGGATGCAGCCCGGTTGGCGGCGGCGGCGGCGGCCCTGTTGGTCGGGGCGCTGACCCGTTCGCTGATAGGCTCCATCGTGGCCGGGATGGGGATGCTGTATCTGGTGCAGGCGCTGACCTGACCCGCCGGCCAGCCTGACCTGCAGGCGCAACTATCACAGTGGCAGGGCAGTTGTCTGCACCACGGTCCGCAGTGCGAAACTGGTGTGCATCTGCGCCACCCCCGGCAGGCGTGTCAGGTGCTGGCGATGAATGCGGGCGAAATCCTCCGTGTCCCGCGCCGCGACCTTGAGCAGGTAATCCGCCGTGCCGGCCATAAGGTGGCAAGACAGCACATCAGGGATCCGGGATACGGCCTTTTCGAACGCGTCCAGCAATTCGTTCGCCTGACCGCTGAGCGTTATCTCGACAAACGCCGTTGCCCGCCGCTCCACCCGAGCCGGATCCAGCAGCGCGACATAGCCGCGGATGACCCCCTCCTTCTCCAGCCTTTGCACGCGGCGGTGGCAGGCGGAGGCAGAAAGATGCACGCGCTCCGCCAGATCGGCGTTGGAAATTCTACCCTCCCGTTGAAGGACACTGAGGATGGCGGCATCGAAGCTGTCAAAGGGCACTTCGGAGAATTCTCCCGGTTTTTGGTTCATTTTGCCGGATATATTGCGTCATTTCGGCGCTGCAAAACAGAAGTTTGCACAGAACTGTCGGACATAGAGGGCTAGGCTGGTGCAAAACGGAGGAGACAGCCATGCGTATCGGATGCCCGAAGGAAATCAAGACCCGCGAATACCGGGTGGGGCTGACACCCCGCGCGGCGGAGGAAGCTATCGCGTCGGGCCACGAAGTGGTGATCGAGCGCGACGCCGGGGCCGGGGCCGGTTTCGCCGATGCGGCCTACGAGGCCGTCGGCGCGAACATCGTGGACACGGCCGAGGAGGTTTTCGCCACGGCGGAGATGATCGTGAAGGTCAAGGAACCGCAGACGGAGGAGCGCAAGCGCTTGCGCGCGGGGCAGGTTCTGTTCACCTACCTGCACCTTGCCCCCGATCCGGACCAGACCCGCGATCTGCTGGAAAGCGGTGTGACCGCGATTGCCTACGAGACAGTGACGGATGGCGCGGGCGGCCTGCCGCTGCTGGCACCGATGTCGGAAGTGGCCGGACGGCTGGCGCCGCAGATGGGTGCCTGGGCCTTGCAGAAAGCCAACGGCGGCCGCGGTGTGCTGATGGGCGGCGTACCGGGCGTCGGCCCCGCGAAAGTGGCGGTTCTGGGCGGCGGCGTTGTCGGTACGCAGGCGGCGCGGATCGCGGCCGGAATGGGTGCTGAAGTAACGGTGCTGGACCTGTCGCTGGCGCGAATGCGGCAACTGGACGATCTATTCGGGCGGGAGTTCCGAACCCGCTATTCGACCCGCGGTGCCGTCTCGGAACTGATCGCCGAGGCAGACATGGTAATTGGCGCGGTGCTGATACCCGGCGCGGCGGCGCCGAAACTGGTGCGCCGGGCGCAACTGGCGGAGATGCAGCCAGGCGCGGTGCTGGTGGATGTCGCCATTGACCAGGGCGGCTGTTTCGAGACCTCGAAACCCACGACACATGACGACCCGATCTACGAAGTGGATGGTATCTTGCACTACTGCGTCGCCAACATGCCCGGCGCCGTGGCGCGGACGGCGACCATCGCGCTCGGCAACGCGACGATGCCGTTCATGCTGGCACTGGCGAACAAGGGCTGGCGACAGGCCTGCGAGGACGACCCGCACCTGCTGGCAGGGTTGAACACCCATTCAGGCAAGCTGACCTATGCGGCAGTGGGCCGGGCGTTGGGGCTGGATGTGCTGTCGCCGCGACTGGCGCTCAAGCTCTGACGCCGAGCCCTGATCCGCCGCCCGGCTGAAGGCATCGGGGGCCGCTCGCCGTCGAGCGGCCCCCTGAATTGTCGGACGGCCTGATCTTCAGGAACCGGCTTTCAGCGAGTCGCGGATCTCGATCAGGATGTCCTTCTCGGATGGGCCGGTATCGACTTCAGGTGCCACATCGTCGGGCTTCTCTGCCATGGCGCTGACGCGGTTCACCATCTTGACGAGCAGGAACACGACCCATGCGATGATCAGGAACTTGATGACGGCGTTGATGAAGTTGCCGATCATGAACTGCGCTTCGCCGAGGCCGAAGCTGATGCCGGAAAAGTCGACGCCGCCGACGAACAGGCCGATCAGCGGGTTGACGAGATCATCCACCAGCGAGGTGACGATCGCCGTGAAGGCCGCGCCGATGATGATACCGACGGCCATGTCCATGACATTGCCCTTGGCGATGAAATCCTTGAATTCGTTGATCATGTTGTTCCCACTCCTGTTTTTGACTGACACTGTTCCACAGATCGCCTGAGAATCCCCGGCGGTGCGGACAGGTGCAACAAGTATAGCCAAAAAACAACATGTTTCCTGTTCGGGGGTTTGTTTTGACGCAAAGGAAGCACAGGTAAGGGCGACAACTCAGACACAAGGACACCAAGATGGCCGATCTCTCCAGCTTTCCGATCACGCAGCGCTGGCCTGCAACCAACCCGGACGTCATCCAGCTCTACTCTTTCCCGACGCCGAATGGCGTGAAGGTTTCGATCGCGCTGGAGGAACTGGGGCTGCCCTATGAGGCCCACAAGGTGACGCTGGCCGACGAAGACGTGAAGAGCGATGCATTCCTGTCGCTCAACCCCAACAACAAGATCCCGGCGATCGTCGATCCCGACGGGCCGGGCGGCGCGCCGATAGGCCTGTGGGAATCCGGTGCGATCCTGATCTACCTGGCAGAGAAGACCGGCAAGCTGATCCCGGGCGATGCTGCCGGAAAATACGAGACGATACAGTGGCTGATGTTCCAGATGGGCGGTATCGGGCCGATGTTCGGGCAACTGGGCTTTTTTCACAAGTTCGCCGGCAGGGATATCGAGGATCCGCGCCCGCGCGAACGCTATGTCAACGAGGCCAACCGGCTGCTGAAGGTGCTGGAACAACGGCTGGAGGGGCGCGAATGGATCATGGGCGATCTCTACACCATCGCCGACATCGCCATTTTCCCGTGGGTGCGCGGCCTGAAGGTGTTCTACGAGGCCGGTGATCTGGTCGGTCTGACGGACATGCCCAACGTCAACCGCTGGCTGGACGCGGCGATTGCGCGGCCTCCGAGCGAGAAGGGTCTGAACATTCCTGACCGCAACGGCTGAGACTCGCGGCCGGTGCGCAGCGCCCGGTGCAGGCGGCAAGGCGTGCAAACGCCTTGCAGGCGTTTCCGGTGGACCCGGCCACCGGGACCTGCGCAGCAGGTCGCACGCCGGTTCCCGTGGCAGGCTCTGCGCTGTCAGTGCAGAAGGATCTCGCCGTCGACCTTGCGCCACTCACCCGCGCGGATCAGCTTCTGGTGGCTGTAGCGAACGGAGTGCAGCGGGCCGTCGAGGCTTTCCTTCCAGAAATCGAGGAACCCGTGCAGCTTGGGGAATTCCGGCGCAAGATCGTAGTCCTGCCAGGTAAAAACCTGCAGCATCGACTGAAAATCCGGCATCCGGTATGTAATCTCTGCGGTCACCAGCCCGTGACCGTTCAGCATCAATTCGGTATCCGATAACTTCATGTTGCCTCCTTCACTCGGATCTCATGCTTGAATCTTGAGTGAAGGAGGGTTACACGGGCAAGCAAAATTTTGGTAAATGCCCGTAATTTCAACATGTTAGCGCTCACCCTACGTGAGTGCTGCCAAACATCATCAGCCCGGAAGGGTGCCGCGGAGAACGTAGGTCAGCATTTCCACGACCTGTCGCGGTTCCTCCGCCACGGCCAGGGCGGCGGCGTCAACTTCCTTCAGCGCATGCTGGTGGTCGGCACCGTGCAGGACGATCAAGGATTTGCCAAGTGCGGCCGCCATGCCGGCATCGAAGGCCGCGTTCCACTGCTTGTACTTCTCCCCGAAACGGACCACCACTACATCGGCATCCTCGATACCTTTGCGGGTGCGGATCGCGTTCAGCTTGGCACCCTTGTGGTCGTGCCAGAACTTGTTCTCCTCGGCCCCGAGGATGGCGACACCGCAATCGTCGGAAGCCGCGTGATCCGTCACAGGGCTGGAAAAGGCGATGTCGAGGCCCGCCGCCTTGCAACCCGCCATGATGTCTTCGCGCCAGTCGGTGTGGATTTCACCGGAGAGATATACGGAGAGTGTCATGGGCTGGGTCCTTTCCTCGTGCCTGTCGTGCCGTTGCGGCTTCAAGGTGACGTCTGGCGCCGAAAAGGCAAGCCCCGTCCGCCGCGGCACTTCCGCCTTGCCTACGCCCGCCCGCGGCACTAGCTTCCGGGATACCTCGGGGTGTCCCCACAAGGGCTGAGATGCATTGCGCGAACCCGTTGAACCTGAACCGGATCACACCGGCGTAGGGAAGGTCAGAGACACGTACCCTCTGCCTGCCATACGCCGCAGAACACAGAGGATGCCATGCGGACTTTCCTGACATCTGCGGCCCTCGCACTGCTTGCCGGCAGTGCCGCGGCCCAGACACCGACGCTCACCGTCTACACATACGACAGTTTCGTCGCCGAATGGGGGCCGGGCCCGCAGATCGAGGCCGCCTTCGAGGAGACCTGCGGCTGCGACCTCAACTTCGTCAGCGCCGGTGACGGTGCGGCACTGCTGGCGCGGGTGCGGCTGGAGGGCGAACGCACCGAAGCCGATATCGTGCTGGGGTTGGACACGTCGCTGACCGAGGCGGCCACGGCGACCGGGCTTTTCGCCGAGCACGGTGGCGCACCCGCCGACCTGACGGTGCCGGTCGAATGGAACGACCCAATCTTCCTGCCCTATGACTGGTCGCACTTCGCCTTCATCTATGACGAGACCCGGCTGTCTGAGCCGCCCGCAAGCTTCCGTGAACTTGCCGAGAGCGATCTCTCCGTGGTCATTCAGGATCCACGCAGTTCCACGCCCGGTCTTTCGCTCGTATTCTGGGTAAAGGCCGCCTACGGTGACGAGGCGCAGGCGATGTGGGAAGCATTGGCACCACGTATCCTGACCGTCACGAAGGGCTGGAGCGAATCCTATTCCATGTTCCTCGAAGGCGAGGCGGACATGGTGCTGTCCTACACCACATCTCCTGCCTATCACATGGTCGCCGAGGAAGACGACACCAAGCATGCGGCGCCGTTCACCGAAGGCCACTACACGCAGGTGGAAGTGGCGGGTATCCTGAAATCGACCGATCAGCCGGACCTGGCGCGGGATTTCATGGCATTCATGCTGACCGACGCCTTCCAGTCGATCATTCCGACGACCAACTGGATGTATCCGGCGGTGGCGACGGAGCTTGATCCGGCCTTCGGCAAGCTGATCACCCCCGAGAAGGCGCTGCTGTTCCCGCCGGAAGAAGCCGAAGCGCTGCGCAAGACGGCGATAGAGGAGTGGCAGGAGGCGCTGTCTCAGTGAGCCTGAAGGCGGGCCGGAATAACTTCTCCGCCGCCCTGCCCGGCATCGGTGTGCTGGCGCTGGTGCTGCTGCTGACTTTCGGTTCCGTCGCTGCGCTGCTGACGGTGGAGCGCTCCGGCGGGCTGACACGGTTCGACTGGGCCGCCATCCGCTTCACGCTGCTCCAGTCGTTGCTGTCGGCCACAATCAGCGCCGCGCTGGCGGTGCCGTTGGCGCGTGCGCTGGTGCGCCGACGGTTTCCGGGCAGAAGTCTGGCGATCACGCTGCTGGGCGCGCCCTTCATCCTGCCGGTGATCGTCGCCGTTCTGGGATTGCTGGCAATCTGGGGGCGCGGTGGCGTCGTCAACGACCTGCTGGTGCCGCTGGGCCTGCCCCGACTCGATATCTACGGTTTACCCGGCATCCTGCTGGCACACGTGTTTTTCAACCTGCCGCTGGTGACGCGGCTGTTGCTGCAGGGATGGGCCGCGATCCCGGAGACGCAATTCCGCCTCGCCGCCGGGCTTGGGCTGACGCCGCTGGCCCGCTTCCGCATCATCGAGATGCCGATGTTGCGGGCCGTACTTCCGGGCGCTTTCCTGCTTGTCTTTCTACTGTGCATGACCAGTTTTGCCACGGTGCTGGCGCTGGGCGGCGGGCCGAAGGCGACGACTGTGGAACTGGCAATCTATCAGGCGTTGCGGTTCGAGTTCGACCTCGGACAGGCGGCACGGCTGGCGCTGGTGCAGTTCGCAATCTGCGGCGGCGTCGCCGTGTTGGCGCTGTCACTGACGCGGCTTCAGCCCGTGGGCGGCAGTATCACCGCGCCGGACATACGCGCCGGCACCAACCACCGCCAGCGTTTCGTCGATGGTCTCATCCTCTGTGCTATGCTCGCCTTTCTGCTGGCACCGCTGGTGCTTATCGCCTGGAACGGGGTCTGGGGGCTGACCGGCGGCATGACTTCTGGTTTCGCCCCTGCGGTGGCGACAAGCCTCGCCGTTGCACTCGGCAGTGCATTTGTCTCGACAGCAATGGCGCTGGCCCTCGCGGTGTGGGTCGCTGGCCTGTCGCGAACGCGCGGCATCGTGGTGGAAGGCCTCGGCTTGCTGTTGTTGGCGGCATCGCCTTTCGTGATGGGGACCGGGCTTTTCATCCTGCTGAATCCGTTCGCTTCGCCGTTCGCCTTCGCGCTGCCGATCACCGGCCTGCTGAACGCCATGGCCGCCCTGCCCTTCGCCCTGCGGGCGCTTGTGCCGGCGCTGCGGCAGGCGGAGGCCCGGTTCGGGCCACTGGCCGCATCGCTGGATCTTACCGGGTGGGCACGGTTGCGGCTGGTGACATGGCCCGCGATTCGCCGCCCTGCCGGTTTTGCGCTGGGGCTGGCAGCCGCGTTGTCGATGGGGGATCTCGGCGTCATTACCCTGTTCGCACCCCCGGGGGTGGAGACACTTCCGCTGTACATGTACCGATTGATGGGTGCCTACCGGATGGAGGAGGCGGCGGGCGCGGCGCTGGTGCTGATGGCTCTGTCGCTGCTGCTGTTCTGGGTTTTCGATCGGGGAGGACGGCTTGGCCCTGCGTTGCGTTGATCTTGAAATGGTGCGCGGCGATTTCCGGCTGCTGGCGGATATCGACGTGCAATCGAAGAGCCGGGTGGCCGTGATCGGTCCTTCCGGCGGCGGCAAATCGACCTTGCTGAACACCGTCGCCGGATTCCTGCAACCTGCCTCCGGCCGGATCGAGATCGCCGGTGAGGATGTGACGCAAGCAGCGCCTGCCGCACGCAATCTGACGATGGTGTTTCAGGACAACAACCTGTTCCCGCACCTGACGCTGGCCCAGAACACCGGCCTCGGCATCGCGCCGAACCTGCGGCTGAACGCTGCGCAGAAAGACCGGGTGAGCGCGGTGCTTGCGCGCGTGGGGCTGGAGGGGAAGGAGGCTTCATTGCCGCCGGACCTTTCGGGCGGGCAGCAAAGTCGGGCGGCACTGGCACGGGCGCTGTTGCGTGGCAGGCCGCTACTGCTGTTGGACGAACCCTTCGCCGCCCTCGGCCCTGCGCTGCGGCTGGAAATGCTCGATCTCGTGGCCGAAATCTGCGCGGAGGAGGCGATCACCCTGCTGATGATCACCCACGCACCGGAGGACGCGTTGCGCATCTGCCCGCAGACGCTGCTGGTGGCCGACGGCACGGTCGAGGGGCCGCAGGACACCGGGGCGCTTCTTGCCGACCCTCCGGAAAGCCTGCGCAGCTACCTCGGTGCCCGCTGAGACGTCATGGCAGGCAATCGAGGGTCCAGACATTGACGAAGTTGGCTGTCTGCAATGTCAGCGTGGCATCGAAACGGATGCCGCTGTTTGTCAGGTAGGGCATCGCGAAGGTCGAGACGCTGAAGCTGTCGGTCGCCATGGCGAGAATGTCGGACGGGGGCTCGCTGACCGGGAAGAATTCCCGCTCCGACGGGGCGAAGTCGGGCGAACTCTGTGCGATGACGATGCTTTCGCTGCCGACGGTAATCAGGAACTGTTTCTGCTTGTTCTTGCGTACGAACTCGGGATTTTCTTCCGACGACAACAGTACATCGGTGACCCGGCATTTGAACGGTTCGGCCGCGGCGAAAGTGGCCGGGACGGTCAGAAGGATGGCAAGAAGGTAGGTTTTCATGCTGTTGCTTCCTCCCCGCGCCACTCGATCCATGTGCCGTGCGGGTGGGCCGTGGCCAGGGTTTCGCGGCCACCACCCGGCCATGTCTGCAGGCAGAGCACCGGGTTGACCGTATCCTCGAATTCCAATGTCAGCCATGCCAGCGGCGCCTCCGCCCCTGCCCGTGCGCCGGCTGCCGCAAGGGCGGCGCGGATGCGGGCCTGCGAGTCGGGCGGGAAGTACTGGAAAGCGATGGTATGGCACACCACGCGCACGCGGCCGGGCAGGGCCGTAGCGGCGAGTTCAGCCTCCAGCCAGTCGGCCGCATCACCGGCAACGAGTCGCGGCGGATGCGCGCGGGCGATGGCGATGGCCGCTTCGAGCCGCGCCAGTCGCTCCGGCTGGTCGGGCCATGCATAGGCCATTAGGCGACGCGCGACTTCCGGATTCGCCGTGTCCAACGGGTTGAGGTCGACACCACAAGCCGAACCGATGCACGGCTCAGGACCGGTGGGCGCCGGGCCGCGCCACTCTGGCACGATCTGCACGGCGCTTTTCCTGTCTCCGAAGTCCGTGCCGCCCAGGGTATAACCATAGCGGGCCAGGTTCGTGTTCAATCCCGCACTGGCACCGAGCTCCAGCAGATCCATCGGCAAACCGAAGCGATCCGCAATGGCCATCAATCCGGGATAGAGCGCAGCGGAGCGGCCGGTCTCGTTCGTTTGCGGCGCGAAGGTCAGCCAGTCGGCGAGCATCTGCCCCTCTGCCCGGCAAGCCTCCGTGACCGCGTCCTGAAGGTCAGCGAAGGCGGACATGGCTGCCGGTGGATAGAATTCCGCAAGCCGCGGCAACCGGCCCGCGCGAACGCAAACGTGCAGCGCTCCGGCGAGGCGCAAAGCAAGTGCGTCGCCGCGCGGGGCGGGATCGCCTGGCCAGTGCAGCACCCTGTCGCCAAGCACCGTGCCTTCGCGAAGCGCCGCCGTGATGCAATCTATGACGGCCGCCGTGAACGGCGATTTCAGACGGCGGCAGATCGTGGCCTGCATGAGCAGGGCACGGCGGACAGGGTGCACCTCCAGCCCACGCACATCCTTTTCGAAGAATACGCGGGCGAAACCCGCCTCTTCATGGCGCGAAACCTCGGCATAGCCAAGCGCAGGGTAGAGCCGCAGCGGGCCGGCCATCGCGGCATTGGTGTAAAGCTCGACACGGGGCAGGCCGAGCCGCCGTGCCTCGGCCTCCACCCAGGCGATCACCTTCCGCCCCAGCCCCCTGCCCTGCGCATCCGGCGCAACGACTACCGCTTCGAGGTGGAGCGCATCGCCATCGCGATAGTGGACGCTGTATGCAGAAAGGTCCTCGTTGACCCAGACACGCCCCTTGGCGATCAGAGCCGGAAAATCGGGATACATCGGCGCCGGCGGTTTGCCGATGGCGGCGATGTAGCCGCCAAAGGCTGCCTCGGCGATCTCCGCCAGCCGCCCGGCCTCTTCAGGCCATGCGGGGCGGAGCGTGATCACCGGCTACCCACGTAGCCGATGATGTCATAGGTCCTGGCGAGAATCGGGTCGGCGATGGCCGCCGCCTTCTCCGCGCCCTTGCCAAGCACGCGGTCGATCTCCGCAGGGTCGGCAAGGTAACGCCGCATCTCTTCGCCGATATGGGCAAGCTTGGCGACGGCAAGGTCTGCGAGGGCCGGCTTGAAGGTAGAAAAGCTGGCACCGCCATGTTCGGCCATCACCTGCTCCGGCGTCGTCTCGGCCAGCGCGGCATAGATGCGCACGAGGTTGAGTGCCTCGGGCCGTTCCTCAAGCCCTTCGAGCGTTTCGGAGAGGGGTTCCGGGTCCGTCTTGGCCTTGCGGATCTTCTTTGCGATCGTATCTGCATCATCGGTGAGGTTGATGCGGCTCTGATCGGAAGGATCGGATTTCGACATTTTTTTGGAGCCGTCCCGCAGGCTCATAACCCTCGTCGCCACACCCTCGATCATCGGCTCTGGCAGGGGGAAGAAATTCTCCGCTCCGAAATCGAGGTTGAACTTGGTGGCGATATCCCGCGTCAATTCGATGTGTTGGCGCTGGTCTTCGCCGACGGGCACATGCGTTGCGTGATAGACGAGGATGTCGGCGGCCTGAAGCGCCGGGTAAGCGTAGAGCCCGAGGCTGGAGCGCTCCGCGTTCTTGCCCGCCTTGTCCTTGAACTGTGTCATCCGGTTCATCCAGCCAAGCCGGGCAACACAGGAAAAGATCCACGCAAGCTGCGTATGGGCCGGCACCTGGCTCTGGTTGAAGAGGACGGATTTCTCCGGGTCCATGCCACAGGCAAGGAAGGCCGCCGCCAGTTCGCGCGTCGCGGCAGTCATCCCCTCGCGCCCAGGCCAGCTGACCGTGATCGCGTGCAGGTCGACGATGCAGTAGATGGTTTCCCAATCGTTGTTCTGCATCTCTACAAAGCGTTTCACGGCTCCGAGATAGTTGCCGAGGTGCAAATCACCTGTCGGCTGAACCCCGGAGAAGACGCGGCGTGCGTGTTGAGCATCGGTCATGGAGCTATTGCCTGAAATCGGTTAGAGACGGCCTCGCTTATCGCCGCAGGATCGCGGAACGTCAACCGGAGCAAGGGATGCACAACCCGGACCAGAACGCCTCACCCTTCAACGCCCTTCCGCCAGTACTGGTGGCGCTTGCGCTGGCCATGGGGCTGATCGAGGTTGCGTTCCAGCTTGGCGCGCGTGGCCTGATCGGCGGGCCCGAGGCCGTGGGCTGGCGCATCGCCGCGGCCCAGCGTTTCGGCTTCGTCGACCAGGTGTTCGAATATGCACGCGCTACTGGGACATGGAACCTGGACACGGCAGCGCGGTTCTTCACCTACCCGTTCATTCACCAGAACGCGACGCACGCACTGTTCGCCGTCGCCCTGCTGCTGGCCATCGGTAACTACGCTTCACGGGTGTTTTCCGGCCTGGCGCTCGCCATCGTCTTCGTCGCCGCGTCCTTCTGCGGGGCATTGGCCCACGGATTGATCATGCAGGGCGGCTACGCGCTGCTGGGCGCCTATCCGCCGCTCTATGGTTTCCTCGGTCTGATGACGTGGACGCTGTGGATCATCGCCCGCCAGAAGGGTGAAAACCCGATAATGGCCTTCCGGCTGGTGGGGGTGCTGGTGGCGTTACAACTGCTGTTCTTCGTCTATTATCAACTGTTGCAGGGAGACGGCGGGCAACTGACCATCGCCAGCGAGGCTGCGGGCTTTCTCACCGGCTTCGGCCTCGCGCCGCTGCTGATCCCCGGCGGCCTGCGGCGGCTGCGGGCACGGCTGCAGAATCGATGAACCTTCTGTGGCTTCTGCGGATGAAGCGCTGGGTGCAAAACCCACCGAGCGCCGGACGTGTGAAGCTGGTGTTGGCCGTCCTTGCCTGTGTCTTCGTGCTATATGGTATCGAACTGATGTTCGGCTGGCCGGAATGGCTGACACCGGAATTCGGCGGTCGAAGGCGGATGCCGGGCATGGCGCAATAAAGATGCGTCCGGCCGGTCGCGGGGAAGATACGGCGGCCCTCAGCGCCGGAAGGCGGCGGCGAGTTCGATGTGGGGGGAAAAGCGGAACTGGTCGACAACCTGCACCCATTGCAGGGCAAAACCGGCAGCCGAGAGTGTCGCGGCATCTCGCGCGAAGGTCACCGGGTTGCAGGACACCATGGCGACTGTCTTCAGGTCCGAGGCCGCGATTTCGGCGACCTGCGCCTCGGCACCTGCCCGCGGCGGGTCGATCACGGCGGCATCGAAGCGGCCCAGTTCTCCTGCGATCAACGGGCGGCGGAATAGATCACGGGTTTCGGTCGTGACCTGACGCAGGCCGGTGGCGTGCCGCCAGCCGGAATCGAGTGCCGCCAGCATCTCCGCGGCGCCTTCGACGGCATGAACATCGGCCGTCTGCGCCAGCGGCAGGGAGAAGGTGCCACATCCGGCGAAAAGATCGACGATCCGGGCGTGATCTCCGACCGCTTCGCCGACGGCCTTTACCAATGCCTGCTGTCCCGCAGCCGATGCCTGCAGGAAGGCGCCCGGTGGCAGCGGCACCTGCGCGGTACCCAGCGTGGCACGCGGCTGGCTGGCCAGGGCAACGCCCTCGCCGTTCCAAGTCAACCGCGCAAGGCCGAGGGATCGGGCCTCATCGGCAAGCGCCTCGCGCAGCGGTCTGTCGAGCGGCTTGCCGTTTTCCACCGCGAGATCCGCGCCGCCATCCGTTTCCGTCACCGACAGCCGCAACACCCCCTTGCGCGACGTGCCGATACGGATCAACGCCCCGAGCTTTCCGGTGAGTTCAAGGATCTGCGGAACAAGGATCACACAGCCATCAATGGGAACTATCGCATCGGAACGGCGGGCATGGAAGCCGATCTCCGTGCCCTTCTTGGTGCGCCGGCCCGCAAGCGTCGCACGCCGGCGGCTGTAGAGAGGCGAGGTGGCAACCGGGCGGAACTCCGCGTTCAGCCCCTGCGCGGCAAGGGCACGCGTGACGACCGTCTGCTTCCAGCCTGCGACAAAGCCATCCGACGCGTGCTGCAATGCGCAGCCGCCGCAGCGGGTGAATTGCGGACAGGGCGGCACAACCCGGTCGGGCGATGCGGACAGAAGCCCATGCGGCGGAGCAGCCGCCAGTTTCTCCCCCGGCAGGGCGAACGGATGGAAGCTGCCGTCAATGGCGATGCCATCACCGAGGTGGCCTAGGCGGGTGATTTCGATATCTGTCATCGCCATCGGTTTACGCGGCGGATGCGGCTTCGGAAAGCGAAACCTTTTGTTTCCCAAAAAGACCATTATCACATCGACAGCCGGGAACTATCTTTTCTCGTGAAACAAATAAGGATATCATCATGCAGGCCAGCATCCCGGCCCGCCCTCCCGCCCCTGCGGGGTTGCGCATCGGCCATGTTCATCTGCGCGTCTCTTCACTGGAGCGCGCCATCAGCTTCTACAAGGACGTGCTCGGCCTCGACCTCGTCCAACGCTACGGGCCGGGGGCAGCTTTCTTGTCCGCAGGCGGGTATCATCATCATATCGGACTGAACACTTGGGAGAGCCTCGGCGGAACGCCGCCGCCCATGGGTCATACCGGTCTGTATCACACCGCTTTTGTGTATCCGGAACGCGCCGACCTCGGTGCCGCGCTGCGACGGCTGGACGCGGCTGGCATCCGGCTATCCGGTGCTGCGGACCACGGTGTCAGCGAGGCGCTCTACCTCGATGATCCGGACATGAACGGCGTTGAACTCTACTGGGACAGGCCGAGGGAGATGTGGCCCGTCAACGCAGAGGGCCAGCTCGAGATGACGAATAGGCGTCTGGATCTAGCCGCATTGCGGGCGGCGTGACCTTCTCGGCGGCGAGCAGGTATTCCTGATTGCCGTCGCTGCCCGTCACCGGGCATTCGATCAGGCCCAGCACATCCCACCCCTCGCCGGTGACGAATTCGCGCACCCTGTCGCAAGCTCTGGCGCGGGCCTCTTCGGACCTGACAATGCCGCCCTTGCCGATGTCCGCCGGTGAAAGTTCAAACTGCGGTTTGACGAGAATGATCGCATGGGCGCCAGGACGAGCAAGGGACAGAGGCACCGGCAGTGCCTTGGTCGCGGAAATGAAGCTGACATCGGAGACGACCCAGTCGGGCAGCACCACCTCGTCCGTCAGGTTGCGGGCATCCAGCCCTTCAAGGCAGACGACACCCGGATCGGCCCTGACGGAGGCGTGCAACTGGCCGCGACCGACATCGACTGCATAGACCCGCCGTGCGCCATGTGCCCGTAGCACTTCGGTGAAACCACCGGTGGAAGCGCCAATGTCGAGGGCAATGGCGCCGCCCGGGTCCAGCTCGAAATGCTCGAGGGCGGCCACGAGCTTGAGTGCGGCGCGAGATACCCAGGGAAGCGGATTTCCCTCAACCTCCAGCGCTTCGTCGGTCACCGGTTGCGAGGGCTTTGTCGCCGCCACGCCGTTCACCCGCACGGCACCCGCGCCGATCAGCATCTGCGCGCGGCTGCGGCTCTCGGCCAGACCGGCCCTGACGAGGGCGAGATCGAGACGGATCGGGTCTTTGCTCATGCGATGCAGGCTGCTCCGGTGGTTCGGCAGGAGATTGGACCCTGCCGCCCCGCATCACAACCCCGGCGTGCCTTTCTGGTCCGGATTGCGCCTGACATAGGCAGCCTTGATCATTTCTGATGTTTCGCGGCTTTCATCGTGGCTCCAGCCCGGCGGCGCGATGGCATAGTTGAGCCGCTGGCGCCATGTCAGTCCGGGCTGGCAAATGTCGCGAAGCATCGCCACCCATTCGTGGAAGGCGACACGCAGCGGGTTGAAGGTGCCAATGTTGTGGACGAGACCGTATTGCACGGCCTCTTCCTCCAATTCCGGCACGAAAGTTCCGAACATCCTGTCCCATATGATCAGGGTTCCGGCATAATTGGCATCGAGGTAGCGGGGGTTGCGGCCATGGTGGACGCGGTGATGCGACGGGGTATTAAACACCGCCTCGAACCAGCGTGGCAGCTTGCCTATGGCTTCGGTATGAATCCAGAACTGGTAGACTAGGTTGATGCCGCCGGCGAAGATCACCATCGCCGGGTGAAACCCGAGCAGGATCAGCGGTGCCCGCAGCAGCCACATGAACGTGAACGTGCCGGTCCAGCTTTGCCGCAGCGCTGTTGTCAGATTGTAGTGCTGCGAAGAGTGGTGATTGACATGCTCCGCCCAGACCCAACGCGAGGTATGGGCGATACGGTGATACCAGTAATAGCGGAAGTCATCGAGGACGAAGCAGAGCAGCACGACATACCATGCAGTGCCCAGATCGAAGACGCGGTACTCCCAGAGCCAGAGGTAGAACCCGTAGGCAATGAAACCCAGCGCGATACCGGCGACGACATTGCCGGCCCCCATCAGCAGCGAGGTGAGGGCATCACGCGTTTCGTAGCGCCCCGTGGCCCGCAGCCAGCGGATCGCTGCGATTTCCGCCAATATCGTCAGGATGAACACCGGCACTGCCAGGGTAACGATATCAGGATAGGTCAGGGTGTCGCTCATACGGATCTGCCTTGTTGCTCGGGGGCTGTCCATTCCGCGCGGCTGCCGGCATCGGCGAGGCGGATCAGGGCTGCGGGTGCGCCGGTGTCGCGGAAACGCAGGCGCAGGCCGTCGGATGTTTCCTCTACCCGAACGCCCTGGGGCTGAAACCGGCGCAGGACGATGCCGTCGCCCATGCACCAGACGACACCGCGTGCGCCGGACTTCGTCGTCAGCAGCGCGGCGCGGGCGTCATCGGACAGGGCGACGCGCGTCGGCTCGTCATCCGGGTATTCGCCGGCCCAGGCCCGGCGGACGGCATGGTCATCAAGGGTCAGACGGCCTGTCCAGCCGGACATGTGGACGATGAACACGATGCCGAGAATTCCGCCGACCACGAGCGGGACAAGTATGGTAAGAGGCATGTTCCCTCCGGGTTTCAGCCGGAAGTCTGTGCCAGAGCCGCACACACCGTCAAGTTGAGCGACGCAAGATAGCGACGCAGTTCCGCGACGGAAGTGATGTGCACGAAAGTCAGGTGTGGCGGCGGGTCGGCCTTGATGGCCAGCGGTCTGACGCGGGTGGTGTTGCGGGTGCGCCAGATGAAGGCGAAGAATTCGCGGCTGAACCGTTCCGGGCAGTTTTCCGGCAGTGAAGGCCTGTCCTGGCCGTAGTGACGCAACGTGCGCCAGACGACACGGGCGAGGCGCAGGCTCACCGGCAGATCCAGCCAGATACACGTATCGGCGCGGGCCACACGCTCCGGGTAGGCGGCGCTGTGATTGCCCTCGAAAATCCAGCGCTCGCGCGCGTGCACCTCTGAACAGAGCCGTCCCTTCTCCTCTCGGTCCCGCTCCACCCAGCCGGGCAGATGGTGGATCTGGTCCATGTGGAACACCGGCAGGCCGGTGCGTTCACCGAGCTCCAGCGCCAGTGTTGTCTTGCCGGACCCGGGTCCGCCGATAATCATGACGCGCTGCATCTGCCGCCCCCGCCGTGATGGTGATCGCTCTTGAAAGACAGCTCTGATGGCAGGGACCGCAAAGGCCTGTCAAGTTTCCTGTCATCACTCTGCCGCGTCGAGGTCGAGGAAACCACCGGACTGGCGTTGCCAGAACCGCGCGTAAAGTCCTCCCCGCGCCAACAACTGCTCATGCGTGCCTTCCTCGACGATCCGGCCCTTGTCCATCACCACGATCCGGTCCATCTCCGCGATGGTCGAGAGTCTGTGGGCGATGGCCACGACCGTCTTGCCCTGCATCACCTCGTGCAACGTGGTCTGGATCTCGGCCTCCACCTCGCTGTCCAGGGCGCTGGTTGCCTCATCCAGCACCAGCACCGGTGCATCCTTGAGGAAGGCGCGGGCCAGTGCGATGCGTTGGCGTTGCCCGCCGGACAGCTTGACGCCGCGTTCGCCCAGACGGGCATCATAGCCTTTCCGGCCCTTGTGATCGCGCAGCGTCAGGATGAAGTCATGGGCGGAGGCACGCCGCGCGGCCTCGAACACCTCTTCGTCGCTGGCATCCGGCCTGCCATAGCGGATATTTTCCATCGCCGAGCGGTTGAACATCGAAGTTTCCTGCCGGACGACCGCTATCGCCTCGCGCAGGGCGGCAAGCGTGATGTCGCGGATATCAGTTCTGCCCAGCAGCACGCGCCCTTCCTCCACATCGTGTAGGCGCAGCAGCAGCGACACCGCGGTGGATTTGCCGGCACCCGATGCCCCGACGAGGCCAACCTTCTCACCCTCCGCGATCTCCAGCGAAAAGCGGTTCATCGCCGCAATGTCGCCCCCGTAGCGAAAGGTGACGTCATCGAAGCGGATCGCGCCATGTGGCGCTTGTTCCGCCGCGCCCTTGCGGTTGGTGATCTCGTGCGCGGCGGCCAGTGTCGCCATGCCGTCCTCGATCTCGCCGATGTTGGTGAAGATCGACATCGCCACCCGTCCCAGCCGGTTGGTCAGCATGGAAAGCCGGGTGGTGACCATCGCCGTCATCGCGATGTCACCTGCCGTTGCCTGGCCCAGGCTCCACAGGTAGAGCGCACCGAGTATGGCAAAGAGCGGCAGCATGCCACCCAGCGTCATCAGCACCATGCGGAACAACGCGGAAATATGGCCGAAGGACAGTGATCGCTCGCGATACGTGTCGAGCGCACGGATCGTGGCACGATCCTCCTCCGCATCCTGCGCAAACAGCTTGACGGTGGTGATGTTGGACAGGGTGTCGACGATCTGCCCGGTGACGTGGGTACGCGCGCCCGCCCTGTCGGCGGACCGCGCTTGAACGCGGGGGATGAAGAACCGCAGCGCCGCCACGTAAAGAACCGCCCAGACGACGAAGATCAGCAAAAGGCGCGGGTCGATCGCGCCAAGCAGCAGGAAGGACCCGGCGAACATCGCCAGCGAGTAGACCACGACATCGGAAACCTCGATGACGAGATCGGTCAGCGCCCGTGCCGCCTGCAGTGCTTTTTGGCTGATCCTGCCCGCGAAGTCGTTCTCGAAAAAGCGCATCGAGTGGCCAAGGACATGGCGGTTGAGACGCGACAGGACCAACGGGAACAGATGCGGGCCAAGCAGAATGCCGGAAACAGCTGCGTCGAACACGAAGATGAGGGGACGAACAATGAGGAAAAAGATGCAGCCGGCGACGATCAGGGGCCAGAACGGCTCCCAAAACCCGCCCGTGCCGGTGGCCGACGCACTGTCGATCACCCAGCCGGTGAAACGCGCGGCGACAAGCTCCGACGCGCCGGTCAGGAAGGTAACGGCAAAGGCCAGCAGGATCGACGGCTCCGCACCTCTCAGCCCCCAGCGCATGAACGCATAAAGGCTTGTCGGTGGCGGCCCCTCGGCAGGGGCGAACGGATCGATCAGGCCTAGGTATTTCGCCACTACTCAGCCGCCTTGAGGTCGAGGAACCCGCCGGACTGGCGCCGCCAGAACCGGGCATACAGGCCGCCCCTGGAAAGCAGGTCTTCGTGTGTGCCCTCCTCGACGATCCGGCCCTGATCCATCACCACGATCCGGTCCATCTCCGCGATGGTCGAAAGGCGGTGGGCAATGGCGACAACGGTCTTGCCTTCCATCACCTCGTGCAAGGCCGTCTGGATTTCCGCTTCGACCTCGCTGTCCAGCGCACTGGTCGCCTCGTCCAGTACCAGCACGGGTGCGTCTTTCAGGATGGCACGGGCGAGGGCAATACGCTGTCGCTGGCCGCCGGACAGCTTTACCCCGCGCTCCCCGAGATGGGCGTCGTATCCCTCCCGCTTGTGCAGGTCGCGCAGCTCGTGGATGAAATCGTCGGCACTGGCGCGTCTTGCTGCCTCGACAACTTCCGCATCAGTCGCCTCGATCCGACCATAGCGGATGTTCTCGCGGGCGGAGCGATTGAACATAGCGGTTTCCTGCCGGACGACGCTGATCTGCTTGCGCAGGCCGTCCTGGGCGATATCGCGAATGTCATTGTCACCCAGAAGGATGCGTCCCTCCTCGATCTCGTAGAGCCGCAACAGCAACGATACGACCGTGGTCTTGCCGGCGCCGGACTGGCCGACGAGCGCGACCTTCTCGCCCGGCCTGATCGACAGGTTGAAATCCGCCAGCGCCGCCGAGCCCTCCCGGCCGTACCCGAAATTGATGCCCTCGAAGCGAATTCCGGCATCCTGCGGCGCAGGCCAGACAGCCCCCGGCTTATCCTGGATCGCATGCGGCGGCGACAGGGTCCGCATCCCGTCCTCGATCTCGCCGATGTTGGCGAAGATACCGAGCGCTGTGAACGACACCCAGCCGGACATCTGGGCGAGACGCATGGAAATCAGCCCCGCCATGGCGATATCCCCGGCTGTCGCGGTGCCGACGGACCAGTAGTGAAGGGTCAGGCCGATCAGCACCACCGGCAGCAGTCCGGCCAGCGTGAACAGCGTCAGCCTGAAGCCGACGACCAGCCGGCCGAACCCGAGGGAGGCACCGCGAAACTTGCCGAGTGCGTCAATGGCGGCCCGGTCCTCGTGATCGCCGTGGCTGAACAGTTTGACCGTGGCGATGTTGGTGACCGTGTCGACGATCTGGCCCGTCACCATCGCCCGCGCCGAGGCCCGCGCGCGGGACCGGACGCGGATGCGCGGCAGGTACCAGCGGATCAACAGGATATAGAGTGCCAGCCAGACAATCAGCACGACTGCCAATTCCACATTGACGCTGCCCATAAGCACCATCGCGCCGGTGGTGGAGGCGATGGCGAAGCCGAAGATGTTGCAGGTTTCGACCACCACATCCGTCAGCGCCCGCGCCGTCTGCTGCGATTTCTGGGCAATCCGGCCCGCGAAATCGTCATCGAAGAACTTCATCGCCTGGCCGATCGTGTGCCGGTTCAGGCGGGTCAGGATCAGCGGGTAAAGGTTGGGGCCGAGCGCCAACGAGGTCATGGCCGCGTTCAGCGCCATGACGGCCGGGCGGAGGAAGGCCAGGAAAACACCGATGGCTATCAGGGCAGCAACCTGCGTCGACAGGAAATCCGGGCCGGTCGCCTGCGCGGAATCGATGGCCCAGCCGACAAACCACGCAGCCGCCAGTTCCATCAGCCCGACGATCACCGACAGTGCCAGCGCCACGAAGATGGCCGGAAACGCCCCCGACAGGCACCAGCGCATGAACGGGCCGAGCCTGCGCGGCGCGGGGCCGTCCGCATGGCGAAATGCATCGACCATGTCCGCGATCTTGTTCAACACCTGCCGTCGTCCCTTTTCTTATGCCTGCCCGTCTTCCGCACCGATGAACCCGCCCGATTGCCGCGCCCACAGCCGGGCGTATAACCCACCGGCGGCCAGCAGCGCATCGTGGGTGCCTTGCTCCACGATCCGGCCCGCTTCCATCACCACGATCCTGTCCATCGCCGCGATGGTTGACAACCGGTGGGCAATGGCCAGCACCGTCTTGCCCTCCATCAGCCGGAACAGCGTTTTCTGAATGGCTGCCTCGACCTCGCTGTCGAGGGCGGAGGTGGCTTCGTCCAGTATCAAGATAGGGGCATCTTTCAGGATGACACGTGCAATCGCAATTCTTTGTCGCTGCCCGCCGGAAAGTTTGACGCCCCGCTCGCCGACATGGGCATCATAGCCGCGCCGCCCCGCCTTGTCTTGCAGATCGGGGATGAAATTTTCGGCTTCCGCCAACCGTGCTGCCCTTCGGATCGCCTCCTCCGAAACGTCGCGCCCCAGGGTGATGTTGTCGCGCAGCGACCGGTTGAGCAGTGCACTGTCCTGGGCGACCATGGCGATATTGGCGTGCAGGCTCTCCTGCGTGACTTTGCGAAGGTCCTGCCCGTCGATGGCAATCCGCCCCGTTTCCAGCTCGAAAAAGCGCAGGATCAGGTTAGCTAGCGTCGATTTGCCCGCGCCCGAAGGGCCGACCAATCCGACCTTCTCGCCGGCCCGTATCTCCAGCGAAACGCCATCCAGCCCGCCGCGTTCTTTGCCGTAGCGGTGGTGGAGGCCCTGCAGCGAGATCGCACCGCCGCTCACCCGCAGCGGGCGGGCATCAGCGGCATCGGTGATCGCCAGCGGCTGCCCGACTGTCTTCAGTGCCTCGCGCAACGCACCGGTGCTGGCGAAGATGTCGGCCACCGCATCGAGCAACCATTCGGCCATCGAGGTGATCTTGAAGCCCAGCGCCAGCGCCGCCGCCACCAAGCCCAGTGTGGCGGCGCCCTGCTGCCACAGCCAGACTCCGTAGCCGACCAGCCCCACCAGCATCACCCCTTCCAGTACCGTGATCGCGACGTTGAGACCGACCTCCACCCGCTGCACCGCATAGAACCGCTGTCGCAAGCCCTCGAACAGCGTCCGCGCCTCCCGCTCCCGTGCCTTGCTGTCGGCGAACAGCGCGACCGTGCCGATATTGCCGAACACATCGACCATCAACCCGTTGAGCGCCGAACGCGCCTCCTGATGGCGCTCGGTCGTCGCCTCCATCTTCGGCACGACCAGTATCGTCATGCAGATGTAGAGCGATGTCCAAAGCAGGATCGGCATTGCGAGGCGCAAGTCGGCGGCGGCCATCAGGATCAGGATACCGACAACGTAGATGACCACGTAAACGATCGTGTTCACGGCCCGATAGATTGCCACCGTCGCCGCCCCGCCGGTTTCCATCACCCGTGTTGCGGTGCGCCCCGCCAGATCATCCTGAAACCAGCCGACCGACTGGCGGGAGACATGGGCCCAAGCCCGCCAGCGGGCCATCACATCCAGGTTGGGGCGCAGGCCGAGGTCGTTCGTCGCTTCCCGCGCGAAGTGAAACACCGGCCGGACTACCAGCAGCACCAGCACCACGGCGATCAGGTGCCAGCCATGAACCTGCCAGAGCGTCGCGCGGTCTGCCGTGGCCAGCACATCGATCAACCGCCCTGCGTAGGCGATCAGGAACACCTCGATACCGCCGGCAATGACGGAGAGGCCAAGCGCGAGCAGAATCGGACAGCGCATGGCCACAAGCAATGAGCGCAGGAACGGCCAGACCCTGTCGGATGGCCGTTCCACCGGCGCGAACGGATCGGCGAGGGTTTCGAACGGCGTTGCGAGGCGGCGCAGGCCGCCTCGCATCTTCATTCTGCCGCCTCGATGCCGAGGAAGCCGCCGGACTGCCGCGCCCAGAGCCCGGCATACAGTCCGCCGGAGGACAGCAGATCCTCGTGGCTGCCGTCCTCGACCACGCGCCCGTGATCAAGCACGATGATCCGGTCCATCTGGGCGATGGTGGAGAGGCGGTGGGCGATGGCGATCACCGTCTTGCCCTCCATCACGCCGTAGAGTGTCTCTTGGATCGCGGCCTCCACCTCGCTGTCCAGCGCACTCGTCGCCTCGTCGAGGATCAGGATCGGCGCGTCCTTCAGGATCACCCGCGCAAGCGCGATGCGCTGGCGCTGGCCGCCTGACAGCTTGACGCCGCGCTCGCCCACGAAGGCGTTGTAGCCGCGCCGACCCTTCGGATCCTCGAGGTCCTGAATGAACCGGTGTGCCTCGGCCCGTTCCGCCGCTTCCACCATTTCCGCCTCTGTCGCCTCCGGCTTGCCATAGAGTATGTTGGCGCGAACGGAGCGGTGGAGCAGCGAACTGTCCTGCGTCACCATCCCGATCGCCTGCCGCAAGCTGTCCTGCGTCACCGCCCCGACATCCTGACCGTCGATCAGGATGCGGCCCTGCTCCACGTCGCGGAACCGCAGCAGCAGGTTGACGAGGCTCGATTTGCCGGCGCCGGATCGACCGACGAGCCCGACCTTCTGGCCGGCCGGGATTGTCAGGTTCACATCCGTTAGGCCGCCGGTGTCCTTGCCATAGTGATGGGTCAGCCCGTCGAAGCGGATTTCACCGGCGGTAACCTTCAACTCTCCAGCTTGCGCCCTGTCGGTCACCGCATGGGGCACGGAGACGGAGCGCAGCCCTTCGCGCACCACACCGGCCTGTTCGAACAGGCGGATGACGACCCACATGATCCAGCCGGACATCCCGTTCAGCCGGATCGCCAGCGCCGATGCCACCGCCACCTCGCCGATCGTGACCGTACCCGCCGTCCACAACCAGATGGCAGGCACCATCATGCCCACCAGCAGGATGCCGTTGATGACGTTCAGGCCCAATTGCAGTTCCGTCATCAGCCGCAGGAATCGCTGGAACCGCAGTTGGTGCCGCTTCATCGAGGAGCGCGCATAGGCTTCCTCTCGCGCACCGTGGGCGAACAGTTTCACCGTTTCGATATTGGCATAGGCATCGACGACGCGCCCGGAGACAAGGCTGCGCGCGTCCGACCATTTCTCCGACGCCACCGCCACCCGCTTGGCGATGCGGTGAGTATAGGCGCAGAACACGACAACCCAGATCACTAGCGGCAGCGAAATGCGCCAGTCGATCCCGGTGACCACGATGATCGCGCCGATCACGTAGGCGCTGGCGAACCAGACCGCCTCGAAGAACATGTAGGTGGTGTCTTCCACCGCCGAGCCGAGTTGCATCACGCGGTTGGAAAGCCGCCCCGCGAAATCGTTCTGGAAGTATCCCATACTCTGGCCGAGCATGTGCTTGTGCGCCCGCCAGCGCGCCTGGTCCATCAGGTTGCCCGAGAGCATCTGCTCCAGGAACAGGTGATGCAGGCCGATAAGCAACGGCCGCGCGAGGATCACGAAGCTGGCAACCAGCGCCAGTTCCAGCATGTGCAGGCCGAGGAAGGCTCCGGGCCCGGCATTGGCCATCAGGTCGATCAGCCTGCCGGAGTAGAACAGAAGGCCGCTCTCCATGATGGCCACGGCAGCACCCGTGGCAGCCATGTAGGGCACGAAACGGCCGAAACTGCTCCATTGTGTGCGGTAATAGGCGAACAGGTTTGCGGGGGGCGTCTTTTCATCGAAAGGCGCAAAGGAATCAACGAGTCGTTCAAAACGCCGGTACATCGGTCCAGCCCTTGTATTTGTGTTTCAGGGTTTCAGCATGGCGACCCGGCGTCGCCATGCTGGTCAGATCTTTTGGGGAATGCGCAGACCAAACCGCGGCAGGCGGAAGGATAGGCGCAAGGGGAACGCGAAGCCGGAGCTTCGTGGCGCCCGCGCCGGCGCGTCGGTAGACAGCGCCCGCAGATAATGCGCGGGATTGACCGGCACGCGGGGTCCGAACTCTCCGGATTGACGCAAATAGCTGGCCAGCGCGAAACGTTCTGCGCCCGCCATGTCGGCATGATGGCCAAGACGGTTCGCAGACAGATCCCGGAACTCGGATTGCAAATATGTGTGTAAATCGCTCATGGTCCCCTCCTGCGGGGCGAAAGGTTCGGATTGTCGAATGAAGAACGGCCGCCCTGTGGGCAGGCCTTACCGGGGCCCGCCGTCAGCGGTTGGTGTAGAAAATCCCCGGTAGCATCATTGACGACCCTCCTTTTGCATGAGTCGCGATTGACATACATCAAAGCGGGTTTGTTGTCAGCCTTTTATGTGGCACTACGCCCCGCAACGGCGGCGCAAAGCTGAAAAAACAGGAATCGCCATGACTGCTCACGACCCATTCGATGCCCGCAAAGCCAGCGCTTCCGCGTGGTTCGCGGACATCCGCAACCAGATCTGCGCTGCCTTTGAAGGCCTTGAGGACGCACAGGACGCGGGGCCGTTTTCCGACCTGCCAGCCGGACGATTCGAGCGCAAGGAAACCAGGCGCACCGGCGCCGAGGGGGAGGATGCGGGCGGCGGTGTCATGTCCGTGATGCGCGGTGGCCGGGTGTTCGAGAAGGTCGGCGTCAACATTTCCACCGTCCACGGCAAACTGGCGGAGCAGGCGCAACGCAGCCTGACGGCACGCAAGGAAATTCCCGGTCTCGCCGACGACCCGCGCTTCTGGGCCGCCGGCATAAGCCTCGTCGCCCACATGCAAAGCCCACACACCCCGGCCGTGCACATGAATACTCGGATGTTCTGGACGCCCGGCGCATGGTGGTTCGGCGGCGGCGCCGATCTGAACCCGATGATCGAAAACGAGGACGATACCGCGCATTTCCACGGCGTGCTGAAGTCCGCGTGCGACCGGCATGACGCCGACTATTATCCCCGCTTCAAAGCCTGGGCGGACGAGTATTTCCTGATCCGTCACTGGAACGAACCGCGCGGCGTCGGCGGCATCTTTTACGATGATCTCTGCACCGGCGACTGGGAAGCGGATTTCGCCTTTACCCAGGATGTTGGCCGCGCCTTCATCGACGCCTTCGTGCCGCTGGTGGACAGGCACATGCGCCGCGACTGGACGGATGCGGAACGTGAAATCCAGTTGGTGAAACGCGGTCGTTACGCCGAGTTCAATCTTGTCTACGACCGCGGCACCCAGTTTGGGCTGCAAACGGGCCACAACCCCGAGGCGGTGCTGATGTCGCTGCCACCGGTGGCCAAATGGCCCTGAAGGTCAGAGCTGCGCGGCCATGTAGCGGACGCCCGGAAGCGGGTTCTCGTAATAGGCCGGAATGTCGGTGAAGCCGAAGGCCTCGTATATGCGCTGGGCCCCCGCCATGAACGGCGCCGTGTCCAGCACGGCCCGCCGATAGCCCAACCCGCGCGCGGCCTCCAGAATCGCCGCCACCAGTGCCTTGCCCAGGGCGTGGCCCCGCGCCTCTGGCAGGACATAGAGCCGCTTCACCTCGCAGATGTCGCCATCCAGCGGTCGCACACCGATGCAGCCCCAGGCATCGCCATCCGGCCCTTCTGCCAGCAGCAACACACCGCCCGGCGGTGCATACCTGCCGGGCAGGCCCGCGACTTCCTCTTCGAATCCCTGAAAACAGAGCGAGAGGCCATGCTCGCGCTCCAGCCATTGCGCATAGGCCGTAAAAAGCCCGGCGATCCGCGCAAGATCGCCGGTGCCCTCCGCATGCCGGATCGTGAACACCATCATTTCCGTTCCTTCCGGCAGGTCTTGTCAGTAGAAGAATTCCTCGCGCCTGATCTTGCCCGCCGCGTCGATGGTGTAAAGACCGACCTCCTTCATCTTCTCGCGCTTGCCGGAGGATTTCTCCGTCGCGTCGATCTCGAAGATCACGGCGAACCTGTCGTCGCCGTGAAAATACGGCCCCTGCACATCACCGCCATGCACCTCGAAATTCTCGCTCCACCACAGGTGCTTGCCCTTGATCCCTTCCACGCCTTCCGTCTCCCTGCTGTCTGTTCCGGGCATCGCCATAGGCTCGACGGAAACAGCATCCGGCGCGTAAAGCTCCTCCAGCCCCTTCTCCTCTTGCCCCGTCCGGCAATACTCCACCAGCGTTTCCGCCGTTTGCTTCAATGCTTCCCTCGCCATATCGGCATCTCCATTTTGTTCATGGTTTGTTCACTATGCCACGCGACCCCGATTCGGGCAAAGCCCGTTCGCAACGAAGTCAGATCAGCGCATCCCGGACAAGATAGGCGACCCCCAGCAGGATCGTTCCCGCCATCACCAGGTTGAAGGCCCTCAGCCGTCCCGGTCTCGCCAGAACCCGCTGCATGGCATGGCCGAAGCCCGTCCAGCCGCTGGCGGAGGTAAGGCCGAGCGCGGCGGAGACAACGGCGACGATCAGCGAGTGCAGCAGCACGTGGTCCGGAGAGACGAAGACGGAGACAATCGAAATCGCCATGGCCCACGCCTTCGGGTTCACCCACTGAAACGCCGCGGCCTGCAGGAAAGTGAATGGTTGCGCCTCCCGATCCGCCCTGCTGGCGGAAGCCATGGTTGCGATCTTCCAGGCCACCCACAGCAGCAAGGCAATGCCGATGATGCGCAGCAAGTCCTTCAAAACGGGGAACGCCTCGAACACGAAGCCGAGCCCCAGACCGACGCAGAAGATCATCACCGGGAACCCCAGTGCCACGCCCAGCAGATGCGGCACCGTCCGGCGAAAACCGAAGGTGGCCCCAGAGGCGGCGAGCATGGCGTTGTTCGGCCCCGGCGTCCAGACGGAGGCGGCGAAGATCCCGGCGAGGGTGAGAAGCGTTTCAGGGTGCATCGGAGAACTCACGGAAAGGTCAGCGTTGCAGACCCTTTCAGACACCCCCATCTCTGTCAATCACCAGCAGCGCATCCCGATCGGGCCGAAAATCCTCGGCAATCCACAGCGCCTCCAGACGCCTCAAGGCTGCTCCCAGCGCTTGCCCCTGCCCATATTTCGCCAACAGGTCTTCGGCGGCAAGGGGGAAACGCTGGCCCTCACCCAACGCGATCCGCGCCTGCCAGTCGGGCGGCATGGCGCCGAGGCCGGCGCCGCGCACAAGGGCGGCATCCTCCGCCGCCGCGCGGCCGTGTCTGTAGGCCAGTTCGGCCAGCGGCGTATCCGCCCGCAAGGCATCGGCCAACACCGCAAGCTCCCGCGCTTCGGCCTTCGACAACCGCAGGGCCTCCGTCCTGTCTTCCAGGCCCAATACCGCGAGTCGTCGCTGCCATCGCGGCCCCGCCCCGGCCTCCGTCTCCAGATGCACCAGCGGCGGCAGAAAGCGCGGCTCCGCGCCCGGCAGCAACAGCGGCAGGAGGCCGGAAATCGCCATGGCCGAAACCGACGGCGCGGGGTCGGGCGCGGCCAGAAGCTTGCGCATCTCCGCTCCCACCCGTTCCGCAGAAAGCCTCGGGATGCCGTCGAGGTTGGCAGCAACAGCCGCCATGCCGTCGGGGTCCAGCCCCTGCCCGGCATCGCCGTACCAGGCGTAGAAACGGAAGAACCGCAGGCTGCGCAGGTAATCCTCGCGAATGCGCCGGGACGGATCACCGATGAAGCGCACCAGCCCGGCGGCAAGATCTTCCAACCCACCCTCCGGGTCCGTCAACTCGCCGTCTGCCGCGGCATACAGCGCATTCATCGTGAAATCCCTGCGGGCGGCATCCTCCGCCAGGCTGTCGCTAAAGGCCACTGTCGCCCGGCGACCATCTGTCGAAACATCGCGGCGATACGTCGTCACCTCAAACCGCATGTCATCCGCGATGACGGTCACCGTACCGTGGGCAATACCGGTGGGCACGGTGCGCAGGCCCGCGGCCTCGGCCAGCGCCTGTACTTCCTCGGGCGGCAACGGAGTGGCGATATCGATGTCGGCGGCGTCCCTGCCCAGCACCGCGTCGCGCACGCAGCCGCCGACGAAGTGGAACCGCCCGTGCAGCGCCGCTGCAACAGCCCGGGTCGCCGATCTGTCCAGCCATGACGGGGCAATGCGCATCACGCCACCCCCAGGTGGTCGGCGAAGCCCTTCAGCATCCGCGCTGTCGCCCCCCAGACATAATAGGGGCCATAGGGAATGACGTAGTAGCGCCGCTCCGTACCCTGCCACACGCGCGACTGGATCTGCAGATTGGCGGGGTCCAGCAGAAAGGACAGCGGCACCTCGAAGATCTCCTCGACTTCTCCCTCTTCGGGCACGCCGACAAAATCCGCCGGAATTCTGGCAACGATCGGAGTGACGCGAAACCGTGTCACGGTGTGATGCGGCGCGAGCGTGCCCAGGATGTCGGTCTCGGCAGCGCTCAGCCCGATCTCCTCTTCCGCCTCGCGCAGGGCAGCCGCGGCCGCCGACCCGCCGTCGTCATCGTCGATCTTGCCACCGGGAAAGGCGATCTGACCGGGGTGGTGGCGCAGGTGTCGCGACCGCCGCGTCAGCACAACCTGCAATCCATCCGGCCCCTGCCGCAGCGGCACCAGCACGGCGGCCGGGCGCAGCGCCTCCTCCGGCAGGCTCTTGAGCCCCGGGATCAGATCGAAATCGGAAGAGGCCTGCGCAGCCGGGCGTTCCAGCCGCCGCGCAAGCTCCGCATAGGTGAGCCGTTGGATATCCATCGCCGCGAAGATGGCCATGCCGGTGCGGGAGGGCAAGGGAAGATCGCAGGAAAGCGGCGGCCGTAAAGTGGCCGCCGCCCGCCGTTCTACTTTTCTGCCTCAAATCCCAGCGTCTTCGGGTCGAACTCGTAATGCGCACCGCAGAACTGGCAATCCGCCGTCACCCGGCCATCGTCGTTGGTCATGTGACCGATGTCCTTGGCCGAGTAGATCGACATCGACTGGATCACCTTCTCCGGCCCGCAGGTACAGCCGAACTCCACCGGCTGGGCTTCGTAGACCCGCGGCGTCTCTTCGTGGAACAGACGCAGCAGCAACTGGTCGGGGCTGACATGGGGACCGATGAGTTCGGTCTCCTCCACTGTTTCCAGCAGCGTCGTTGCCCGCACCCAATTCTCCTCGTCATCCCCGTCCAGCATGTCGGAAGCCGCAAGCAGGCCTTCCTCACCCGTCGCCTCTTTCTTGGCAAAGGGCGAAGCCTTGGGCATGTGCTGGAGCATCACGCCCCCGGCACGCCATTGCTCCTCGCCTCCCGGTTCCGCGGCCACACCCATGGCCAGTGCGAACTGGGTTGCCAACTGTTCCGACTGGGCAAAATAGGTCTCGGCGCAGGAGGCCAGCGAACCACCCGCAAGCGGCGTGATCCCCTGATAGGGCGTGGTGCCCTGACCCTGGTCTATCAGGATCGCAAACATGCCCTTGCCCACCATCTCGAACGGGGTCTGGCCTTCACCCTCCGCCAGACGGTTCTCGTCGAAGCCCGCATAGGCGCGCAGACGCGCCGGCCGCCCCTCCTTCGTCGGACCGAAATAGTCGGTCGCGATCAGCCGGATCGGCCCGTCGCCGCGAATCTGCAGCGACAGCTTCCAGCGCAGATCTATGGTCTGGCCGATAAGACCCGTCAGCAACACCGCTTCGGCAACCAGTGCCGCGACAGGCGCCGGATAGTCATGCTGCGAAAGGATCTTTTCCAGCGTCTCGTCCATCCGCGCCACCCGGCCGCGAATGTCCGCGCGGTCGAGCTGGAAGGGCAGAACGGTATCGTCCCATCTGTCTGTATGCTGGTTCATGGCTGTCTCCACTGGCTCCGTGGCCTCAAGCCGCATCACATAAGCGCTCCCCCCGTGAATGCAAACCCCGGCCGATTGCGGCGTGCATTCCGCCGTGAAGTATGGCACCCGAAAGCCCATGAGACGTTTCGGAGAGCCGCCCTTCCGCCACCAGCGCTACACCGCCCGACCGGGGGCATACGCGGTGATTCTGCGCGGCGACCGCATCCTCGTGACGGAACAGGATGGCGACCGTCTGCCCGAACCCGAAATCCAGTTGCCCGGTGGCGGCATCGACCCCGGCGAAAGCCCTGTCGGTGCCCTGCACCGCGAAGCGCTGGAGGAAACCGGCTACCGCCTGTTCGGTCTGCGCCGCCTCGGCACCTACCAGCGATTCACCTACATGCCCGACTACGATCTTTGGGCACAGAAGATCTGCCACATCTACCTCGCCGCCGCCGGCCCACGCCACGGCCCGCCACGGGAGCCGGATCACCGGCCGCTCTGGATGTCACCGGCAGACGCCGTGGCCCGGCTCTACAGCCCCGGCGATCAGTTCTACGTCCGCCGCGCCACGCGGCGATGATCCTCAGGCTTGCGCCAGCAGGAACGACAGGCCGCCAAGGGCGAATGACACGAGCATCGCCAGCCACGCTCCGGTCGCCATCAGCGCCTGCCCGTGGCTCATCGGCCGCATCCGGTGCCGCCCGTGGCCGATCTGCCGCAGCGCCTGAAACGAGAACAGGGCAAGGATGAAGATGAACAGCGAAAACCGCAGGATCGCCAGCAACAGGATCACCCCTGTCATCGCGAACAGGACATAGCGGGCAATCGCTGGCGCATAACGCCCGAAGATCAGCCAGAAGATCTTGCCGCCGTCGAGCGGGTAAATCGGCAGCAGGTTGAAGAAGTTCAGTCCGCCCGTAAAGGCCGCAAGGTAATAGAGGAACTGGCCGACATGCGGGATATAGGCCAGCTCTGTCTGCAGCAGCATCCATGCCGCTGCCATCAACCCGAGGCAGATGCCCGGCCCCATGATGGTAATGTAGAGGTCATGCAGGTCGCTGGCAGGGCTCTTGCGGGAAATGGCAACGCCACCGATCAGGGGAATCAGCCGGAACGTCGCGTCCGGGTGGCCAGCCACGCGAAAAGCGGCAACATGCCCGTATTCGTGAATGGCGATCGTGAGTGACAGCGCCAGCCCGCCCTCGATGCCGAAAAACCAGATTGCGGCGCCGACGGCCAGGATTCCCGTGAACAGGGCATTGCCCTCGGGTCGCATATCCATTTGCGCCAGCCGCTGCCGCCAGCCTCCGCGCAGCACGGCCCATGTCAGCGCGGTGACACCCGCCAACAGTACCCAGGCCAGCGTCACAGAGTTTCGGCCAACGCCACGCCCGTGATGTGATAACCGCCGTCAACGAAGATATTCTCACCCGTCGTGCAGGCACTCAGGTCGGAAAGCAGATAGACAGCCGCACCGCCAACGGCCTCCAGCGTCGCGTTGGAGCGCAGCGGGGCGTTCACTTCGCAATGCTTGTAGACCCGGCGCGCACCGCCGATGGCCGCGCCAGCCAGCGTGCGCATCGGTCCCGGGCTGATGGCGTTGATGCGAATGCCGTCAGGACCGAGATCATTGGCAAGATAGCGCACCGCGCTTTCCAGCGCCGCCTTGGCCACGCCCATGACGTTGTAGTTCGGCGTGATCCGCTGCGAACCCATATAGGTCAGCGTGATGATCGAACCGCCCTCCTTCATCAGAGGTGCCGCCCTGCGCGTGAGATCGACGAGAGAATAACAGGAGATATCCAGAGAGTTCAGGAAGTTGGCGCGAGTCGCATTGACGAACCGCCCTGTCAGCTCCGACTTGTCGGAAAAGGCGATGGCGTGAACCAGAAAATCGATTCCGCCCCACTCTTTCTCCAGCGTCGCGAACAGCGTGTCCAATGAGGCGTCGTCCTGCACGTCGGCCGGCAGCACGAGGCTGGCGCCAAGACTTTCTGCCAGCGGCTGCACGCGCCGTCCGAACCCTTCGCCCTGATAGGTGAAGGCCATCTCCGCCCCCTCGGCAGCCAACGCCTGCGCGATTCCCCATGCGATGGATTTCTCGTTCGCGACGCCCATTACGAGGCCGCGTTTGCCTTTCATCAGATCTGCCATGGGATCAATCCTGGTACCGGCTCAGGGCGAGCGTTGCGTTGGTTCCGCCAAAGCCGAAACTGTTTGAAAGAATGGTGTCGTGCGCCACGCCGTCGACGCGCTCCAGCGCGATCTCCTCCGGCTTCAGGGCAGGGTCGAGTTCGGTGATATGCGCACTCGCGGTGATGAAATCGTTCTGCAGCATCAGCAGGCAGTAAATTGCCTCCTGCACGCCGGTCGCGCCGAGGGAATGACCCGTCAGGGACTTGGTCGAGGAGATCAGGGGCGTCTGACCCTCGCCGAAAATCCGCCGGACGGCCTCGACTTCGCCCACATCGCCCACCGGCGTCGAGGTGCCGTGACTGTTGATATAGGTTACCTTCCGGTCGCCGATGGTGCCCAGCGCCAGCCGCATGGAACGCTCTCCCCCCTCACCGGAGGGGGCGACCATGTCGTAGCCGTCGGACGTGGCGCCGTAGCCGGTGACCTCGGCGTAGATCTTCGCACCGCGTGCCTTCGCATGCTCCAGTTCCTCCAGCACGACGACACCGCCGCCGCCGGCGATGACAAATCCGTCGCGGGTGGCGTCATAGGCGCGGGATGCGGTGGAAGGGGTGTCGTTGTATTTAGAACTCATCGCCCCCATCGCATCGAACAGGCACGAAAGCGTCCAGTCCAGCTCCTCGCCGCCGCCGGCAAAGACGATGTCCTGCTTGCCCATCTGGATCTGCTCGACCCCGTTGCCGATGCAATGGGCGGAGGTGGAGCAGGCGGACGTGATCGAATAGTTGACACCCTTGATCTTGAATGGTGTCGCAAGACAGGCGGAATTGGTCGAACTCATGCCCTTGGTCACACCGAAGGGGCCGATCCGTTTGGGGCTGCCTGTTTCACGCACGATGTTGTGGGCGCGAAAGAAACTCTTGGTAGAAGGTCCGCCGGACCCCATCACCAGCCCCGTCCGCTCGTTGGAGACATCGCTGTCTTCCAGGCCGCTGTCTGCAATCGCCTGCTCCATGGCGATGAAGTTGTAGGCCGCGCCATCACCCATGAAGCGCAGGTTGCGCTTGTCGATGTGTTCGGTGATGTCGATGTCCGGCTGACCGTGAACCTGGCTGCGGAAGCCGTGCTCCGCGTAGTCCTCGGCGAAACTGATGCCCGACTTGCCCTGTTTCAGGGACGCCAGGACCGCTTCGGCCGAATTCCCGATCGAAGAAACGATCCCCAATCCCGTGATGACGACGCGCTTCATGACCGCACCTCCCCTTGCTTTCTGATCGCACTCCGCCCGAGTACGTTTGATCTCTTGGCCGGTATTACAAGAGTTTTTGCCTCCGGCGGGGATATTTCGTGAAAGATGAAAGAGCGCATTGTCTTCACCCCTCGCCGAACACGTCCTGCAACGCCGTCAAAACCTATTCCTGAAACACGCCCACCTTCATGTCGGTGGCCGTGAAGATCGTCTCGCCGTCCGCCTTCACGAGCCCGTTCGCGAGGCCGAGCTTGAGTTTGCGGTCGATGACACGGGTAAAATCGACTTCATAGGTCACCAGTTTCGTCGTCGGCACCACCATGCCGGTGAACTTGACCTCGCCGACGCCGAGTGCCCGGCCCTTGCCCTGCATGCCGCGCCATCCGAGGTTGAAGCCGGTCAACTGCCAGAGCGCATCGAGGCCGAGGCAACCGGGCATCACCGGATCACCGAGGAAATGGCATTCGAAGAACCAGAGGTCCGGGCGAATGTCGAATTCGGCAATCACGTGGCCCTTGCCGGTACTGCCGCCGTCGGCGGATATTTCCGTGACGCGGTCCATCATCAGCATCGGCGGCGCCGGCAGTTGCGGATTGCCCGGGCCGAAAAGCTCGCCCCGCGCGCATTCCATCAGGCCCTCGAAATCAAAACTGGTCGGTCTCTCTGCCATGCTGTGCGTCTTCCTGTCCCGGCCTCTTTGCACGCCTTTCTGCGTTTCGCCTCTCCTATCAGACGCGGTGGAACAGGTGCAAGCCTTCCGAAACCGGCGTGCGGCCATGCCACGCAGGCGAAAAATCCGCGCGGGGACTCGCCAAAGCCCGGCCAAGCACGTTATATCTTGCGCCATGAGTGATGCCGCATCTGATTTGAACGATCCGAAAACCCGCGCGGCCGCATGGCTGACGGAGGCGGGTCTGCGACCCACGCGCCAGCGCCTGACGCTTGCCGCGCTGCTGGTGGGCGACGGCCGCAACCGGCACGTCACCGCCGAGAGCCTGCACGAAGCCGCCGGAGAGAGTGACGAGGCCGTATCGCTGGCGACCGTCTACAACACGCTGCGCGCCTTCTGCGATGCCGGTCTGATGACGGAAGTCACGGTCGACGGCAACCGGTCCTACTTCGACACACGCACCGATGATCATCCCCACTACTACTGGGAAGAGGATGGTCGCATCACCGATGCGCCGGTGGACAGCGTGCGGATCGAGGCGCTGCCGACACCGCCTGAAGGCTGCGAGATCGCCAAGGTCGATGTCGTGATCCGCCTTCGCAAAACCCGTTGACCGCCCGGACATGAGCACAGCCCTTCTTCACCACGCCGATTGCCTCGGCCACGTCACACCGTATGGCCACCCCGAACAGGTTGCCCGCCTCGAATATGTAAGCAGGGCGCTGTCCACGGATGAATTCGCCCCGTTGGTGCGCGTCGAGGCGCCGCTAGGCGAGGACGCGCATCTCCTGCTTGCGCATCCGCAGGCCTATGTCACCGCGATCCGCAACGCCGCGCCTGCGGACGAGACCATCTCGCTCGATCCCGACACGCACATGTCGCCCGGCAGCCTGAACGCGGCGCTCCGCGCCGTCGGTGCCAATGTGAAAGCCGTGGACATGGTGCTGGATGGCGAGGTCGGCAACGCATTCTGCGCCACCCGACCGCCCGGCCACCATGCGGAAAAACAGACGCCGATGGGCTTTTGCCTGTTCGGCAATGCCGTGATCGCCGCCCGCCACGCGCTGCGGGCCCATGGCCTTTCCCGCGCCGCGATCATCGACTTCGACGTGCACCACGGCAACGGCACGCAGGATCTCGTCTGGGACGACGCCGACATCCTGTTCGCCTCCTCGCACCAGAGCCCGCTCTACCCCGGTTCCGGCAAGCCGGAGGAGCAGGGCGCGCACGGCCAGATCGTCAACGTGCCCCTGCCACCCAACTCCGACGGCACGCTCTTCCGCAAATCCTATGAGAGGATCGTCTTTCCTGCCGTCGAGGCCCACAAGCCCGAGATCATCATCATCTCCGCCGGCTTCGATGCGCACCGCGACGATCCACTGGCCAATCTCAACCTGATCGAGGAAGATTTCGCCTGGGCAACGCGGGAAATCTGCAGGCTGGCGGATGGGCTCTGCGGCGGCCGCGTTGTCTCCACTCTCGAAGGCGGCTACGATCTCGATGCGCTGGCAAGTTCCGCTGCCGCGCATGTCCGCACACTGATGGAGGCCGCCAAGTGACTGACACACCGATTGCAGAGATGACCTTCGAGGACGCAATGGCCGCACTGGAGGATGTCGTCTCGCAACTGGAATCCGGATCCGTCCCGCTGGAGGCGTCAATTGCACTCTATGAGCGTGGCGCCGAACTGAAGAAGCATTGTGAAGCCAAGCTTGCCGCCGCCGAGGAAAAGGTCGCCCAGATCACGCAGGGGCCGGATGGCAAGGCGACGGGCACGAAACCACTCTCCGTGGATTGACGGCCCGTGCTGCACGCCGGCGCCGTAACACCGAAAACAAGAGCGGATGCGATGGATACCGAGACGCTCCATTTCCACGCGCTGTTGAGCCAGGTCGCAACCGCTACCGAGGAGGCGCTGGAGGCGTTGCTGCCGCCGGCTTCCAGCCCGCTGACGGAAGCCATGCGCTATGCAACGCTGTCCGGCGGCAAGCGCATGCGCGCCTTTTTCGTGATCGAGACCTGCAACATGTTCCACGTACCGCCAACGCAGGCCGTTCGCGCGGCGGCGGCGGTGGAATGCCTGCACGCCTATTCGCTGATCCATGACGATCTGCCGGCGATGGATGATGACGACCTGCGCCGCGGCAAACCCACCGTGCACCGGAAATGGGACGATGCCACCGCCATCCTCGCCGGAGACGCGCTCCAGACCATCGCCTTCGAGATTCTCGCCGCACCCAAGACGGCCCCGGACCCGGCGGTCCGGCTGAAGCTGATCACCCGGCTGGCAGAAGCCGCCGGCGCGCGCGGCATGGTCGGCGGCCAGATGCTCGACATCCTGGCCGAGACCCGCCGCACGCCGCTCAGCCTTGAGGAGATCACCGACCTGCAGGCGCTCAAGACCGGGGCACTCATTTCCTGGTCGGTCGAGGCAGGCGGCATCCTCGGGAAATCCAACACGGATGCTCTGGCAGTCTATGCGGAGGCGGTGGGGCTGGCGTTCCAGATCCAGGATGACATTCTCGACGTAACCGGCACCGCCGAAACCACCGGCAAGGCCACCGGCAAGGATGCCGAGGCGGGCAAGGCGACCTTCGTATCCCTGCTGGGCCTCGACGCCGCCCGTAAAAAAGCGCAAGACCTTGTCAGCGAAGCCTGCGATGCACTGGCGCCCTACGGATCCGCCGCCTCCGGGCTGCGGCGTGCGGCGCAATATATCGTCGCCCGCGAAAACTGAAGGAAACGTGGCCATCGGGCCGGGAAAGACACGCAATGACGCCAGACCAAGCCACACCGCTGCTCGACCGGGTGAACCTGCCCTCGGACCTGAAGGGGTTCTCGGATACGGAATTGCGTCAGATCGCGGATGAGCTGCGGCATGAGACCATTTCTACGGTGGCGGAAACCGGCGGTCATCTCGGCGCCGGCCTTGGCGTCGTCGAACTGACAGTCGCACTTCATGCCGTGTTCAACACCCCACGCGACAGGTTGATCTGGGATGTCAGCCACCAGTGCTATCCCCACAAGATACTCACCGGACGGCGCCCGCGGGCAAAAACCCTGCGCAAGGGCGGCGGCCTGTCCGGCTTCACCAAGCGCAGTGAAAGTCCCTACGATCCGTTCGGCGCGGCCCATTCCTCAACGTCCATTTCCGCCGCGCTCGGCTTTGCCGTCGCGCGCGACCTCGGTGCCAGTCCCGAGCACGGCCTTGGCGACGTCATCGCCGTTATCGGCGATGGCGCGATCTCGGCCGGAATGGCCTACGAGGGTCTGAACAACGCGGGCCACCTGAAAAAGCGGATGATCGTCATCCTCAACGACAACGAGATGTCCATTGCGCCACCGACCGGTGCGATGTCTTCCTACCTCTCGCGCCTCTACGCCGGCGCGCCGTTTCAGGAGTTCAAGGCCGCCGCCAAGGGCGCGGTGTCGCTGTTGCCCGAACCCTTCCAGGAAGGGGCCCGCCGGGCCAAGGAGCTGGTCAAGTCAGTCACCGTTGGCGGCACCTTGTTCGAGGAACTGGGCTTTTCCTACATCGGCCCGATCGACGGCCATGATATGGAGCAGTTGCTGAACGTACTCCGCACCGTCAAGGCCCGCGCTGACGGCCCGGTGCTGATCCACGCAATCACCCGCAAGGGCAAGGGCTATGCCCCGGCGGAACAGGCGAAGGACAAGGGCCACGCCACCGCGAAATTCGACCCCGCGACAGGTGAACAGAAAAAGGCCCCCTCCAACGCGCCGTCCTATACCCGCGTCTTCGCCGACTACCTGATACGTGAGGCCGAGGCCGATCCGCTGATCACCGCCGTCACCGCCGCGATGCCTTCCGGCACCGGCCTCAACCTGTTCGCGGAACGGTTCCCTGATCGCACATTCGATGTCGGCATCGCCGAACAACATGGCGTCACTTTCTGCGCCGGAATGGCTGCCGGCGGGCTGAAACCGTTCTGCGCACTCTATTCCACGTTTCTGCAACGTGGCTACGACCAGGTTGTCCACGACGTCGCGATCCAGCGCCTGCCGGTGCGCTTCGCCATCGATCGTGCCGGACTGGTCGGTGCCGACGGTCCCACCCACGCAGGCAGCTTCGACATCGCCTTTCTCGCCAACCTGCCGGACTTCGTAGTCATGGCCGCGGCGGACGAGGCGGAACTGGCGCATATGGTCGCCACCGCCGCCAGTATCGACGACCGCCCGTCAGCCTTCCGCTTTCCGCGCGGCGAGGGTGTCGGCGTCGAGATGCCCGAACGCGGCACACCGCTGGAAATTGGCAAAGGGCGTATCGTGCGCGAGGGCAGCCGCGTTGCCATCCTGTCTTTCGGTGCCCGGTTGTCGGAATGCCTCAGGGCCGCCGAGAATCTGGCGGCGCGCGGCATCACCCCGACAATCGCCGACGCCCGCTTCGCCAAACCGTTGGACCAGAACCTGATCCGCGATCTGGCGACCAACCACGAGGCGCTCATCACCATCGAGGAAGGTGCCGTTGGCGGCTTCGGCTCCCACGTCGCCCAGTTCCTCTCTGACGAAGGCCTTCTCGACACTGGCCTGAAATTCCGCTCGATGGTCTTCCCCGACACGTTCATTGATCACGACAGCCCGGCGTCGATGTATGCGGCCGCCGCCATGAACGCACCCGACATCGAGGCAAAGGTGCTGAAGGTACTGGACATCGCCAGCCTCGCGGCCGAACGACGGGCCTGATGCCGCCTCCGTCCCGCCGCTGACGCGCTGTTTCGGCTTCGACCCGGCGATGGGAGAGCGGATGGTCGCAGCGCGGCCCGGTTCCTAGACAATTTAACCCGAGCTACCCTCCAAATAAAAAAGGCGCCCCGAAACCGGGACGCCCTTCATTGTGCCTGCAGGCCGGATCAGCGCGGCGTGATGATGATTTCTACGCGGCGGTTCTGGGCGCGGCCCTCGGCGTTGCCGTTGGACGCCAGCGGCTGAGTCTCGCCACGGCCGAAGGCCACGATACGGCCACCCGGTACGCCACCCTGACGCAGCAGCGAGGCAACGGCGCTTGCACGACGCTCCGACAAGCCCTGGTTGAAGCTGGCCGTGCCGGTGTTGTCGGTATGGCCGATAACCTGAACCGTGTTGTTCGGATACTGCTGAAGGTTGCGAGCGATGGCGAGGATGTCATCCTGAATGGACGGACGTACGTTGGCGCTCTCCGTCGCGAAGGTGATGGCCTCCGGCATACGGACGATCAGCTGATCGCCGGTGTTGATGATGCGCGCGCCGGAACCGCCGATATCACGCTCCAGATCGCGGGCCTGGCGGTCAAGAACGTTGCCGATGCCGGCACCGACCGCTGCACCGGCGATACCGCCGATGACGGCACCCTTCTTGTCGTCGCCGGAAACGATTGCACCCGTTGCTGCGCCGAGCAGGCCGCCGATGGCAGCGCCTGTCCCGGTCCGGTTCTGGGAGCCGTCTGGGTTCGTACAGGCCGCGAGGCCGAAGCCGGTTGCGGCGATCAGAATGATTGGGCGCGTAAAGCTAGCCATTTTTGTACCCTTGTTGGTTTTGGTCATATGGTTTGCGTTTGCTTAACCGTACCGGAACGCGGAACCAATGGAAAAGGTTGCATCATCACGCACTGGTGCGCCTATAGGCGGTTTCTTACCGATGATTTCAGATGCGCGCCGGCGGCTTTACCCCGCTTCCAGCCGCGCCGCTTCCCACGCCAGCATCGCCCGCTTCACCGGCAGCCCCCAGTGATAGCCACCCAGCCCTCCGGATTTGCGTAACGCGCGGTGGCAGGGGATCAGCCAGCTCACGGGGTTGCGGCCCACCGCCGTGCCGACGGCCCGCACCGCCTTCGGATGACCGATCGCACCGGCAATTTCCGAGTAGGTCGTCACGTGGCCGGTGGGGATCAGCAAGAGCGCCTCCCAAACCTTGATCTGGAACGGCGCGCCGATCAGGTGGAGCGACGCCGCGCCTTCGGCACGAAACAGCGCCGCCGCCTGCGGCGCCACCGCAGCGCCGTCCTGCACGAACTCCGCCTTCGGCCAGCGTGCGGTCATATCTGCCAGTGTCGCCACCCGTCCCGTCTCCGAGGAGAACCCCAGCCCGGCGATTCCCCGGTCGGTCACCATCAGCAGCGCCTCGCCGAAAGGCGTCTCCACCCAGTCCCATCGCAGCGTCAGCCCTGCACCGCCCTGCGCGTATTCGCCCGGCGTCATCGCTTCCCAGCGCAGAAACAGGTCATGCAACCGGCCTGTGCCCGAAAGCCCCGTTTCCGCCGCCGTGTCGAGCAGGGTAAACCGCTCCGCCAGCAGTGTCTTGGCATGATCGAGCGTCAGGTACTGCTGGTAGCGTTTCGGGCTGACGCCCACCCACTGGCTGAAGATGCGCTGGAAATGCGCCGGAGACAGCCCAGTCGCCGCCGCCACATCCTCCAGCGTCGGCTGCGCATTGCGCTCCGCGCCGATATAGTCGATCGCCCGGGCCATGACGCCGTAATGATAGCTTGGTGTCTCCGACATCTTCACTCCTCCGAAAGCCCGAACATCATCCCGCAGCCACCGCCTGCGCACCACCCGTTTCCTGCGCAAATCGCCCCCTGTGCCTCCAGCGGGAAACGGTACGAAAAAAACTGTGCCGTCAGTGCAAAAAACATTTGCACGATTCACCCACTTGCCCCATATGCGCGATTGACGCCCTAGCACGCGCCTCTGGCCGAATACGTGTTAACAGCACCGTGTTTATGTAGCGACGAAAAGCGTCCTCGTTTCGTCTACCCCGGAACATTCCGGCCCAATTGCGTTCACGCACCGAGGATACTCATAATGTTTGCTGAAACTGCCCTTATGCCGGCGGCGATTGCTGCTGCCCGCCGTCCCTTCACCAACTCCGCCGCGCCGGAGCGCCTGCGGGCGTTCCTCGACAGCGCCACGTTCGCACGGCCGACGCTTGTTCTCGATATCGAGAAAGTGGCCGAAAACTACCGTGCCCTGAAAGCCGGCCTCGGAAAGACCCACATCCACTACGCGGTGAAAGCGAATCCGGAACGCGCGGTTCTGGAGGCGCTGGTCGCCGAAGGCTCGCGCTTCGATGCCGCCTCGCGTCAGGAAATCGCGCTCTGCCGCGCCGCCGGTGCGCAGCCGCAGGACATTTCCTTCGGCAACACCGTCAAGAAGCCGCTCGATATCGCCTGGGCCTTCGCCGAAGGCATCGACCTGTTCGCCGCGGACAGCGCCGAAGAGCTGGAGAAGATCGCGGCCCATGCCCCGGGCACCCGCGTCTACATCCGCTTCCTCGTCGAGAACTCCGAAGCCGACTGGCCGCTCTCACGCAAATTCGGCGTCCCCGCCGAGGGCGTGCTGGAATTGATGGATGTAGCCGTGGTACTGGGATTGCGCCCCGTTGGCATCTCCTTCCACGTCGGTTCCCAGACGCGCCGTGCAGCGATGTGGCGCCGCGTGCTGGAAGACGTGGCAAAAATCTGGCACGCAGCCGTGCGCAAGGGCCACGACCTCAGCCTGCTGAATATCGGCGGAGGTTTCCCGACCTACTATGGCGATCCGGTCGAAGACCCGGAAAACTACGGCCGCTCCGTGCGCGGCATGGTCGGAGAACTGTTTGGCCATGTCGATTACGTGATGGCGGAGCCGGGTCGCGGCCTCGTCGGCAATACCGGCGTGATCGCTGCCGAAGTCCTGCTGGTCGCCCGCAAACGGCCCAGCGACATCGCCCGCTGGGTGACGCTGGACATCGGCAAATTCTCCGGTCTCGCCGAGACGATGGACGAAGCCATCCGCTACCAGATCGAGACGACGGCAGACGGCGGCGAAATGGGCCCCTGCATCCTCGCGGGCCCGAGCTGCGACAGCGCCGACGTGCTCTACGAGAAGCGCCCGATGCAGCTTCCCGTGGCGTTGAAGGCAGGCGATCAGGTGCGCATTCTCGCCACCGGCGCCTATACCACAACCTATGCCTCGATCGGCTTCAACGGCTTCCCGCCGCTGGATGTGATCTGCATCTGATGGCTTCCGGGCGGCGCGGCAGGCGAGATTACCGCCGTGCCGCCCGCCCCGCCTCGACTCCCCAGCCGAGGCCGCTCTTCTTTCGGCCAATCCACCAGTCAAGTCTTACAATGCGGGCCGGGCGAGCGTCTGCCCGCGCGACGCCGTGCGCTGCATAAATAAACCGCGCTTATACCCGCCAAATCTCTCGACGTTCCCGGTATTCGCACCGGCAGCCAGGTGCAAACTGACGCCCTGTAGCGCTTCTCTCCTTAACCGCGTCATCCGCGCTCTTGATGCGCTTCCGAACCCATGCCAAGAACCCGCATGGCCAAGCAGCTTCCCTATGCCACGATCAAGGAAATCTTTACCCGGTTCCAGGCCGCAGAGCCGGAGCCGAAGGGTGAGCTTGAGCACGTGAACGCCTTCACGCTGGTCGTTGCCGTGGCGCTGTCCGCACAAGCCACCGACAAGGGCGTGAACAAGGCCACGCGCGGGCTCTTCGCGGTAGCGGATACGCCGCAGAAGATGCTGGCGCTCGGCCTCGAGGGCGTGACCGAGCACATCAAGACCATCGGGCTTTACCGCAACAAGGCCAAGAACGTCATCGCGCTCAGCCAAAGGATCATGGACGAGTTCGGTGGCGAGGTGCCCTCCTCCCGCGCGGCACTGGAATCCCTGCCGGGCGTCGGCCGCAAGACCGCCAATGTGGTGCTGAACATGTGGTTCCACCAGCCCACACAGGCCGTCGATACCCACATCTTCCGCTTCGGCAACCGCTCGGGGGTGGCCCCCGGCAAGGATGTCATTGCGGTGGAACGCGCGATAGAGGATCACATCCCCGCCGAGTTCCAGCGCCACGCGCACCACTGGATGATATTGCACGGGCGTTACATATGCCTCGCCCGCAAACCCCGCTGCGTCGATTGCCTCATCAGCGATCTTTGCGCCTTTGAGGAGAAAACCATATGAGCGAAACCTATGATGTGATCGGCATCGGCAACGCGGTGGTGGACGTTCTGTCCGCCGCCGATGACAATTTCCTCGACATCATGGGCATCGAGAAAGGCATCATGCAGCTGGTAGAGCAGACGCGGGCCGAAACGCTCTACGCTGCGATGGATGCGCGGCGGCAAGCCGCGGGCGGCTCGGTCGCCAACACGCTGGCGGGCCTCGGCATGCTTGGCCTGCGCACCGGCTTTATCGGCCGCGTCCGCGACGATGCCTTGGGGCGCTTCTATGCAGCCGAGATGGAGAAAGAGGGCACCAGTTTTCTCAACCCGCCGGTACCGCAGGGCGAATTGCCGACCTCGCGCTCTATGATCTTCATTACGCCGGATGGCGAACGCTCGATGAACACCTATCTCGGCATTTCCTCCGAAGTCGGCGGCGGCGACGTCGACGACACCGCCGTCAGCCGTTCCCGCATCCTGTTCCTGGAGGGCTACCTCTACGACAAGGACAAGGGCAAGGAAGCGTTCGAGCGTGCGGCCTCCGCCTGTCACGAAGGTGGCGGCAAGGCGGGCATCGCCCTGTCCGACCCGTTCTGCGTCGACAGGCACCGCCGGGATTTCCGCCGTCTCGTCACCACCCTCGACTATGTCATCGGCAACGCCGCCGAATGGAAATCGCTCTACCAGTGCGACGACCTGGATGAAGCGCTGGCCGCGGCCGCGCGCGATTGCCGCCTCGTTGTCTGCACCCATTCCGGCGAACCGGTGATCCTGATCGAAGACGAGACCCGTGTCGAAGTTCCGGTCACTCCCGCCACGCCCGTAGATGCCACCGGTGCGGGAGACCAGTTCGCTGCGGGCTTCCTCTACGGCTACGCCACCGGCCAGCCTTTGGCCGTGGCTGGAAAAATGGGCTGCGTCGCCGCCGCCGAGGTCATCGGCCACATCGGCCCCCGCCCCGAAGCAAATGTCCAGCACCTGTTCCGGCAGGCTGGCCTGATCTGAACCGCAATACGATCCGGGAGACCCCAGATGCACAGCTACGACGACCAGAATATCTTCGCCAAGATCCTGCGCGGCGAGATCCCGAACAAGACAGTGACGGAAACCGAGCACACCCTCGCTTTCGAGGATATCGCCCCCCAGGCGCCGACCCACGTGCTGGTCATCCCCAAGGGTGCCTACGTCACCTACGATCACTTCGCCGCCGAAGCCAGCGATGCCGAAATTGCTGACTTCACCCGCACCGTCGGCCGGATCTGCAACGAGGCCGGCCTCGCCGCCGGCAACGGCTACCGGCTTATATCGAATGCGGGCGAAGACGCGGTGCAGGAAGTCCCGCATTTCCACGTCCATATTGTCGGCGGCCGGCCGCTCGGGCGCATCCTCGGCAAAGCCTGATCCGGGTCGGCGCCGACATCCACAGCGCTGCGCCTTCTTATTCGCACACACTATCCGGGGCGGCGCAGCTTGCCGCTCTCAGCCGCGCAACGCCCGTCCGTCGGCGTCGAAGAAATGCCGCCGCGCCTCTGGAAAGCCCAGCCCGACCTCGGCCCCGGCCCGGATATCGATGCCACCGGGCGCCCGCACGGTGATCTTCTCCGCCGCGCCGGTCTCCACGATCAGGTAGGTGTCGGCGCCGAGATACTCCGTCACGTCGACGATTCCGTCCATCTGGCCGCCGCCCGGTGCGGTGATCTCGATGTCCTCCGGACGGATCCCGAGATAGGCCGCGCCCTCCGGTCCGGGCACGGATGTTCCCAGCGCGATGTCGAATTGCCCCCCGGCGCAGGTGCCTGGCAGAACGTTCATCTTCGGGCTGCCGATGAACTGGGCGACGAACAGGTTGCCGGGTCGCTCGTATAGCTCCTTGGGCGAGCCCACCTGCTCGATCACCCCGCCCTGCAGCACGACGATCCGGTCCGCCAGCGTCATCGCCTCCACCTGATCATGGGTCACATAGATCATCGTCGATTTCAGAGTCTGGTGCAGCTTGGCGATCTCGTAGCGCATTTCCACCCGCAGGGCGGCATCGAGGTTGGACAACGGCTCGTCGAACAAAAACGCCACCGGGTCACGGACAATCGAGCGCCCGATCGCCACCCGCTGCCGCTGCCCACCGGAAAGCTCCTTCGGCCGCCGGTCCAGAAACGGCTGCAGCCGCAACGCCTTGGCGGCGGCATCCACCTTGGCCGCGACCTCCGCCTTGCTCCGGCCCGCCGTTTTCAGGCTGAAACCCATGTTGGCACGCACGTCCATGTGCGGGTACAGGGCGTAGGACTGGAACACCATCGCCAGCCCCCGCTTCGAGGGCGGCTCGGCAGTCACGTCGCGGCCGTCCAATGTCAGCGTTCCCCGGCTGATGTCCTCCAGCCCGGCGATCATCCGCAACAGGGTGGACTTGCCGCAGCCCGAAGGCCCGACGAAGATCACGAACTCGCCGTCGCCGATATCAAGGTCGATACCCTTGATCACCTGCGTCTGTCCGAACCATTTTTCGACACTCCTCAGTGCGATGCTTCCCATCAGTCCCTCCCCGCCCAGATCAGCCATATGGCGGCCGTCCAGGTGAAATTATCGCCGCCCGCAGGTCGTCCCTCGAGCGGGTCGAAATATTCGAAGAATCCGTTCCGCTCGATCAGCGCCCGCGTATCGGCCCTTATCCGATCCGCCTGTACCTCGTGGCCCGCCGCCGCCAGCCCGTCCGCGATCAGGAAATTGACAACCCCCCACACCGGCCCGCGCCAGTAGCGCAGGGCATTGAACTCCGGCCCCTCCGGGTCATAACTCGGCACGCCATAGCGCACCCGGCCAAGCACGGAACGCAGGTGCTCCAGCATCCGCCGGTTGTCGATGCCGGCATACCAGCACAGGTACGAGGCACAGGACAGCGAGTTGGCGAAGGTTCCGGTGCGCACATCGCGGCTGTCGTAGTATTCGCCGTCCGCGTTCCACAATGTCTCAGCCCCGGCTTCCAGCTCCGCGATCCAGCCCTCGATTTCGCCGCTATCCTCCCCCAGCACCCCGGCCAGCACCGCCAGGTCGCGGTTGGCCCGCAGCAGGATGAAGGTCATGCTGGGATCGGCAACGAAAAACGGCCCGTTCGCGGCAATCTCGGCAGCGTCCCAGCCGGTGTCGCGCCCGAAATAGAGGATCGAGAGGTAACGGTCGTAGTCGATCTTCTGCGGCCGCATTGCCGCGTCCACATGGGCAGTATCGCGGCGCGTGTATTCGCCGACACCGGAACTGTCGACGCCCGCCATGGCCCCGTCCCAGTCCGGCGCGTTGTCCCGCCCGGCCTCCCATGGATGGGCAATACACACCGCACCCCGGTCCAGCCGGTGGGCCGCGAACCAGCGGTGCCACGCCAGCATCTTCGGATAGAGGGCCGCCAGCCGCGCCCGGTCATGGTCACGCTCGTAGATCCGGCGCGCCGCTGTCGCCGCCACCGGCGGCTGGGTAATGCCGGTGGTCGGCGGTTGCCGGTGCGTCTGCCACACGTCCGGCCCCGGAAAATACCCGGGATCGACCTCGTGGAAGATGATATGCGGCACCATTCCCGTTTCCCATTGCGCAGCGAACAGCGTCTCCAGTTCCCGCCACGCCCGGTCGGGATCAAAGGCGGAGAAACCCATCGCGGCGAAGGCGCTGTCCCAGTTCCACTGATACGGGTACAGCCCCCGCGTCGGCACGGTGTACCCGCCCCGGTCGTTGCCCGTCAGAATGGCTCTCGCCCGGTCGTCAAGTTCTCTCACGCTTGCAGTCTCCAGAGGGCCATGCGGCCCGTGTTGTCAAAGTCCACGACGAAACCGGCCCCGGGCAGGACGACGCCGCATTCGTCTTTCGAAACACGCCACCGACGCCTTTCGCCTCGTTTCTCGAAACCGGTGCTCATCCCTTCACCGATCCGGCTGTCAGGCCTTTGGTCATGAATTTCTCCAGCCCGAGGAAGATCACCATGATCGGCACGGTGGCGATCACCGAACCGGCCATCAGGTGCTGGCGCGGTATCTCGGAAGAATTGAGCATCGCCACCCCCCGCGTCAGCGTGAACTTGGATGGATCGTCGAGCAGCATGAACGCCAGCAGAAACTCGTTCCACGCGATCATGAACACATAGAGCGAAACACTCGCCAGCGCCGGCAGGCTCAGCGGCAGCGTGATCTTCCAGATCACGGCGAGGCGCGAAAGCCCGTCCATCAGCCCCGCTTCCTCCACCTCCGCCGGCAGCCCGCGGAAATACCCCTGCAGCATATACAGTGCCACGGGGATCGTGGTGACGGGATAGATCATCAGGATACCCACCAGCGAATTGCGCAACTCCAGCATCGAGAAGGCGATGTAGATCGGCAGCGCCAGCACGATCATCGGCACCATGTAGATCAGCAGGATCGAACGCCCCATGGCCGCCCGCCCGCGAAACCGCAGTCGCGCCACCGCATAGGCTCCCGGCACGCTGAACAGCAGCGTGATGAACACCGTCATCACCGACACGAAGAACGAGGTCAGCAGATAGTCGCCGAAGTTGAACTGCCCGAACAACTCGAAATAGGAACGGAACAGCCCCCAGCCCCGTTCGAGATCGAGGCTGAAGTCCAGTGGGTTCAGCAACAGCGCCTGCTGCGATTTCAGGCTCGTCATCACCATCACGTAGAAGGGAATGGCTACCAGCGCCGTAAAGAAGATGTAGCCGAAACCGGTCAGAAACCGGATCACCGCGTCCTCGAATTCGTGCCGCGTCGCCACCCCGAACGGCAACGGCCGCAGCATCGACAAAAGCGGCCACAACACCGCGGCGGCGCACAACAGCCACGCCACCAGCATCACGCCCAGTCCGGTCTCCGCCGCACCCGCCAGCGGCAGGCCGAACAGCCAGAACACGGCCAGCACCACCACCGCCAGCGCGCCGCCCAGCGCCAGCCGGGCCCGCATCCCGCGTCCGCCATCGGGCAACCACACCAGCCCCAGCCAGGCCCCGAACGCGAAAGCGGGCAGCAGCACCGGTCGCAGCCCGGCCCCGGTCGCGAAACTCACGACGACGGCGATCACCACCGCCATCACCACGCCCCACAACCCGCCGATCAGCGGCCCGGTCACATAGCCGTAACGCACCGCCCGCATCACGCGCCCCTCCCGGCCCGAAGGGTCCGCTGCCACCGCGCCGCACCCTTCATCATTCCACAAATAACCATCCCTGCCGCGCCCCGCGGCCCACTGTCGGGCACGAAGGCACGCCCCCTCATTTTTCCCGAAAATATCCCCGCCGGAGGCACTCTTCTCATAGCCCCTCCTCCCGACTGACGAAGCGGAAGAAGAACAGCGCGAACAGGATCAGGCAGCCGAAGATCACCACCGCCACCGCGGCCCCCGCACCGATGTTGGAAACCGCGAACGCCTGTTCGTAGACATTCACCGTCAGCGTCCGCGTGCCCGCATTGCCGCCCGTCAGCAGGAAGATGTCGTCAAACTTGTTGAACGTCCAGATGAAGCGCAGCAGGAACAGCACGCTCAGGATACCCAGCAACTGCGGCATGCTCAGATACCAGAACTGCTGAAACGGTGATGCCCCGTCCATATCGGCGGCCTCGTACATATCCGTGTCGATGCTCTGCATCCGCGCCAGGATGAACAGGAACGACAGCGGAAAATACCGCCAGATCTCGAACACCGTCACCATGATCAGTGCCAGCGGCCGCTCGCCGAAGAAGTTGATCGGGCTGTTCACCACCCCCATCTGCACCAGCAGCGCGTTGATGGAGCCGGAGAACGGGTCGAGCAGGATCACCCAGGTGAAGGCCACGGCGATCACCGGGGCAACATAGGGAAACAGGTACAACCCCCGCAACAGCCCCTGCCCGCGAAAACTCTTGTTCAGCAGCAGCGCCGCGAACAGGCCTACGACCAGTGCCCCGATGGTGCCGAACACCGTGTAGAACAGCGTCACCCCCAGAACATTCCAGAACTGGCCGCCATCAAAAAGGGTGCGGAAGTTCTCGAGCGTGAACGTGGCGTTCCACAGGTCGGAGGAGGCGCTGCCCACCATCTCCGCCGGAGTGTCGCGCAGGCTCGGCAGCGGCCCGGTGAAATCCTCGGCGGCAACGACGTCCATCCGCATCTGCTCGCGATGACCCGGCTCGAAATCGCCGAGGTCGCAGAACAGTTCCCGACCCTCCAGCGTGCACCGCGGGTCGATGTTCTGCACCTCCAGCCCGACGGGCAGGGTGTCGCGCAGCGTCACCCCGGTCACCGCCACCTCGCGCGAGGAGTTGCTCAGCCGGTAGGAGATCTCGGCACTGTCACCCGGCGCTTCGATATCGCCGCGCAGCCGTTCATAGGCCTCCGCTTCCGGCACCCGCAAATCTGCCAGTTCCACCGGCTTGAAACTGATCCAGAAGATTGCCGCCAACGGCAGCAGCACCACCAGCGCCACCGATATCAGCGTCGGCGCCAGCAGGCCCCAGGCCAGCCGCGCCTCGCGTTTCTCCAGTGCTCCCCGGCCTGTTGGTGCAATATCCGTCATGTGTCCGTCCGTCATGGTCGCGGGGCCGGCACCATCGCCGGCCCCGCCGTTCGCTCACTCGATTTTCGACAGTTCGTCGTTCATCGCCGCCACGGTCGCGGCCGCGTCGCGTTCACCATCCATATACTCGCGCACCAGACGGTTGATGACCTGCGAGTTGATCATCTTCGAGGCCAGCGCCAGTTGCCCATCGGTGACGCCCCAACGCTGGGCGGTGTCCAGACCGGCCACGATCTCGTCGATCATCGCCGGATCATAGAGATCGGACAGCGGCGCCTTGCGGTCGACGCCCACCGGCAGTTTCGCCCATTCCTCGGAGAACTTGCCCGGCGCATCCGCCGTTCCGCGCCGCACCGGGAACTTGCCCTCCGGCGCAATGGAGAGCGTCTGCATGTAACCCTCGTCCATCGAGTACTTCACGAAGTCCAGCGCACTGTCGATATCGGCGTCCGAGGTAATCCCGAAATAGCGCAGGTCCCCCCAGGCGGCGCCATCGGGGTTGGAGGGGCCGGAGAACTTCGTCACTACTCCGGTCATGGATGCCAATTCGGCGGAAGTCGGGTCATCGTTGATCGTCGGCGGCGCGCTGTCGCGCAGACCAGCCAACTCATCGAGGATGAACGGCGACCAGATGATCATCGCGGCCTTGCCCGCGAAATACAGCTCCCGGCTCTGCTGCCAGAACAGCTCACCCGGCGGCGAGGCTTCGGTGATCGCCTTGTAGAACTCCAGCACCTCGGTCGTCGCGGCTTCATCCAGCGGCGAGAAACCATCCGGTCCGACCGGCGAGACACCGTTGGCGAGGAACACGTGTTCCAGAACCTGGCTCATGAAGTTCTCGTCCACCTTGGTGGCCGACACGAAGCCGAACATCTCCGGCGGGTTGTGCAATGCCTCGATGGCCGCCAGCACGTCGGCATAGCTGTCCGGTGCTTCCAGCCCGGCCTCGTCGAAAAGGTCCTTGCGGTAGATGATCATCTGCGTCCAGCCATCGACCGGGACAGAGGCATAGCCGCCGTCCGTCGCCGCCATGCCCAGCGCTCCGGAAGCGAAAGTGTCCTCGCCAAGGTCTTCGATTGCTTCCGTCGCCGCGTCGGTATCCAGGATACCGGCCTCCGCCCAGGGCAGTGCATACTGCAACGTGTGATAGATCACGTCCGGCAGGTCACCGGCAGCAAACGCCGCCGTGGCGCGGGTCCCGAGGTCGGTTTCCGTCACCGGGATCACCTCCACGGCAATGCCGGTCTCCTCGCGGAAGGCATCCGCCATCTCCTGCTGCTTGGCCAGCCGCTCCGGCTGCTCCTCCGTGGTCCAGAACCGGATGCTCTGCGCCTGTACCGCCACGGCGGAAACGCCGAGGCCGAGAACAGTGGCCAAAGCAAGCGGCCCGAACGATTTACTGAGTTTCATGGTCTTCTCCCTGTTGAACTCTTCTTGAATGTCATGTCAGCGCCCGGCGATCCGCACCGCCAGTTCGGCAGAGGTCAGCGCCGGTGCCCTGTCGGAACCCCGCGCGATCAGCCGTGCCTCGCCAGTCTCCTGCAACCTGTCCGGCGCCTCACCCGCGATCCGCCGCAACAGCAGGTCCGCCAGTGCCTGCCCCGCGGCACGCCCGTCCACGGCATATGTCGTCAGCCCCGGCCGCGCATAGGCACCCTCGGCGATGCCGTCATAGGCCATCAGCGAAACTTCGTGCCCCACCCGCAGGCCCAGCGCTTCGACCGCGCGATAGGCGCCCAGCGCCGCCACATCCATCGCACAGACAATCGCGGTCGGCGGCTCCGTCTGCGCCAGCAGGTCGGCCGCCAGCGCCGCGCCCTCGGCCTCCGTCATCCCGCCGGCACGCACCATGTCCATGTCCAGCGGCAAGCCGGCATCGGCCAGCCCCGCCACGTAACCTTCTGTCCGGCGCTCCTGCATGTAGAACCCGTCGCGCGCACCGATATAGCCGATCCGGCGGTGCCCAAGCCTGGCCAGCCGTATCACCGCCTGCTCCATCGCCGTCTCGCCTAGATAATCGAACGAGGGTTTGCCGCTCATGTCTTCCTGCCGCCCGTACATCACGAACGGCACCTCCGCCTCCAGCAGCGCCGTGATCCGGGGGTCGTGGCGACGGGTGCGGGTGATGATGAACCCGTCCACCTTCCGCTCCGCGATCAACCGTTCCTGAACGGCAAGGTCATCCTCTTCGGGCGAGGCCGTAGCCACCGTCAGCGTCCAGCCATCCGCGCCCAGTCGCGTTGACAGCCCGTCGAGAATATCCGGCAGATAGGCTTTCTGTACGCTGTCGCCGGAAACGGACAGCACCAGCGCGGCGGATCGCGCCAGGCCAGTCGACAGCGCCCGCGCATACGAACTCGGCTTGTAGCCAAGCTCGTTCGCCGCCCGGATCACGCGTTCCTTGGTCTTTTCGGAAATGTCGGGATAGCCGCTCAGCGCACGCGAAACCGTGCCCTTCGACAGGCCGAGATGCCGGGCAAGATCCCCGATCTTCAGCTTGTTCGAACCAACCTTGGATCCCTGTTTTGCCAGAGTTTCGTCCAAGTATTTCCTCCCCTTGCATCAAACCGTGCCTTCCGAAACCGGTTTCGTCAATATCTTTCTTTGCATCATCTGCCGCTCGCACGCCGGTTTTCTCTGGCGCAAACGGGCGCTCATCCCTAGTTTCAAGGGGCAACACGCAGCGATGGCGGGCGATGGCAGGCGGCGACGACAAGCGGAAGGACATCCACAGCGCGGGCATCCCCGTGCTCTGCCGTGCCTGCGAAGCCCGTCACAAGGGCGTCTGCGGCGCGCTTACGGAAGACCAGCTTGTCCGCCTCAGCAGGTCTACCACACGCAAGGCCGTCTCCAAGGAAACACCCCTCACCAGCGCCGGTGAAGATGTGACCCAGTTCTCCAACATCCTCGGCGGCGTCGTGAAACTCTCCAAGCTGCTCCCCGACGGTCGCCAGCAGATCGTCGGCCTTCAGTTCGCACCCGATTTCATCGGCCGCCCGTTCTCCGAACAGAGCGATCTCACAACCGAGGCCGCCACCACCCTCCGCATCTGCTCCTTCCCCAAATCGGCGCTGGAAAAGATGATCGAGGAAGCCCCGGACCTCGAACACCGCCTCCACAATCAGGCACTGCGCGAACTGGACGAAGCCCGCGACTGGCTGCTGTCGCTGGGACGCCGCTCCGCGCGGGAAAAACTGGCCAGCTTCCTCTGCCTCATCGCCGACCACATCGATCCCGAGGGCAGCGAAGACACCAACGGCATCCACAGCGCCCAATTCGAACTGCCGCTCAAGCGCACCGATATCGCCGATTTTCTTGGCCTCACCCCCGAAACCGTCAGCCGCCGCCTGACGGAGATGCGCAAGGAAGGCCTCGTCGAGGTCACCCAGAACCGCTACATCCGCATTCCCGATATTGACGCCCTGCGCGACGCCACCTCCTCGGACGGCTGAAGCCCGCGCCGCCCGAGCCTGCGTGCATCCAGGGACCATCCTCAAGTCATCGATACCGTTACCGCAACCGGCAACTTGACCGCCCGTCGATTTTATATAACCATATAGTTATGGAATCACCTGGTTATGCATCCTCCGTCCCAACCAACCTCGACGCGGTCTTTGCCGCGCTCGCCGATCCGACACGCCGGGCCATCCTCATGCGGCTCGCCGGAGGTGAGGCCTCAGTACAGGAAATCGCCGCCCCCTTTCCCATAAGCCAGCCCGCGATCTCGCGTCACCTCAAGGTTCTGGAACGCGCCGGACTGGTAGAGCGCGGCATCGACGAGCAGCGCCGCCCCGCCCGCCTGAACGCCAAAAACCTGCGCGAGGCCACCGCCTGGCTCGTCGAGTTTCGCGCCTTCTGGCACGGCAGCTTCGACCAGCTCGACGATCTTCTTGCTTCCCTGACGAAGGACTGACCAATGACCGACGCGCCCACCTTCACGATGACCCGCCGCTTCAGCGCCAGCCGCCAACGCGTCTGGACCTGCTTCACCGATCCGGCCCTCCTTTCCCGGTGGTACGGCCCCGGCGTCGAAACGGTGATCCACGGCTTTGATCTTCGCCCCGGCGGCCACTGGCGCAACGAGATGAAGATGCGCTCGATGTCCGACTACAGCCAGATGACCTTCGCGGAGGTAGAACCGCCGGCTCGTCTCAGCTGGCAGCAGATGTCCACCGACGCAGATTGGCAACCCGCCGCCAACCCGATGATGCCCGACTGGCCGCGTGTATTCTACATCGCCATCACACTCGCGGAGGCGGGCGCGGAAACCGAAGTCACGCTGACGATGACACCGCAGGACGCCACCGAAGCGGAACTCCAGTGCTTCGCGCAGGCGATGGGCAACATGCAGAACGGCTGGGGCTCGGGATTTGCCGAGATCGACACCATCCTCGCCGAGCCACCGGCCTGAACCGTCACTCCGCCGCCGTCTGCTTCGCCTCGCGCTTGAACGGGTTCTCCTCGGGCACTTCGTAGTCGGGCACCAGTTCGCCCTTCGCCTTCGCGTCGGCCATGTAGCGGAACGCGGAAATCGACATCCGCATCAGGTGCTCACCCGCCTTCATGGGCGGGTATTTCGCCACCACCTCCGGCGTGCGGAACTTCGCCAGCGGCTCGACCACCGCATGGTAGTCCAGCCCGAAGAAAAGCGGCACGGAATACCGCTCCCGCCCGATATTCGCCACCCGATGCTGGGTGGACTTGAACTGCCCGCCCGACCACGTCTCGAAGATGTCCCCGATATTGACGATGAAGCATCCCAGCAGCGGCGGCGCCTCGATCCACACATCCTCCGTGCTCAGCACCTGCAACCCCGGCCCGCCCTGCAGCAGAATGGTGAAGCACTCGAAATCCGAATGCGCGCCGATGCCCACCACGTCCTTGGTTGCCGGCATGTCGTTCTCGACATAGCGCAGCAGCCGCAATTGCGAAGTCGGGGCACTGATCTGGCGCGTCAGTTCCTCCGGATCAACGTCAAGCTCCAGCGCCAGCGCCTCCAGCATCTTCATCCCCAGCCCGAACACCGCGTCGTAATAACCGCTAACCGTCTCCTTCCAGCCGGGAATGTCGGGCCAGATGTTTGGCCCCGTCATCCGCCAGCCGGCCAGGTAGTCCGGGTGGTCCGCCGGTGCCTCGAACGACATGTCCCACGCCTCGTTGAAGTTGATCGACTTTGGAAAATCCCCGCCGTTCTCCTCGAACGGCACATAACCCCGGTGATGGGTGGTGAACCCCGACCAGTATTTCATCTTGAAGCGGCGCGGCATTTCGTGAAATTGCCGCGACGCCGCCAGCAGCGCGTCGATCTGCGCCTGCGGGATACCGTGTCCGGTGATGTAGAAGAAGCCGGAAGTCCGCGCCGCCTCGCCCAGTGCCGCGGCCACCGCCGCCCTGTCGTCCGCCCCGCCGCCGAACAGGCCCGACAGGTCGATCACCGGCAGCGTAGCATCCTCTACCGTCAACGCTTTCTGGTCTGCGGCGGTCTCGGTCATGGCTCGTCTCCCCTGTTTGCCCGATTACCGCTGAAGCCTGCCCGCCCCTAAACAGCAGCGCATCCTTTTTTGATTACTTTTCAGCCTTCATCTAAATTTATGTCCAAATATTTTGCATTCCATTTCGCAACTGCACCATTTTCATCCAAGACCCGTTGACCGCACCGCCGTATCCCCGCCCCAATGAAACCGTTCCGCGCACCGGGAGCGCGGCTGTAACCACCATGTCCAAAGGGGAACACTCGTGTCCAACCTCAGCAGAAGAACCCTCCTGAAGAACACGGCCGGCCTTGCCGCAGCCTCCGCCGTCATTGGCACGCCACTCATCGCGCAGGACCGCACGCTGAAAATCGGTTCCTATGGCGGCTATTTCGAAAACAGCTTCAAGGAACATGTCTATCCCGCCTTCACCGAAGCCACCGGCATCGCTGTCGAAAGCGTCACACAGCCCAACTCCTCCGACTGGCTGGTAACCATGCAGCAGGCCACCGCCGCCGGCTCCGTACCCGCCGACCTGTCGCTCTATGCCCGCGACACGATGATCAAGGCCAGCCGTCTCGGCGGCATGCTCGCAAAACTCGACATGTCCGCCATTCCCGCCGCCGAGGGTCTGGACAGCTACTTCGTCTTCGAGGACGGCACAGGTCCTATCGGCGTCGGCGCTATGTCATGGTTCACCGCCATGGTCATCAACCCCGACGAGGTGGGGCCTCCCGCCTCATGGGCCGAATTCTGGGATTCGGAAAAATACGAAGCCTCGCTCGGCATTTCCAAGCTTTACAACTCCCACTTCCTCGACATCGTCGCCGCCACGTTCTTCGAAGGCGAAGCCACCTTCGCCACCGACGAGGGCATCATTGCCCTGATCGAGAAGGCCGCCGAACTGAAGCCCAACGTCGCGCTCTGGTGGTCGGCGGAAAGCCAGATGGAACAGTCGATGAAGAACGCCGACGTCATCGGCGGCCTCTATTATCTCGACGTCTCCAACCTCATGGCCGCCGACGGCTTCCCGATCCAGGCCGTCTTCCCGAAAGAAGGGAACCCGCAGGATTACGGCTCCTGGTGCCTGTCAGCCCTGTCGGACAAGGGCGCGGAAGCCGCCGAATTCATCAACTTCTCCTCCGATCCCGCCATACAGGCGCTGATGTCGCGCAAGATCGGCACAGCTCCGCTGCTGGAGCAGTCGAAGACGGACCTGACAGACGAGGAGTTTGCCTTCGTCTCCGGCACGCCTTCCATCAAACCCGCCTACGAGGCCTATCTCGACAAGGAAACCTTCATGAAAGAGGCGTGGGACAAGATGCTCGCCGGGGCGTGATCCGAAAATGGCGGACCTCGTTCTTCAGAACATCGGCAAGGATTATGGCAGCGCCCGCGCTGTCGGTTCCGCCAACCTCACCTTCCGGGAGGGCGAGCTTGCCGCCCTTCTCGGCCCTTCCGGCTGCGGCAAGACCACACTCCTGCGCATGATCGCCGGGCTGGAGGAACCTTCCCGCGGCATGATCACCCTCGGGGGTCGCAACATCACCAACCTGCCCGCGCACAAGCGCAAGTTCGGCATGGTCTTCCAGAATTTCGCGCTCTTTCCGCATCTCGACGTCTCAGAAAATGTCGCTTACGCCCTCACCATCGCTGGAGTTGCCAAGGCCGAGGCAGCGGAACGCGCCCATCGCCTCCTCGATCTCGTCCAGCTCCAGCCTTTCGCCAGCCGGCGCATCGGTGAGTTGTCCGGCGGCCAGCGCCAACGCGTCGCCATTGCCCGCGCCCTCGCGCAGGAACCGGATATCTTCCTCCTGGACGAGCCGATGTCCGCTCTTGATGCCAAGTTGCGAGAGGAAATGCAGGTAGAACTGCGCCTTCTCCAGCAGCGTCTGGGCATCACCACCATCGTCGTAACCCATGATCAGCGCGAGGCGATGACAATGGCCGACACCATCGTCGTCATGTCCCGCGGCAGCGTGGAACAGGTCGGCCCGCCGCAAACAATCTATCACCGGCCCGCCAATGCATTCGTCGCGGATTTCATCGGCCGCGCCAATTTTTTCGACGGCGTGGTGGAGAACGGCACGGTGCGCATCGGCCCCCGCAACCTCTCAGTCAGCCCCGCCGCCAGCTTTATCGACGGCGCCGCCGTTCGCGTCGCCTGCCGCCCGGAAAAGGCCTGCCTCGATGAAAGCGACAGCGCCACCAACCGCCTGCCCGCACGCATCACCTTCGTGCGGGATCTGGGCCCGGTGCGCGATATCCACCTCGAAACCGATATCGGTCCGATCATCGTCGAATACGCCATCGGGGAATCGGCCCGCCCCTTCGCCGTCGGCGACAGCATCGACCTCATCCTGCCGCCCGAAGCCTTGCAGGTCTTCCCCGAGGAGGCAGCAGCATGATCGCGCGTCTGCCCGTGGGCAACGCCCGCCGCCTGCCCCGCGCAACCCGACACACGCGCCGTGACCACCCCAGATGAGCCATAGCGAATCCCTTACCCTGCCGGCGGCACCGCCAAGCCCCGCTTTCAACCCGGCGCGGTTGCTGCCGGCGCTGCTGACAGCCCTGATTCTCCTGCTCTGCGTCACCCCGTTCCTGCTGGTCATCGCCATCGCCTTCGGTCAGAAGATCGAGGGCGCCGGCTGGGAATGGGCGTTCACCTTCGCCAACTTCCAGCGTTTCTTCGTCGGCGCCGGCTGGCCCGAGGATGTCACCTACCTCTACCTCCAGCGCCTTTGGTACTCGCTCTACTACGCCGTCATCGCCTCGTTGCTGGCGGTGCTCACCGCCTTTCCCTTCACACTCTGCCTCACCCGCCTGTCCCGACGGGCGCAGAGCCGCTGGCTGGTGTTCATACTCGCCTCCCTGTCACTGTCGGAGGTCTTCGTCGTCATGGGCTGGGATGTGCTCTTTTCCAACCGCTCCGGCCTGCCGATGGTCTTCAGGGAAACCGGCCTGACGGACTGGCTGAAAGCCAACGGCCTTTTCGACCTGCTCCGCGAATGGGGCCTCGCCTCGCCCCGCAACGTCAAGTTCAAGACCTCCGCCTTCGCCACGGTCATGTGCATGGCCTACCTCGTCTGGCCATACGCCGTCATCCTGCTCTATCCCGCCCTCTCCCGGCTCGATCAGAGCCAGATCGAAGCCGCCCGAACCATGGGCGCCACCCCACGCCAGGTGCTCACGACCGTCATCCTCCCCGCCGTGCGCCTGCCGCTCACCGGCGCGGTGCTGCTGCTGTTCGTGTTCCTGCTCGGCACATATGTCGCCGTCACCGTCTTCGCCGAACCCGCGAAACAGACCACCGCGATCTCCGTCTACGAGAGCGTCCGCGGCTCCACCCTCAACGCCCCGTTCGGCGCCGCGCAGGCCGTCATCCTGCTGGTCACCGCCGCGACCTTCCTGGGCCTCGGGCAATTGCTGATGCTGCGGGGCAGGCCATGAAGCGCGCGCTCGCCCCCGCCTTCATGGCCCTCTCCGCCATCATGCTGGCCCTGCCCATCATCGTCGTCTCCGGCGCAGCACTGAACGGCGGCCGCACGATGCTGTTCCCTCCGCAGGATCCGACACTTGCCCGCTTTGCCGAGTTCTTCATAACCGAGCCGGTCTGGCGCGTGGCCCTGTGGAATTCGCTCATCATCGCCTTCGGCTCCGCCGCCCTCGCCGTTCTCATCGCCTGGCCCGTCGCCTACCTACTCTGGGCAAAGGGTTCGCGCCTCTCCAAAACCCTCGCAGCCCTTGGCTCGCTGCCCTTCGCGCTGCCGCCAATCGTCTTCGGCGTCGGTCTCGGCTTTTTCTGGAGCTTCGCGGGCGTTCTCGGCGCGCTCCCGGTTGCCATCGTCAGCCACGCCGCACTCTTCATGGCGCTGCCGCTCGTCACCATCTCCATCGGCCTGCAATCCATCGAGCGCGCGCATCTCGACGCCGCCGCTACCATGGGCGCCACCGAAGCCGTGGCCTTCCGCACCATCATCCTGCCGCAGACACTGCCCTACACCGCCTCCGGCTTCTTCTTCGCGCTGGTGCTGTCGTTCAACGAGTTCATAGTCATGTTCTTCGTGTCGGCCTCCGCCTATTCCACCGTCACGCTGCAAATCTTCAACTCGCTGCGCAACGGCTATACGCCGACGATGGCCGTTGCCGCCATTACCTTCATCGCCGTATCCATCATCGTCTTTTCCGCCGTCGCCCGCTGGGGCGACCTGCCCCGCCTTATGGGTGCGGATGAGACCAGAAGCTGAGGAGCAAGCCCATGCCACGTCAACCCACCCTTGTCGGCAACACCGTCCTTCTGGTGATCGACATCCAGAAATCAGCCTTCATGGACGTGAAGGCCGGCATCCCCGTCATGCCGGGCTACGCCGACAACATGCGCCGCGCCCGAAGGGTGGTGGATGCCGCCCATGCAGCCGGGCTTCCGGTGATCTTCATTCAGGAAATCCACCGCCGCGACATGGTGGATTATGGCCGCGAACTCGACGGCTCCGAGGGCATCCATTGCATGGAGGGTGAGCCCGGAACGCCCGTGGCAAAGGAAGAAATGGGCATGCGCCCGACGGACTATTACTTGCCGAAGCGTCGCTACTCCGCCTTCTTCGGCACTGAGATGGAAATCCTGCTGAAGGGGCTGAAGGCCGAAACCCTCGTCATGGTCGGGGGCATGACGGATGTCTGCGTCCACTACACTTTTGCCGACGCCCACCAGCACGATTACTATTGCCGCGTCGTGTCCGACAGCGTCGGTGGCACCTCGCCGGAGACGCACGAAGCCTCGCTCAACGCGATGGAATACCTGCAGGAGGGCGCGAACCAGACAACGGAGGAGATCGTTACCGCCATCTCCGCCCATCGCGCCGCCGCCGCGTGATCGACACGGCCGCCCTGCAGGGGCACTGGAAACGCGCCTGGATAAAAGCAGGCGCGGAGGAAGATCATGATACCCGCGTTCACTGGTTGCAGGCGGGTCCCCATTACGCCGACATCCGCATCCCCCGCCAGCGCCCTCCCGTCGGCAGCGCCACCTGCCCCGCCGAACTGGGGTCGGAGGCTCTCGACACCGTAATGCAGGCCGAGGGTTTTGCCGGCACGATTACGGTCGAGGGCGGCACCTGCACATGGGCGCGGGAAATCAACTGGCGCGGACGCCCCGACGGCATCGACGCCGGCTACATGACGTTCGATGAAAGCGGCAACCTCATCGAGGATGGGTTGAAGGGGGAGTATCGCGAACTCTGGCACCGCGAACCGGTCGAGAGCTTCACTGCCACCCGCCACACCGGCCCCGGCCTCACCGCGATCCTCGTCTCGTCGGACCGCACATTCCTCTTCGCGATCGGTCCCCCGGTCGCCGACATGCCCGCCACCAACCGCATCCGCAAACCTGAAGAGGCGTTCCAGTCCGAATACGCCTACGGCCACTGGCTCGGCCGCTCCGGCGTCGCCGAACTCTGCACCAACCCATTTCAGGAGGGCCGGGTGGTCCTTCACCGCAACAAGGACAGCCTGACGTGGAACGCCCTGGGGTTCGGCGGTGCGTTGCAGTCCGTCGTTCTGGAGGAAACGGGCTGAATTGCTCAGATGCCCGGCTGGCTGCTTCGGCTCCAGCCGAAAGGCGCAGGTCCCAGTCATCCCCGAAAATTACTGTGGCCACCTGACAAGTCAGCGGCCTGCGTGCCTACAATTTAGGTCAGGCTGGCAGCGGCCGGAACAACCGCGCCAACCATGATTGCCCAATCGCGAAGCTTGTTTTTTCAATTATTTATGAAATTCTCTCGGCCTTGGAAAATAGACCATGGAAATCAATCGTCGCACATTGAAGGCCGGAAAAGGAGTGTATCCAAATGTTCTTTTCACGACTGTCCAAGCCTTTGGCTTGGTTACTTTTCATCTTCGGAGCACTCGGAATATGCATGGTTCCTCTGCGGATCTACATCCCGGAACTCCAACGGCCAGGCCGCGCCCTTGATGCCGGCTTGGACTATTCCATCCTGATGCTCACCCTGGGCGTCATCTTGGGAACGTTGGCAGAGATCAGAAAGTCCGGCAAATGAAGACAAGGCATCACCGCTTCTTCAGTTGACCTTGCCATGCAGGGAATTGAACGATCCTTGCAAGGCACCGGAGAGGTAGTGTTTCCGCACATTTATCCGGGCGGGTAAGGCAAACCGCGATTCACCCGGCGTGGTACGAAGCCTTCTGCCGCACAGCAGGGCTAGACGGTCGCGCCCTCGCCCTCCCAGATCTCCAGATACCGCCGCACGATCTCGTCCATCCGCTCCTTGCCGAAACTTGGATCATGCCCTCCGTGAACGCTGGTCACCGGCAGGGAGGCAATCCTGCGAAGCGTCGCCGCGTAGTCCGCCACGCTCATCCCCGCACCGTCATAGATCAGCGGCCCGTCATAGATCGCATCCGCTCCGAACAGCGTGCCCGTCTCCGCCTCCCACAGCCCGACCTGTCCCGGAGAGTGTCCCGGCAGGTGCAGCACTTCCGCATGCCAGTCGCCAAGATCGACGACATCGCCGTCTTCCACCATCCGCGTCGGCTCGGCGCCTTTCAACTCATATGCGGCGACGTCGTATGCCTTCCACGGGACCGCATCGACCAGCAGCGGCCAAAGCGGAGGATACCCGGCATCAAGGAACAGCCGGCGCAACCGCTCCGGAATCTCCTCTGCGTTCAGGCTGTAGGGTTCCGGCCTGCGCAACGCCTCGGCCTCCAGCGGATGCACCAGCCGGATGTCGAACTCATGCGCCGCCCCGATGTGATCCACATGCGTGTGCGTGGACAGCAGCGTCAGCGGCTTGTCCCGCTCCGGCCTCAGCGTATCGACGAACGGTCGCAGTGGCGCGACGCCCATGCCACTGTCGATCAGCAGATCGCCGTCGCGCCCGAGCACCAGGTGCATGTTGGCGGAAAAAATCGGGTGGACGCGCGGCTCGGTGATCAGCCACAGCCTCTCACTCAATTGCGTGGCATGATACCACGGATCGGAAACGGGAAGTGTCATGTCCCCACTCTGCCGCCCGCAACAGTTGTGGCAAGCGGAGAGTCGCAGCGAGACGCGTTTGATCGAGCGACGGGTGGAGTTGCCGGTTTTTCCGGCAAAGCGGACAGGTAATCGGTTCGGTTACCTCTGAGGTAAGCAAAACCTTTACCTGCATCTTTGGCACGCCGATGGCAGCGGGAAATTACGGAATCGAGCGAATTACCCATACCGAAACCATACCAAACCCATACCGAAACCATACGCGCCAAAAGCAGAAAGGGCCGCGCTTTCGCACGGCCCCTCTGTGGTGGTGTTCGAATGGTTAGGGATCAGACCCGATCGCGGATCCAGATCTCGACCCGGCGGTTGATCGTGCGGCCTTCGGCCGTTTCGTTGCAGCCGATCGGCGCCAGCGGACCAAAGGACTGGGCGACAATCCGGTCACCCGTCAGCGTTCCGCCGGAAGCGGTGATCAGGGATTCACGCACCTGCTCGGCACGGCTCTGACCCAGCAGAATGTTCAGGTCCTCGCGGCCGATGGAATCGGTGAAACCGATGACAAGTACTTCTTTATCAGCAACTTCTTCGCTGTTGAGGAACTCGACCATGCGGTCAACGTCGCCCAGCGCCTTGTTGTCGAGGCGGGAGGAACCGGTGGTGAAACGGAACGTCGTGGAGAGACGCTGCGAGTCCACCAGCGACAAAGACAGATCGCGCATCTGCTGCAGGGCGGCCGGTGTCGGCGCGGCCAGCAGGCCGGCGGCAAGGCGAATACCCTGGTTGTCGATGTCGTAAGCCATGATGCCCTGGTCGATGAAACCAACACCCTGGATGGCATCCTGCGCCGCACCCGAACCGGCAAAGGCAATCAGATCCGTGATCCGCGATGCCACCGGAGCCCCGGAAACATACATGAACACACGACGAGTAAGCGGATATTCCTCAGCTTTTACAGCGAAAGGCGTCGCTTTTGCCAAGGGGCCACAGACGCGGCGAATAGGAACGACTTCCGCGTTCCGGCGCGCCGAGAGGCTGACCACGCCGATGGCATTCGGGTCACGTGCAACCTCGTCTGCCAGTGTTTCCTCGCTGTCCGCACGCTCGATGTTGCCATTCACGCGGGCGCGGTTGGCGTCGATAACGAGGCGGTTGAAAGTCTCGAAAGTGGAGCTTTCCTCGCGCGGCAGTATCATCCGGATCGGCGCATTCTGGCCGCCCAGCTGTGCCCAGTTCTGGATCTGGCCGGATGCGATAAGGGCCAGTTCCTCCAGTGAAATTGCGCGCGTACGGTTGCCCGGTGCAACGATCGGAACCAGAGCATCGAGCGCGATAACCGTTTCTTGGCCCGGCAGCGACGGGTCGGCGAAGCCGGCACGCGTGAAGGCGCTGATCTCTTCGCCTGCAACCGGACGGGTCGTCAAGGCGATAGCGGCGGAGCCGTCGATCAACTTGGTCAGGGCACTCTGGGTGTCGGACTGCTGAACCGAAACGCTGACTTTCACTTCGTCAGAGTCGTCCATCATTTCCAATGCGCTCGTGCCGCCGGTGGAACCGGAGACCCGCTGCTCTGCCGTCATTTCCTCCTGGAAGGCATATTCTTCCAGCAAGTTGGCGAGCAGGGCATTGTTTACGCCATCGCCAACGGCGATTGCAAATTCGGTCTTTTCCTCAACCGCCGGGCAACCGCTGCCTTCACAGGTAACGGACGCCACGTCGATTTCCAGCGACCCGATCAGCGTCTGGATCTTGTAGACGCGACCATCGAAATCGAGCAGGTCACCTGTAAGTGTCAGGGTTCCGTCGATTGTCTTGAGTGTAACTTCCTCAGCCTGGGCCGAGGCGGAAGACAAAAGTCCCGCGAGTACACCCGTGCAAATATACTTCCAGCTTTTCAGCACTATTAAACCCTCCGAGGTTTTCTATCTCCGCGACACGACTTTAGCCGGAAGCTGCCGATCCATTCAGTTCAAGTCAACTCTGGCTTTCAAAGATCAATACGGATGATCGTCAAAAGTATCACAGGTCGCAGATGACTACGTAAATATGGCTAAAGCGGGGCCGGAAAGCGTCAACAAGGTTTTGAAATCACCCGAAATTAAGCCGGAAAGTGGCATCGGGCCGTAAGTTCTGAAGGGACAAAATTCCAAATTTTTGGCCGTGGGAAGTGAAACAGGCCCGATGCGCGGCGAGGGGAAAAAGTGTGCAGTCGCATGCCGCAACTGCACATAATTCCTTTTATTAAAGTATTATGGACTGTGCGCGGCCTTCAGCTCTAGCCCTGTCCATTGCCACTCGTGCGACTACCAGATCCTGCAAGCCGACACCGGTTCCGTCGAAGAGAGTGATCTCATTGTCCGAAGAGCGCCCCGGATGATCGCCGTTGATAACATCGCCGATCGGAACAATAGCCGAATCGGCCAGACCACCGCTCGAGACCGCATGCTGTGCCTCGCCGATAGTCACGGATTGGGCAACCTCGTCGGTGAAGACAGTTGAGTCCATCAAAATCGCGGGATCGACCTCCTGTTTACCCTTCGTATCCGTTCCCATGCAGGCGATGTGCGTTCCCGGCTTGATCCACTTCCGCATAAGCAGAGGCTCGAAAGCGGAAGTGATAGTGATGATCACATCCGCCTCGGCACAGAGCGCGTCGCGTTCCAGCGCCTCGAATGGCAATCCCGCATCCTTGGCGACCGCCTCCACACGCGGCAACATCGACGGATCGGGGTTCCAGGCCACGACCTTTTCGAAGCTGCGCTGCTCCAAAGCTGCCCGCAACTGGAAAGCGGACTGGTGACCGGCACCAATCATACCGATCACCTTGGCATCCTTGCGGGCCAGGTGGGCAATCGACACAGAGCTCGAGGCTGCCGTACGCACTGCCGTCAGGTAGTTGCCTCCAACAATTGCCTGAAGCCTGCCCGTGTCCGGATCAAAAAGCGCAACGGTGGACTGGTGGTTCGTCAGTCCTTTCGCCATGTTGCCAGGCCAATAACCGCCAGACTTCAGGCCCAGCGTCAACCCGGCCCTGTCGAAGCCGGATTTGAAGCCGTACAAAGCGTCCGCATGGCCTAGAGCCTCACGTACCACCGGGAAGTTCCAGGCGTCGCCCTTGGCCATCGCACCGAAAACGGCTTCCACCGCCGTGAATGCGTCGGCACGGCTGACAACTGCTTCACAGACTTCTTCAGAGACAATCAGAAGGGGCAAATCTGCCGCTTCCGCGTTCTTTGCACCATCCATGTCAGTAAGCCTTGCCGCGAGCACTTACCGGCCAGATCGTCTCGACCTTGCCATTGCGCACGCCCACGTACCAGTCATGGACATTACAGGTCGGATCGCAGTGGCCCGGCACTAATTTAAGTTTCTCGTTGACCTTCAAGACACCCTTGGGGTCCGAGATCACACCGTGCTCGTCGGAACATTTGATGTATTCGACGTCGTCCCGCCCGTAGATGAACGGCAGGCCGCTATCAACAGACTGGGCCTTCAGACCTGCATCACAGATAGCTTTTTCCGCTTTTGCATGGCTCATCACCGAGGTCAGAATGAAAAGCGCGTTCTCCCATTCACCCTGATCGATCCGGTTGCCGTCCTTGTCGTGGATCCGGCCATAATCCGCATCCATGAAGGCGTAGGAACCGCACTGCAGCTCGTTGTAGACGCCTGAATTCCCCTCAAAGTAATAGGATCCGGTACCACCGCCACCGACGATATCGCATTCAAGGCCCTCAGCCTTCAGCGCGTCCACGGCATCTTTGACCATGGCCACTGCGATATCGATCTTTGCCTTTCGGTCCTCGTACTCGTCCATGTGCTGCATCGCACCTTGATACGCCTGTATGCCGGAGAATTTCAGGCCGGGCGCCGCATCAATTGCCTTGGCGATTTCCACCACCTCCGGTGTCGTCGTCACGCCGCAGCGGCCCGCGCCGCAATCTATCTCCACAAGGCATTCGATTTCCGTGCCGTGCTTCTGCGCGGCCGCAGAAAGGTCCGCCACATTGGCCACATCATCGACGCAGCAGATCGTGCGAGCGCCCAGCTTGGGCAGCCGCGCCAAACGGTCGATCTTGGCCGGGTCGCGAACCTGGTTGGAGACGAGCACATCCTTGATGCCGCCACGAGCGAAAACCTCGGCCTCCGAGACCTTTTGACAGCACACTCCGCAGGAGCCCCCCAGCTTTTCCTGCAAGAGCGCGACATCGACGGATTTGTGCATCTTCCCATGGATACGGTGGCGGACCCCCATTTCCTTGGCGAAATTGCCCATCTTGACGATATTTCGCTCCAGCGCGTCCAGATCCAGCACGAGGCACGGTGTCTGGATATCATTTTCAGACATTCCGATGGCAGCCGGGACGTCATAGCCGACTTCGAGTTCTTCGAGTTTGACTGGTGCGTTCATGTGCTTTCTCCCTCAGTTTTTCATCCAGGGCAATTTGCCCAGATCGACATTGCCGCCGGTGATGATAACGCCCACGCGCTTGCCGGCGAACACATCGCGATTTTTCAAAATGGTAGCGAGCGGTACGGCGCTGGACGGCTCCATGACAAGTTTCATGCGCTTCCAGATCAACTGCATGGCATCGACGATTTCTTCTTCCGTCGCGGTAAGGATGTCTGT